>NZ_JBHEZX010000014.1:0-219977 GCF_042511045.1 Streptacidiphilus alkalitolerans
GGCCTTCGCCATCACGTTCACCCAGGGCGTGCCGCTCCCGCGCCCGCCCCGGTCGCGGCTCCGGCCCCCGCGCCGGCCCCGGTGGCTGCCGCCCCGGCTCCGGTCGCCGCCCCGGCCCCGGTGGCCCCGGCCGCGCCCGCGCCGGTCGCCGCTCCAGTCGCGCCCGCCGCCCCCTCGGCCCCGCTGCAGGCGCCCGCCGCCGAGACCGCCGACGCCTACGTCACCCCGCTGGTCCGCAAGCTCGCGGCCGAGCAGGGTGTCGACCTGGGCTCGGTGCAGGGCACTGGCGTCGGTGGCCGGATCCGCAAGCAGGACGTCATCGCCGCAGGTGAGGCCGCCCGTGCCGCTGCCGCCCCGGCCCCGGCCGCGGCGACCGCCAAGGCCCCGACGACCATCGCCGCGGTCTCCCCGCTGCGCGGCCAGACCGTCAAGATGACCCGGATGCGCAAGGTCATCGCCGACAACATGCTGAAGGCGATCCAGACCACCGCCCAGCTGACCACGGTGGTCGAGGTCGACGTCACCCGGGTGATGCGGCTCCGCAACCAGGCCAAGTCCGGCTTCCAGTCGCGCGAGGGCGTCAAGCTCTCGCCGATGCCGTTCTTCGTCAAGGCCGCGGCCGAGGCGCTCAAGGCCCACCCGATCGTCAACTCGACCGTCAACGACGCCGAGGGCTCGATCACCTACCACGCCGCCGAGCACATCGGCATCGCGGTGGACACCGAGCGCGGCCTGATGGTCCCGGTCATCCACGATGCGGGCGACCTCAACATCGCCGGCATCGCCAAGAAGACCGCCGACCTCGCCGCCCGCACCCGGGACAACAAGGTCAAGCCGGACGAGCTGTCCGGCGGCACCTTCACCATCACCAACACCGGCTCGCGCGGCGCGCTGTTCGACACCCCGATCTTCACGCCGCCGCAGGTCGCGATCCTCGGCATCGGCGCGACGGTCAAGCGCGCCGTGGTCGTCACCACGCCGGAGCTGGGCGAGACCATCGCGGTCCGCGACATGGTCTTCCTGGCCCTGTCCTACGACCACCGCGTGGTCGACGGCGCCGACGCCGCCCGCTTCCTGGGCACCGTCAAGGCCCGCCTGGAAGAGGGCGCCTTCGAGGGCGACCTCGGCCTGTAGTCCGCACCCGCAGCACAACGCCGCTGCCCCCGGTCCCGCCTCGGCGGAGCCGGGGGCAGCGGCGTTGGGTCCCGGTCACCGGGGAGGGGGCTGTCCCGGTCCTTGATCGGTGACAGCAAGATGGTTGATCTTGCCGGCTTGGATGGTCAGGCCCTGGAACCTGCCGTCTTTGATCTCGTTGTGCACATGCAGCACCTCACTCGTCGCGGCGGGCAGCGCGTCGACGGCCTGCTGGAGGGCCAGCGCGAAGCCGCCGTCCCGCTCCGCCTCCTCCTCCAGGGCGAGGGCCAGCCGCTGGCTGGTGCGCGGGGACAGCTCGGCCTGGCCGGCCTCGGCCTCCTCCCGCACCCGCTGCAGCACCGAGTCGTCGCCCAGCTTCCGGCTGACCAGCTCATGGACCTGCTCCAGGCCGGCGTCCAGCGCCCGGTCGAACTCCGCGTCGGCCTTGCCGCCGACACGGCGGGCCTTCCGCACAGCCCAGGCGAAGACACATCCGACCGCGATCTCGATGCCTGTCATCCCACCGCCCCCACTCCCCCTGCGAATCCGCTTGACGACAGGTCAGACGCTACTCGCCGCACGTCGCAGGGGCGGCGAGTTGCCGTGATCCCCCGGCACGGCGGCGCGGCACCGGCCGCGGATCCGTCCGCCGGGGGCAATGGCCAGAAATACCTGCGAGGATCAGGGCATGGACGAGACGGACTTCTGGCAGCTGATCGACGACACCCGCGAAGGCGCCCAGGGCGACCCGGTGGAGCACGCGGACCTGCTGGTCGAACGGCTTGGGGAGCGGACACCGGACGAGGTGATCGACTTTGCCCGGCTGTTCGAGGCGAGGTTGGCGCGAGCGTGGCGGTGGGACGTGTGGGGAGCGGCGGACCTGCTGCTCGGCGGGGCGAGCGAGGAGGGCTTCGAGTTCTTCTGCTGCTGGCTGGTCGGCCAGGGCCGGGAGGTCTTCGAGGGCGCGCTCGCCGATCCCGACGAGCTGGCGGACCTGGTCCCCGACTTCGACGAGGAGGACGACGGCGACGCCGAGGAACTGGGCGACGCCGCCGCGCAGGCCTATGAGCAGCTGACCGCGCTGCCGCTGCCGGACCTGGGGATCCGCACCAAAACGGGTGAGCCCAGCGGCGACAGCATCGACTTCGACAACGCACGGACCATGGCGGAACGTTTCCCCCGGCTCTGGGACCGCTACGGCTCCTGAGCAGGCTGCCGGCCGGGCTCTTGGCCAGGCTCCTGGCCGGCCCGCAGTTCGGCCCGGTCGGGCGGGTTGGCCCCCGCCCGGGAGACGGTGATCGCCGCTGCCGCGGCGGCCTGCCCCAGCACCGCCGCCAGTACGGCGGCGTCCAGGGCGGCCAGCGCCGGACGGGCCGCCCTGCCGAGCAGCTCGCGGTCGGCCAGGGCGTCCAGGACCGCGGACATGAAGGAGTCCCCCGCGCCGACGGTGTCCACCACGGTGGTGGGCACGCCGGGGACGGCCGCGCGGGCGGTGCCGGTCCAGCCGACCGCGCCGTCTCCGCCGAGCGTGACCAGGACCGCGGCGGCGCCGAGGGCGAGCCAGCGGGCGGCCACGGCCTGGTGGCTGTCACCCGGATAGAGCCAGGCCAGGTCCTCGTCGCTGGCCTTGACCAGGTCGCTCAGCGCGACACAGCGCTCGACCTGCCGGACCACCTCGGCCCGGTCCCCGAGCAGCGCGGCCCTGATGTTCGGGTCGTAGCTGACGGACGCCTCCGGGCGCAGCCCCTCGACCACGGCCAGGGCCGAGGCGGCCCCCGGGGCGGTCACGGCGGCGATCGAGCCCAGGTGGACGTGCGGGGGCGCGGTCGGCAGCGGCTCGACCGGGCCCAGCGTCCAGGCGATGTCGAAGCTGTAGGTCGCGCCGCCGTCGGGCCCGATGGTGACCACGGCGGTCGGCGTGCGCACGTCGGGACGGCCCTCAGCCAGCAGGGTGACCCCGGCGGAGCGCAGATGGGCGGCGATCAGCGCGCCCATCGGGTCCGCGCCGAGCTGGGTGAGCAGCGCGGTGTCCCGGCCCAGCCGGGCCAGGCCGTAGGCGACGTTGGCCGGGCTGCCGCCGGGGTGCGGGACGTCCGGCTGCCCGGGCGTACGGACGATGTCGGCGACGCACTCGCCGATCACGAGGAAGTCGGTCACGCTGTCAGGCTCCCTGGTTGCTGCTCGGGGGCGGAGGTCGGGCCCGTACGTCAGAGGGTCAGGCCCATGGCGACGTCGTCGACGTACGTGCCGTCGAGGTAGAACTCCTCGGGGGCGACCCCCTCGACCCCGAAGCCCAGCGACTCGTAGAGCGCGCGGGCCGGGGCGTTGTAGCCCAGGACCCGGAGGGTGACCCGGCGGGCGCCGACCCGGCGGGCCTCGGCCAGCGCGGCCTCGATCAGGGTGCGGCCCACGCCGTGCCGCCGGACCGAGGGGTCCACGGCCAGGCCGTGGATGGTCCTGATGTGGGCGTTGCTCGGCAGCGAGGTCGGCAGCACCAGGCGTATGTAGCCGACGAGTTCACCGTCCAGCAGGGCCAGCAGGTAGTGCTCAGGCAGGTGCCGTTCGTCGTAGAAGACAGCGTCGGGCGCAGGCGGCGCGGGGCGCTCCTGCACGTCGCTGAGCCGGGACCAGCAGCGGTAGTCGAGCGCGGCGAGGGCCGGCCCGTCGCCGCTCTCAGCGGTACGGACGACAAGCCGGCCGGACGTGGTGGAACCGGGGGTGGTGGAGCCGGAGGCGGTGGTGGACATGCGTGCAAGCTTAAAGCTCGTGGACAGCTCGGCCTGAGAGGATGTCGGGATGCGCATCGCTGTCACTGGATCGACCGGCCTCATCGGCTCCGCCCTCGTCCGCTCGCTGCTCGACGACGGGCACCAGGTGGTCCGCCTGGTGCGGCGGCCCCCCGCCGCGCGCGCGGACGGCAGCACCGAGGTGCGCTGGAACCCGCGGCTGCGCGAGATCGACCGCAAGGGCCTGGCCGAGGGCCCGGACGGCAGTCCGCTGGACGCCGTGGTGCACCTGGCCGGTGCCGGGGTCGCCGACCGGCGCTGGACCACCGCCTACAAGCAGGAGATCCACGACAGCCGGGTGCTGGGCACCAGCACCGTCGCCGAGGCCGTGGCCGGGCTCGACCAGCCGCCGAAGGTGCTGGTCAGCGGCTCGGCCGTGGGGATCTACGGGCAGACCGGCGACCAGGTCGTCGACGAGGCCGCGGAGCCCGGGGGCGACTTCCTGGCCCGGGTCTGCGTGGAGTGGGAGGAGTCCACGGCCGCGGCGGCGGAGGCCGGGATCCGGGTGGCCCATGCCCGCACCGGGCTGGTCGTGGCCGGGCAGGGCGGGGCCTGGGGCCGGCTGTTCCCGCTGTTCAAGCTGGGCCTCGGCGGGCGGCTCGGCGACGGCCGCCAGTACTGGAGCTTCATCTCGCTGCGGGACGAAGTCGCCGCGTTCCGGTATCTGATCGACAACGACTCCCTGAGCGGGGCCTTCAATCTGACCGCGCCGACACCGGCCACCAACGCCGAGGTGACCGCGGCCATGGGGCGGGTGCTGCGCCGTCCGACCGTTTTCGCGGTCCCCGAGTTCGCCCTCAAGGCGGCGCTGGGCGAGATGGCGGTGGAGGTGATCGGCAGTCACCGGGTCCTGCCGACCAGGCTGCTGGAGGCGGGCTTCCAGTTCACCCACCCGACCGTCGACCAGGCCATCGAGGCCGCGCTGTAGCCCTTCACGGGCCCTTCGGGCGCCGCAGGTGGGGGCGGCGCACAGGCGCATGGACGGGGCGCACGCGACAGCACCCTTCACCCTCTGCCACGCTCTGCGCCGGTACACGCTTCACCGATCAGCAATGGTCACTTAATGTGCACGAATGGTCGCGTTCCGCCAGTTTCGGCTGAAACTCCCGGTCTGACCTTGGCATTGACGGGGCATCACCTGGACATCGGCCGGGACCGGTCAGAGTGACGCCCCCGGCCACGGAGGGAGCCGCCCCGTGCCAGCAACGCCCCTGCCAGTGCCCACGCCCCTGCCGCTACCCCTGCCCCGGAACCGCGCCCACCCCGCCAGGACCGCCGCTTCGCCCACCCCGCCCACCGCGCCCGCCCGGCGGCCGGTCGACGTCATCGTGGTGGGGTCCGGCCTGGCCGGGCTCTCGGCCGCGCGCCGGATCGCCGACGCCGGGCTCTCCGTCACCGTGCTGGAGGCCGCCGACCGGATCGGCGGACGCACCGCCGGGCACCAGCGGGACGGGTTCCGGCTGGACCACGGCGTCCACCTGCTCAACACCGCCTCGCTGGAGCCGGACGAGGTGCTCGACCTGTCCCGGCTCGACCTGCGCCCGTTGGCGCCCGAGGTGCTGCCGCACCGTCAGGACCGGAAGTACCGGATCGGCCGGGCCCGGCTGGCCGCCGCGCTGTCGCGGCTGGCCGCGACGCCCGTCGAACGGCTGATGGCCCGTCCGGAACGGACCGCCGCACGGGCGCTGGCCGAACGCGGGCTGCTCGGCCTCACCCTGGACGGGGTGCTGCGGCCTCTGCTGGTCGCCCTGCTCGGCGACCCCGTCCTCGGCACCAGCAGCAGGGTCGCCGACCTGGCTCTGCGCGACTACGCCCGCGGACGGCTGTGCCTGCCCGCGACCGGCCTCTCGGCGCTGCCTCGGCAACTCGCGGAGGGGCTGCCGGCCGACTGCCTGCGGCTCGGCGTCCGGGTCACCTCGGTGTCCGCGGACGGGGTGCGGACCGAGCGGCACGGGCACTTCGGCAGCCGGGCGGTGGTCATCGCCACCGACGCCCGCGCGGCCGGTGACCTGCTGCCCGGGCTGCACCAGCCCGACTACCACCCGGTCACCACCTACTACCACGCCGCCGCCGCGTCGCCCTGCCCGACGCCCCGGCTGCTGCTGGACGCCGAACGGATCGGCGCGGGCGGGGGGCTGGTCTCGCACACCCTGGTGCTCAGCGAGGTCGACCGCTCCTACGCCCCGGCCGGGGCGTCGCTGATCGCCAGCACCGTGCTCGGCCGGCGCTCCTTCGGCGCGGGCGGCCCCACGGCGCTGGAACCGGCCGTCCGCCGCCGCCTGGGCACCCTCTACGGGACGGACAGCGGCGGCTGGGAGTTCGTCGGGGTGCGCCACCTCCCGGACGCCCTCCCGGCCATGCCGCCCCCGCACCACTTCCACCGCCCGGTGCGGGTGCTGCACGGGCTGTACGTCTGCGGCGACCACCGCGACACCAGCAGCGCCCAGGGCGCCCTCGGCTCCGGCCGCAGGGCCGCCGCGGCGGTGCTCCGCGACCTGGGCCTGCCCCTGGTCCCGGACGCCGACCTGGCCGCCTAGGATCCTGACGTCTAGGTTCCTGACGCCGGATCAGATGATGCCCGCGCTGTGCGCTGCCTCCTCGAAGGTGCGGACGGCGGCGGTGCCCCGGTAGGGGCCCAGCCGACGGCTGAACTCGCGGAGGTACTCCACCGCGCGCAGCGAGCGCATCTCGGTGGCCCCGCGCAGGGCCTCCGTCGCGGCCGTGCACGCCTCGTCCACCTCGCCCAGGCCCAGCCTGGCGGTGGCCAGCACGGTGCGGCAGAACACCCGGCTGCGGGCGTACCCGGTCGCCCGCAGCCGCAGCGACCGCTCCGCGTGCTGCGCGCAGGGGCGCCACTGCTGGAGGTCCCGGTAGCAGTGGCCGAACTCGTCCGCGAGCTGGGCCTCGTCGAAGAAGCGGGCCCAACTCGGCATCTCGTCGCTGGGGCGGGCGGCCTGCAGCGCCCGCTCCGCGCGGACCAGCGAGGTGGTGCAGGAGCGGGCGTCCCCGATCAGGCCGTGGCCGCGCGCCTCGGCGGCGTGCATCAGCGCCTGGACCGCGGTCGGCGCGGCGGTGCCGATCCCCTGCTGGGCGACCCTGGCCAACTGCACCGCCTCCCGGCCGTGGCCGAGGTAGACCGCCTGGCGGCTCATGGTGACCAGCACGTACGCCCCGTACAGCCGGTCGTTGGCGGCCTGGGCCAGGCGCAGCGACTGGACGAAGTAGCGCTGGGCCAGGCCGTGCGCGCCGATGTCGTAGGAGGTCCAGCCGGCCAGCCGGGTGAGGTCGGCGACCGCGCCGAACAGCGAGCGGCCGATGGCCTCGTTGTAGCGACCGCGCAGCATCGGCTCGGCCTCGCTCTCCAGGTAGCGGATCAGCGCCTGCCTGGCGTGGCCGCCGCCGTAGGCGTTGTCGAGCGAGCGGAACAGGTCGCCGACGGCGTGCACCGCCGCGACGTCGCCGCGTCCGACCCGGTGCAGCCCGCGCGGGGGCGGCGGCGGGGGCGCCAACTCGCCGTGCAGCCCGGCCACCCCGCTGCCGATCCCGCCCGCGTTGCCGATGCCGCCGCTGTTGCCGTTCCCGCCCCCGGCGACCGGCAGCGGGGGTCGGCGGGTCTGGGCCGGGATGCCGGGGGCCAGGCCGGCGGGACGCATCACCGGACGGCCGGGGCCGGGACCCGGGCCGATGCCCAGGTCCTGGGCGGTCTCCCGGGCGACCCGGTCGTCGCTGCGGCCGATCAGCCAGTCCCGGCTGGGCACGACCAGGCCGGCCGGGGTGAAGGCGATCCGGCGCAGCTCGGAGTGCGCCCCAGTGTCCTTGCGCCACATGCTGCTGACGATGTCGACGGCCTCGGCCGGGGTCTCCGCGAACTCCAGGCCCGCGTACACCGGCGCGCAGGCGTCGAGGCCGAGGTCCTGGGCCGAGAGCCGGCGGCCGAGGCGGCGGGTGAAGACCTCGGCGATCAGCGCCGGGGTGGCTCCCCTGGGCTGCTGGCCGCGCAGCCAGCGGGTGACCGAGGTCTTGTCGTAGCGCAGGTCGAGGCCGTGCTCCAGGCCGAGTTGGTCCACCCTGCGGGCCAGCCCGGCGTGGGAGAAGCCCGCCTCCTCGATCAGAGCGGCGAGGCGCTGGTTGTGCGAGCGCGCGATCGAGGAGCGCTCGACGGCAGCCCGGGGCGACCGGGCGGCCTCGTGGCCCGCCGGGTCCACGGCGAGCCGGGACTGGCCGAGTCGCGGGTCGGCCGACCGGGGGCGCTCGGCGGGAGCCGACCGCTCGGCGGTAGCCGATCGGTCGGGTCGGGCCTCGGCCGACGATCGGTCGGTTACTGGCCGCTGGGGCATGTGCCACACACCTTCCGGGTGCGCGCGCCGCCACGGGGGATGCGCCCCCCGGAGTACGCCGCGAGCTCCCTACGGGAACGGCGTGAATGTAGCGAGCATTTGACCCGTATGGCCGATTCTGTCAACTTAATCGCCCGATTGAGTGACAGCAGCCCCTCGATCCGGTGATGGTGCGTCAGGATGCCACGCGGCGGCGGGCCGTCCTGCCAGGGCCACCGCTGATGGGGTGCGACGCCATAGTCGGACGCCCTGCTGTGGTTTCCGCCCACATGTCAGCGCCGTCCCGCGGTTCCTAGCGTGTGGGCCATGGAGAGCACCCCGGCGGACCGCGCGAGCCGCCCCGCAGTCCACCCCGCAGTCCGCGCCGCAGCAGCACCCCGTCCCGCCGTGCTGGCCGGGCGGACGGCCCTGGTGACGGGCGCCGCCGGAGGCATCGGACGGGCCTGCGCACGCGCCTTCGCCGCCGCCGGGGCCCACGTCTACGTGGTGGACCTGGTCGCCGAGGCCGCCAAGGCAGTCGCCGAGGAGGTGGGCGGCACCGCCTTCGTCGTCGACCTGGCCGACCCCGAGGCGGTCGAGACGCTGCCGGCCGACGCCGACATCGTCGTCAACAACGCCGGGCTGCAGCACGTCGCCCCGCTCCAGGACTTCCCGACGGACCGCTTCGTACTGATCCAGAAGGTCATGGTCGAGGCCCCGTTCCGGATCATCCGGCGCACCCTGCCGCACATGTACGCGCAGGGCTGGGGACGGATCGTCAACATCTCCTCGGTGCACGGGCTCAGGGCCAGCGCCTTCAAGTCCGCCTACGTCACCGCCAAGCACGGCCTGGAAGGGCTGAGCAAGGTGGTCGCCCTGGAGGGCGCCCCCTACGGCGTGACCAGCAACTGCGTGAACCCCGGCTACGTCCGCACACCGCTGGTGCAGCACCAGATCGCCGACCAGGCGCTGGCGCACGGCATCTCCGAGGAGGACGTGGTGGAGCAGATCATGCTCGACCGCACCGCGATCAAGCGGCTGATCGAGCCGGACGAGGTCGCCGAGGCGGCGCTGTGGCTGTGTTCCGCCTCGTCCGGCTACATCACCGGCGCGTCGCTCCCCCTGGACGGCGGCTGGACCGCGCGCTGAACCCCACCCGCCCCCGTTCCATCCGCCACCCGACACGAAGGGCTTCCCCCATGGCCGGCGCTCCCACCGCTGTGAACGCACCGCCCGCCCCCAGTCCCAAGGGCCTGACCAGGATCGTCGCCGCCAGCCTGGTCGGCACCACCATCGAGTGGTACGACTACTTCCTCTACGGATCGGCCGCCGCGCTGGTCTTCGGGAAGGTGTTCTTCCCCAAGTCCGATCCACTCACCGGCACCCTGCTGGCGTTCCTCACCTACGCCATCGGCTTCGCCGCCCGCCCACTGGGCGCCCTGGTCTTCGGCCACTTCGGCGACCGGATCGGCCGCAAGCAACTGCTCGTGGTCAGCCTGCTGATGATGGGCGTCTCCAGCGCCCTGATCGGCTGCGTCCCCGGCTACGCCAGCATCGGCATCGCCGCGCCGATCCTGCTCACCACGCTGCGCGTGGTGCAGGGCTTCGCCCTCGGCGGGGAGTGGGGCGGGGCGGTGCTGCTGGTCTCCGAGCACGGGGACGCCCGGCGGCGCGGCTTCTGGGCCTCCTGGCCGCAGGGCGGCGCGCCCGCGGGCAACCTGATCGCGGTCGGCGTGCTCTCGCTGATGACCAGTGTCCAGTCCGACGCGTCCTTCGTCGCCTGGGGCTGGCGGATACCGTTCCTGTTCTCCGCGGTACTGGTCGGCATCGGCCTGTGGGTCAGGCTCAGCGTGGACGAGTCGCCGCTGTTCAAGGCCGCCCAGGCGAAGGCCGCGGCGCGTGCCGCCGCGGACGGACCGGCCGAGCCCTCGCCGCTGGTGTCCGTGCTGCGGCAGCACTGGCGCGACATCCTGGTCGCGATGGGCGCCCGGATCGCCGAGAACATCTCCTACTACGTGATCACCGCGTTTGTGCTCACCTACTGCGTGGACCACCTCGGCCTGGCCAAGCAGACGGCGCTCAACGCGGTGCTGATCGGCTCCGCCGTGCAGTTCTGCCTGATCCCGATGTTCGGCGCGCTCTCCGACCGGGTCGGCCGCAAGCCGGTGTACCTGGTCGGCGCGGTCGGGGTGGGGGTCTGGGCCTGGGCGTTCTTCGGACTGCTGGACACCCGGTCGTTCCCGATGCTGGTGCTCGCGGTGACCGTCGGCCTGGTCTTCCACAGCGCCATGTACGCCCCGCAGGCGGCCTTCTTCTCCGAGCTGTTCGCCACCAGGATGCGCTTCTCCGGCGCGTCCATCGGCGCCCAGTTCGCTTCGGTGGCGGCCGGGGCCCCGGCCCCGCTGATCGCGGTGGCGCTGCTGGCGCACTACGGCGACTCGACCCCGGTCTCGGTCTACCTGTCGCTGGCGGCGGTGGTCACCGTGATCGCCCTGCTCTTCGCCAAGGAGACCCGTGGCCGCGACCTGGCCGAGGTGGTCCCGGACGGCGCAGCGGCCGTCCCGGCCCGGGCCCAGGCCGGAACCGCGGCTGGTGCTGCGGCTGACGCCACGGACGCCGCCGCGGTCTGACCCCCTCGGTCCGCTCCCCCGACCGGGGGTGCGCGGCGGAGGCCACGTTCCGCCGCGCACCCCCACCCTCCGGCAGACCGTTCACACCCCGTGACAGAGAAGCTTCTGAGCTGCAACGATGACCCGCACCATGGAAGACCTCAGCCACCCTCCTCATGACTCCGACACCGCCGCCCGGCGGCTGCTGCGCCTGCTCGCCGACGGGGCCTCCGCCGAGGAGCTGGCGGCGGTGCCCGGCGCGGACCAGGAGTCGGGGCGGCTGGCGCTCCGGGTGCAGCGCACCCTGAGCCAGCACCGGCGGCGGGAGAACCAGCTCAGCGCCCTGTTCGACACCGCCGGGGACCTCGCCGCCTCGCGCGACCTGGACGCCGTGCTGCAGGCCATCGTGCGCCGGGCCCGGATGCTGCTCGGCACCGACACCGCGTACCTGACGCTGCCCGACGAGGCCGCCGGGGACACCTACATGCGGGTCACCGACGGCTCGGTCTCCGCCCTGTTCCAGGGCCTGCGGCTGGAGTTGGGCGAGGGCCTGGGCGGCCTGGTGGCCCAGACCGCCCGCCCCTACGCGACCCCCGACTACCGCACCGACGCACGCTTCCACCACACCAGGACCATCGACGCCGGCGTGGTGGACGAGGGCCTGGTCGGCATCCTGGGCGTCCCGCTCCTCCTCGGCTCCCACGCGGGCAGCGGCGGCGGCAGCGCCGGGGACGGCAAGGTGATCGGGGTGCTCTTCGCCGCCGACCGTTCGCCCCGCCCGTTCACCCCGGACGAAGTCGCCCTGCTGTGCTCGCTCGCCGCGCACGCCGCCATCGCCATCGACACCGCCCGCGCGCTGGAGGACACCCGCGCCGCACTGGCCGACCTGGCCGAGGCCAACGCCGTGATCCGGGAGCACGCCGCCGCCATGCAGCGCGCCGAGGAGGCCCACGACCGGCTCACCGACCTGGTGCTGCGCGGCGGCGAGATCAGCGCCGTCGCCGAGGCCGTCTCCCAGCTGCTGGGCGGCGGCATCACCGTGCACGACCCGCAGGGGCAGCTGCTGACCGGTCCCCCGGCCGGCGGCGAGCCGTACCCCGACGCCGTCGCCGAGTCCCGGGTGCACGGCCGCGCCATCGAGCACCGCGGGCGCTGGATCTGCGCGGTGCTGGCGGGTCAGGAACTGCTCGGCAGCCTGGTGCTGACGGACCGTCCGCTGCTCGAGGACGCCGACCGGCGGCTGTTCGAGCGGGCGAGTGTGGTGACGGCGCTGCTCCTGCTGCTGCGCCGGTCCGTCGCCGAGACCGAGAACCGGGTGCGCGGGGAACTGCTCACCGATCTGCTCAACTCCCCCGAGCGCGATCCGGACGGCCTGGTCGAACGCGGGCGGCGGCTGGGCGTGGACCTGCGCAGGCCGCACCTGCTGCTGGTGGCCCAAGTACCGGACCAGGCCCGGAGCAAGCTCGCCGGGGCCGCGGCCCAGGTGCTGTTCGGCCGGGGCGGCATCAGCGCCGAGCACGGGGGCGCGCTGGTACTGCTGCTGCCCGGCGAGCCCTGCCTCGCGCCCGGCGCGGTGGCCCGCTCGGTGGCGGCGCAGCTGGGGCAGCTCACCGGACTGACTGTCACCGTCGGCGCCGCCGCACCGGCGACCGGGCCTGCCGCGCTGGTGGCCGCGCACGAGGAGGCGCTGCGCTGCCTGCGCGGCCTGCACGTCCTCGGCCGGACCGGTGACGGGGCGTCATCCGCCGATCTGGGCTTCCTCGGAGTGCTGCTGGGCGACGGGCACGACGTCTCCGGATTCGTCGGCCAGGCGCTCGGCCCGCTGCTGGACTACGACGCCCGGCGCGGCACCGAACTGGTCCGCACCCTGCAGGCCTACTTCGCCTGCGGCGGCAGCCTGACCCGGGCCAAGGACGAGCTGCACGTCCATGTGAACACGGTGGTGCAGCGCCTGGACCGGGTCGAGGCGCTGCTGGGCACGGACTGGAACGCGCCGGAGCGCGCCCTGGAACTCCAGCTCGCGCTACGGCTGCACCGCCTGGCGGACGCCTAGCGGGCGGCCAGGCCGCGGAGCAGCAGGCCGACCAGCGCGGCGAACTCCTGGTCCGCGGTGGGGGTGGTCCAGGTGGAGGCGTAGGCCGGGTCGTGGAAGCGGGCGGTGGCCTGGAAGACGGTGTGAGCCAGCGTCAGCGGATCGCCCACCTCGGCGAAGATGCCGTCGTCCTGGCCCTCCGCGATGATCACGGCGAGCTGGGTCTCCAGGGCGGTCAGGTGCCCGTCGATGAGAGCACTGCTCTCGTCGACGAGCACCTGGTACGTCGCGAACAGCTCCGGGTCGTCCAGGGCCTTGTGCTTCTTGGCCCGGTACAGCGTCTCCAGCCAGAGCCGGAGCCGGACGTCCGGCGGCTGCGACCCGGTGGCCACGGCCGGGAGCGCGGCATGGGCGCGATCCAGCCAGCGCTCGGTCACCGCCCCCCGCAGCGCGGCCTTGCTCGGGAAGTGGCGGTAGACCGTGCCGTGGCTGACGCCCAGGGCCCGGGCCACGTCCACGACGGTGGCCTTGGCAGGCCCGAAGCGGCGCAGCACGTCCTCCGCCGCCACCAGGATCTGCTCGGTGCTGAGCGCTGATTCCGCCATCGCAGGTCGTCCGGCCTTACTTCTCGCTGTCCAGATGTGCCATCTGCGCAGCAATGTACCGGTCGCCGGCGGCGGCGCCGGCCGGGACCGCCGCCTCGATGGCCTGCAGGTCGGCCGCGTCGAGCTTGAGGTCCAGCGCGCCGAGGGCCTCGGTCAGCCGGTCCCGGCGGCGGGCGCCGACCAGCGGGACGATGTCCTCGCCCTGGGCCAGCACCCAGGCGATGGCGGTCTGCGCCACGCTGGCGCCCTTGGCCTCGGCGACCGCCCGCAGCGCCTCCACCAGGGCCAGGTTGGTGTCGATGTTGCCGGCGCTGAAGCGCGGGCTGACGCCGCGGAAGTCGCCGGGGGCGACCGGCTGGTCCGCCTTCCAGTGGCCGCTGATCAGGCCGCGGGAGAGCACGCCGTAGGCGGTGATGCCGATGCCCAGCTCGCGGGTGGTCGGCAGGATCTCGGCCTCGAGGCCGCGGGAGATCAGCGAGTACTCGATCTGCAGGTCGGCGATGGGGTGCACGGCGTGGGCCCGGCGGATGGTCTCCGCGCCGACCTCGGAGAGGCCGATGTGGCGGACGTGGCCCGCCTGGACCATCTCGGCGATGGCGCCGACGGTCTCCTCGATCGGGACGGCGGGGTCGAGCCGGGCCGGGCGGTAGATGTCGATGTAGTCGGTGCCAAGACGGCGCAGCGAGTAGGCGAGGAAGTTCTTGACCGCCTGGGGGCGGGCGTCGTTGCCGAGCCAGCCGCCGTCGGCGTCGCGCAGGGCGCCGAACTTGACGCTGACCGCGACCTCGCCGCGGTCCCGGCCGCTGCTGCGCAGGGCGTCCCTGATCAGCAGCTCGTTGTGGCCCATGCCGTAGAAGTCGCCGGTGTCGATCAGGGTCACGCCCGCGTCCAGCGAGGCGTGCACGGTGGCGATGGACTCGGCCTCGTCGGCCGGACCGTACATGCCGGACATGCCCATGGCGCCCAGGCCGAGGGCGGAGACACGGGGGCCGGTGCTGCCGAGCTGGCGGAGGTTCATGAGGGTCCTTTCGGTGGTGTGCGACCTGCTGTGGACAACTATGCACGATGCGATGACAGATTTCAATATCTGTCATCCCGTTCCCATCGTCCGACAGTCGTACAGTTGCCGACAGGTACACAGGACAAGGGGTGACACCAGTGGTCGACGGCGGGCTTCGGTTTGTGCACATGGGCATCGGCGAGCGGGCGGTCCCGTACGAGGAGGCCCTGGCCGAGCAGCAGCGGCTGCACGCGCTGCGGGTCGCCGACGAGATCCCGGACACCGTCCTGCTGCTCGAACACCAGCCGGTCTACACCGCCGGGCGCCGCACCCGCCCCGAGGACTACCCGCTGGACGGGACCCCGGTGGTCGCGGTCACCCGCGGCGGCGAGATCACCTGGCACGGCCCCGGCCAGCTGATCGGCTACCCGATCGTCAAGCTGCCGGAGCCGATGGACGTGGTCGCGTACGTACGCCGCCTGGAGGAGGCGCTGATCCGGGCCTGCGCCGAGTTCGGCACCGGCACCACCCGGGTCGAGGGCCGCAGCGGCGTGTGGGTGCTGGGCCAGGAGCTGCCGGGCGCGGTGGTCGACGCGGACCGGGTGGTGAACATCGGCGCGCTGACCCTGCGGATGGGCGCCAAGCTCGGCCTTGACCCCCGGCTGGCCGGCCCCGAGTACGCGGCGTCCAACGCCGGGCAGCGCGGCGACGACCGCAAGCTCGCCGCGATCGGGGTCCGGGTGGCCCGGGGCGTGACCATGCACGGCTTCGCCCTGAACTGCGATCCGGACATGACCTGGTTCGACCAGATCATCCCCTGCGGGATCCGCGACGCCGGGGTCGGCTCGCTGAGCACCGAACTGGGCCGCACGGTGACCGTCCCCGAGGTCCTGCCGGTGGTGGAACGCCACCTCAGCGCGGTGCTGGCGGCCGGGAATCACCCGTCCCCGGCCGCTGTTGCCGTCTGAGGGAAGCACCCGGCGCCGATTGGCCGTCCCACCGGGCGTCCGAGCCATGGAATCCCAGGCGTATCCTGGGTAATCGCCTGGCAGTACGAGCAACAAGTGCAGCAAGAGCAGTCACCACTGCAACAACTCTGAGGGAGCCGCTACGTGTCCGCTGTCGCACCCGACGGTCGGAAGATGCTGCGACTGGAGGTCCGCAACAGCGAGACCCCGATCGAGCGCAAGCCCGAGTGGATCAAGACCCGGGCGAAGATGGGCCCCGAGTACACCGCGCTGCAGTCGCTGGTGAAGTCCGAGGGCCTGCACACGGTCTGCCAGGAAGCCGGCTGCCCCAACATCTTCGAGTGCTGGGAGGACCGCGAGGCGACCTTCCTCATCGGCGGCGACCAGTGCACCAGGCGCTGCGACTTCTGCCAGATCGACACCGGCAAGCCGGCCGACTTCGACCGCGACGAGCCGCGCCGGGTGGCCGAGTCGGTGCTGAAGATGGACCTCAACTACGCCACCATCACCGGTGTCGCCCGTGACGACCTCGACGACGGCGGCGCCTGGCTCTACGCCGAGACGGTCCGCCAGATCCACGCGGTGACCGCCGACCGCCCCACCGGGCGGACCGGCGTCGAGCTGCTGATCCCGGACTTCAACGCGGTGCCGGAGCAGCTCGCCGAGGTCTTCTCGTCCCGTCCGCAGGTGCTGGCGCACAACGTCGAGACGGTGCCCCGGATCTTCAAGCGGATCCGCCCCGGCTTCCGCTACGAGCGCTCGCTCAAGGTGATCACCGAGGCCCGCGCGGTGGGCCTGGTGACCAAGTCCAACCTGATCCTGGGCATGGGCGAGACCCGCGAGGAGGTCAGCGAGGCGCTCCGGGACCTGTACCGGGCCGGCTGCGAGCTGATCACCATCACCCAGTACCTGCGCCCCTCCCCCCGGCACCACCCGGTCGAGCGCTGGGTCAAGCCGCAGGAGTTCGTGGAGCTGCAGCAGGAGGCCGAGGAGATCGGCTTCGCCGGCGTCATGTCGGGCCCGCTGGTCCGCTCCTCGTACCGGGCCGGGCGTCTCTACCGGCAGGCCCTGGAGCACCGCGGCGCCACCGTCTGAACCGCATGACCGAAACTCCGTGCGAGGGTTTCATCTACGTTTGACCCGGGGGTCACCGCGCGGTAACACGGTGTGGTGACGATGGGGTGGCAGCCTCGGAGTCGTCAGCGGCAGCGCTCAGAGGCAGTACCCCGGACAGACAGCACGACCACGAGGGGAGTGGTTACGCATGCAGTCGGTATCGCGAGCACAGTCCACCGGGCGGCCGTCGGTCGACGGAAGCCTGAGCACCGGAGGCATCAGCACCGGCCTGCTCAGCGGCGGCCTGCGCTCCTTCGGCGGCGCCCTCCGGATCGCGGAGTCGGTGCTGCTCGGCAGCGGCCAGCAGACCGCCCGCCGCAACGCCTGGGACGCGGTCTGCGAGAACCGCCGCCACGCCCAGGACCGCGAGGACGTCCACCGGGTCACGGTGCGCTCCGCGCACTGAGATCAACCCGATACGGACTCAGGCCCCCGGGCTTGGGAAACCATGCCGGTCGCACCGTACGATGGCCCCATGGCGAGGCAGGAAACCACCGACGAAACCCCCGGACGGCTCAAGCAGATCCGTCTGGCGTACACCATGACCAAGCGGGTCGACCCGAAAATCGGTCTCATCATCGCCGGTATCGGGCTCGGCACCCTCGCGGTGCTCCTCGTTATCGGCTTCTTGGTCGGGCACCCGATCTACCTCGGCATCCTGGGCCTCTTCGCGGGGATCCTGGCCGCCGTGGTGGTCTTCGGCCGCCGGGCCGAGAGGGCCGCCTTCGGGCAGATGGACGGGCAGCCCGGCGCAGCTGCGGCCGTGCTCAACAACATCAAGCGCGGCTGGACGATCACCCCGGTGGTCGCGGCGACGCGCCAGCAGGACGCGGTGCACCGCGCGGTCGGCCGTCCGGGCATCGTCCTGGTCGGCGAGGGCAACATCAACCGGCTTCGGCCGATGATGGCCGCCGAGAAGCGCCGGATGAGCAAGGCGGCGGGCGACGTCCCGGTGATCGACATCATCGTGGGCGAGGGCGAGGGCCAGATCCCGCTCAAGCGGCTGCAGATGCACCTGACCAAGATGCCGCGGACGCTTCCGCCGTCGCAGGTCACCCAGATCAACGACCGGCTGCGGGCGATGGGCGACCTGATGTCCAACGCGCCGATCCCCAAGGGCCCGATGCCCAAGAGCGCGCGGATGCCCAAGGGCCGCTGACCGGCTCCCCCGGTCCCCCACTCCCCACCTCAACACACGCGACGGCCCCGGCCGCGCCTTCTGCCGAAGGACGCGACCGGGGCCGCTCCGCGTGTACTGCTCCGGACTACATCCGGACCTCGACCGTACCGACCAGGCGGTCGTGCATCCCGCGCCCGTCGCGGTCCCAGATCACGGCCGGGATGGCCAGCATCATCAGGAAGGTGCGCAGCGCGACCTGCCCCATCGTCGCCCGGCTGCCGTCCACCCGCACCACCCGCATCCCGAGCAGGCGCTTACCGGGCGTACTGCCGATGGTGCCCACCGTGAGTACGCTGAGCACGAAGAAGACGAAGAGGGTCCAGTCGTTGGCCCGCACCAGGTTGCCGTGGGTGATCAGTCCGTAGGAGACCATCGCGCACAGCCACCAGTCGATCACCAGGGCCACCAGGCGCCGGCCGGTCGGGGCCATCGACCCGGTGCCCTCCTCGGGCAGGCCGAGCCGCTCGCCCCGGTAGCGGGGGTCGCCCTCGGCCGGCGCCGCGCCCACCTGGGGGCCTTCTATCCACGATCCCAGCGCATCTCTACTGTCGTCCACAGAGCCAGGGTAGCCGTCCGAGGTCTACCGATTTGCGACCGGGGTAGGGAGACTGGGACAGCTCCCATATTGGTCTAGTCCACTCTCCAAGGAGTGAAACAACCGGAAGATCGTCAAACCCTCAAAGGCCAGGAACCACAAGGGTTGTCCCCGCGTTGACCTGGTGCGGTTAACATCCGCGAAACATGTGAGTCACAGGCGAGAAACGGCCTGTTCCTATCGTGAGCCACACCGGTGCCGCCGGCGGGACCGGCGGTCCCGCACCCGCAATCCTGGCGCTTGCCGGGCCGAGGAGGATGGATGTTCAACAACGCCGAAGAGATGTCCCGCTACATCTCGGACAATGACATCAAGTTCGTCGATGTCAGGTTCTGCGACCTTCCAGGCGTCATGCAGCACTTCACCGTGCCCGCGGAGTCCTTCGATCCGGCCGAGACCCTGATGTTCGACGGATCGTCGATCCGCGGCTTCCAGGCGATCCACGAGTCCGACATGGCCCTGGTCCCCGACCTGAGCACGGCCAGGCTCGACGCCTTCCGCAAGGAATCGCACCTCAACATCAACTTCTTCATCCACGACCCGATCACCGGCGAGCAGTACAGCCGCGACCCGCGCAACGTGGCCAAGAAGGCCGAGGCGTACCTCGCCTCCTCCGGCATCGCCGACACCGCGTACTTCGGCCCCGAGGCGGAGTTCTACGTCTTCGACGACGTCCGCTTCGAGACCAAGCAGAACAAGTCCTTCTACGAGATCGACTCCGTGGCCGGCGCCTGGAACACCGGTCGCGTCGAGGAGGGCGGCAACCGCGGCTACAAGGTCCGCTACAAGGGCGGCTACTTCCCGGCCCCGCCGGTGGACCACTTCGCCGACCTGCGCGCCGAGATGTCGCTGGAGCTGACCCGGGCCGGCCTGCAGATCGAACGCCAGCACCACGAGGTCGGCACGGCCGGCCAGGCCGAGATCAACTACAAGTTCAACACGCTGCTCGCCGCGGCCGACGACCTGATGCTGTTCAAGTACATCATCAAGAACGTGGCCTGGCGGAACGGCAAGACCGCGACCTTCATGCCCAAGCCGATCTTCGGCGACAACGGCTCCGGCATGCACTGCCACCAGTCCCTGTGGAGCGGCGGCGAGCCCCTCTTCTACGACGAGCAGGGCTACGCGGGCCTGTCCGACATGGCCCGCTACTACATCGGCGGCCTGCTCAAGCACGCCCCCTCGCTGCTGGCCTTCACCAACCCGACGGTGAACTCCTACCACCGCCTGGTCCCCGGTTTCGAGGCCCCGGTCAACCTGGTCTACTCCCAGCGCAACCGCTCGGCGGCGATCCGCATCCCGATCACCGGCGCCAACGCCAAGGCCAAGCGCATCGAGTTCCGCGCGCCCGACCCGTCCTCCAACCCCTATCTCGCCTTCTCGGCGATGCTGATGGCAGGGCTGGACGGCATCAAGAACAAGATCGAGCCGCTGGAGCCGGTCGACAAGGACCTCTACGAACTGGCCCCCGACGAGCACGCCTCCGTCCCCCAGGTCCCGGCCACCCTCCCCGCCGTCCTCGAAGCCCTCGAGGCCGACCACGACTACCTCCTCGCCGGCGGCGTCTTCACCCCCGACCTGATCGACACCTGGATCGACTTCAAGCGCACCCAGGAAGTCCTCCCCATCTCCCTCCGCCCCCACCCCCACGAGTTCGAGCTCTACTTCGACCTCTGACACGTGGAAGATGATCTTGATTTCCTGACTGGCCGCCAGTAGCCATGGAGACCCTGCCGCTCACTACCGAGAGCGGCAGGGTCTCCGTGTTGCACTAGGGCATGTTCGACTCACCTTGATGTCGTGGCCTGCCCGCAGCCGGAACCGGTCGGCGAAGCGAGCGGCGAAGCGAGCGAGAAAGGCACGCAGCTCGGGGCTGAGGGCGAGCGCGGTTCCGAACACCACATCTGGGGCGTGACGCGTCCTCAGCTGTCGAGGGAGCGCTCGTCCGGGTCGATCGCGCGCATGATGCGTCGGTTGATCTCGCGCAGCTGCCGGGACTGGGCCCTGGTCAGCGGGTCGAAGACCAGGCGGCGAACCTCATCGACATGGCCGGGCGCGGCCTCGGCCACCTTGGTCCAGCCCTCGTCGGTCAGGGTCGCCAGGGTGTAACGGCCGTCCGTCGGGTCGGGGGTGCGGCGCACCCAACCGCGCTGCTCGAGCCGGGCGACCACCTGGGACAGGCGCGGCAGCGAACCTTCGGTCTGCACCGCCAGCACGCTCATCCGCAGGGTGCGGTCGGGCACTTGGGACAGCTTGGCCAGCACCTGGTACTCGAAGTGGCCGATCCCGGCGTCGCGACGCAGCTGCTCATCGAGCGCGGACGGCAGCCTGATCAGCGTGCTGGCCAGGGCGAGCCATGCCTGCGCCTCCTCGGCGTCGAGCCAGCGGGGCTCCTGTGGGGCGTCCATGACTTCAGGATAGCTTAAAAGTTGAAGTGAACCAGCGGCTCAGATGACTTGCATCGTGAAGTGAGCCGGGCTAGCTTGACTTAAAGCTTTAACCGTAAGGGCCGAGCGGTGCACGCGTTGAAGAAGGTGCGCACCGCCCTCCGCCTGGAAACGCCTCGCCGTAGCTGGCCGCCACCGCCTGGCAGCGGTGCCGGACCTCGGCATCACTCGGAGAAAAGGAATCAGTCATGACCACGTCCGTCATCGGCCTCAGCATCGACGCCGCCGACGCAGCCGCCCTCGCCGCATTCTGGTCGAAGGTTCTGCACCGCCCGGTCAACCCGGGCGCGACCGCCGAGAGCGCCGCGATCGACGCCACTGACCCGACCAGCGGCCCCAAGCTCGCCTTCTGGAAGGTCCCGGAGCCCAAGTCGGTCAAGAACCGCCTCCACCTCGACCTGTGGACCGACGAGTTCGACGCCGAGAGCAAGCGGCTGACCGACCTCGGCGCCACACCCGTCGCCGACGCCGAGAAGTCGGCGGTCCGCTGGACCACCTTCGCCGACCCGGAGGGCAACGAATTCGACCTGGTGGGGTCCCTGCCCGCCGGGTGACCGGCCGCACTTGCAGCAGCGGTATCCGCAAATCTCTGAATCATCCGATGCGGGAAGGAACTTACTGATGGATCACGTGGATCGGCAGGGAACCACGAGGCGGACGATGCTCCGCACAGGGGCCCTGGCCGGAACGGCTGCGGCTCTCGGCGCCACCGGAATGTTCGCGGCCGGAACGGCGCGCGCGGCCAACACGGCTGCCGACGGTACGCAGCATCTGCCGTACCCGTCCGGTGTCACTGACACCGCGCACTGCACGCCGGAGATCGCCGCGATCTTCCGCGGCATCCTGACGGCCAAGAGCAGGCACGACGCCGCAGGGTTCATGTCCTACTTCTCCAGGACGAACACCGTTTACATCGACGCCTGCCTGGGCGTCAGCATGTCCGGCTGGCAGGCGCTGAGCAACTTCTTCACCCCCTTCCTCGCCAGCGTGCCTGCCGACGCGATCTCCTATCCGCTGCGCATCGTCGGCGACGCGCGAAGCGCTGCGATCGAGTTCGTGGACACCCCCGCGTTCTTCGGCCAGGAGATCCGCGCCCTCTCCACCGTCACCTTCGACAACAACCACAAGATCACCCGCTGGGTCGACTACTGGGACGGCCGCAGCTCCCTCATCCAGAACACCATCACCGGCACCTATCCCACCGACTTCAGCGATTCCGAGCAGAACGCCCACCCCGCCGTGGTCCGGGCCGCCCGGGCGCTCCAGGCCGCGTTCGCGACGGGCGACGCCGCCGGGGCCGTCGCCCTGATGTCCTACGACGTGGTCCACGAGGACCTGGCCGCGCACACCCGCGTCCGCGGCACCCTCCAGGCCCAGCGCTACTACGCCCGGGCGCTCGGACAGCTCCCCTACGGACCGGGCGCCGCCCTGCTCCACACCGAAGGCAGCCGCCAGGGCGGCGGCTACGAGTGGTCCGCCGCCCCGGACGCCGCCCCGATGCACCGCGGCCACACCTGCCTCGAACTCGACGAGAACGGCAAGATCAGCCGCCTGACCGCCATCTACGACTCAAGCCTCCTGAGCGCCGCCGCCTACCGGTCCCTGATCGGCCTAGCCGCCGAAGCACCCCTGTCCTGACGGCGAACGAATCCGTACCTTTCGAGCGCCACCCGACCAAGAAACGGAATCGAACCGCGATGACCGAACTGCACGAGCACGTCGCCCTGGACACGACCGCACAGGACCTGCTGTTCCGCGAGGCACGCACCGTGACCACCTTCTCCGACGAGCCGGTGAGCGAGGAGCAGGTCGCCGCGATCTACGACCTGATCAAGTACGCACCGACCGCGTTCAACTCCCAGCCGCTACGCATCCTGCTGGTGCGCACCCCCGAGGCGCGCGAGCGTCTCGTCGAGCACCTGTGGGACGGCAACAAGGCAAAGACCGCCGGCGCTCCGCTGGTCGCGGTGCTCGCCTACGACCCCGAATTCCACGAGCACCTGCCCACCCAGTTGCCGCACTTCCCGGCCGCGCAGAGCCTTTTCAAGGGCAAGGACCACCGCTTCGTCGAAGCGTCCGTCAGCGCCGGCCTGCAGATCGGCTACTTCATCCTCGGCGTGCGCGCCGTGGGCCTGGCCGCCGGCCCGATGACCGGCCTGGACGCCGAGGCCATCGACCAGGAGTTCTTCGCCGAGACCGGCTACAAGACCCTCGTCGTAGTCACCATCGGCAAGCCGGACGGGAGCCCCGCATTCCCCCGCAGCCCGCGCCTCGAACAGAACCGGGTCATCACCACGGTCTGAATCTCCCACCACAGCACAGCAGCGCTGCCCGAACCCGTCGCGCACTCCGGCCCACCGGATCGCGGGGAGACCACACGAGGCATTTGATCGTCAACCCCTGCCATGAGCAGTCTGTACGCGGGCGACAACCGGGTGTCGCAGGCATGAGTACGCGCTGAGCATCTCGTCAGTTCGGCTGGTGGGATGTGCACCCGTTGTGCACCGGGGGCCGACATACCTGACCTTGCGTCAGATCGATGTGCGGCAGACCGAGATGAGGGGCTGCCCGGCGCAGGGCGAACAGCCCGTTCTTCCGCATCATCAAGGAAGGCATGGGCGGCCCGGCCGACGGGGACGACTACTTCGACCTCCTCGCCCAGGATGTGGTCTTCGAGTACGTCCACGTCCACCGGGACCCGAAGCCTCGATGGTCGTCCTGGGGTACGAAGTGCACAGCGGGCGAGGATGTCTGATGCGTCGATTTCGGCGGCGATCGTGCTGTCGGTTCGCCCGGCTTCGAGGAGGGTGCCGATGGCTTCGAGCATCATGCGGCGAGTGTCCCCTCAGCCAGGACCTTCTGCGTTTTCGAGCTTGGCCCAGATCCGGGTGAGGGCAGCGATGTCATCGTCGTCGAGGGGATCGACGAAATATTTCCTGACCGAATCCTCGAAGGTTCGTCTGACCGTCTCGGCGAAGTGCCGTCCGCTCTCGGTGAAGCTGATGAGCGACACCCGACCGTCGCCTTGGTCGGCTCCCCGTTGGAGGTGCCCGGCATCGATCAGTCCCTGAACCAACCGTGATGCTCTGGTCGGGCTGACGCTGACGAGTTTGCCGGACAGACCTCGAACCGACTGAGGTTCGGCCTCCAGGAGCCAGCACAGGATCTCGACGGTGCTGAACGAGATCTTGTGCTGGTCCATCAGCACGGCGTCGATCCGCCCGGTGACCGTCGCGTGGGTGAACAGCAGCCCAAACCAGCCGTTGACCTGGTCCGGGGAAATGATTCGCGGTTGCGACACGGGTGCCCTCACGCTCGGCAGTGTACCTGAAAATTGGATGCTCGCCCGTTTACATGCGCGCGCACGCATCTGTTACGGTAGGCATGCAGTCGTGAACGGGAGACCAGCCCGGTTTGCGGAGCGCTTCGCACCGGCGGCGTCAACTCGCCGGCCCGACGTACCTCGCAGGTTCACACAGATCGGCCGTTCGGCCGACAGAAAGGCAAAGGTCAGCATGCTCAAACTTGATGGCAAGGTCGCCGTGATCACTGGAGCAACCTCCGGGATGGCGTTGGCGACGGCCAAGTTGTTCGTGGCCGAAGGCGCCCACGTGTTCATCACCGGCCGGGACAGGGGCAGACTGGACGAGGCGGTCGCGGCCATCGGCCACCACGTGACGGGTGTACAGGCGGACTCGGGAAATCTGGACGACCTGGCTCGCTTGGCCGAGACCGTGCGGGAGCACCACGGACGAGTCGACGTCCTCTTCGCGAGCGCCGGCGTCGCGTCGGTGACCGACCCGCTGGGAAGTATCACCCCCGATACGTTCGATGCTCTGGTGGGCGTGAACTTCCGCGGCACTGTGTTCACCGTTCAGTACCTGCTGCCATTGATGAGCGATGGTGCGTCGATCATCCTGAACGGCACGAGCAGCGCGACCAAGGGCATCCCCGGTGCCGGTGTCTACTCGGCGAGCAAGGCCGCCGTACGTTCACTGGCCCGCACCTGGGCCGCGGAGTTGAAGGTCCGCGGTATCCGGGTGAATGTCGTCAGTCCCGGTTCGATCGACACCGCGCTCTTCAGCACCGTGCCCCCCGAGTTTCGGGAACAGATCACCGCCGCAATCCCGCTGGGACGGCTGGGAACCAGCGAGGAAATCGGGGCTGCCGCGCTGTTCCTGGCCTCCTCGGACGCCAGCTTCATCACCGGCGCGAACCTGGTCGTCGACGGCGGGTTCAGCCAGATCTGACGGCGAGTGCCGACCGGAGGAGTGCCTCATGTCGGCGCTCCGGCCCGACCGCGCGAGGAGCGGACCCACCATGGCAGCACGGTCGTTGTGTGGGCAGCTGAGTGAGCGGCTCGGCCTCGACTTCGTCACCTCGAGGACGGCGTCAGCGCCTTCGTTCTGGCCGGCGACGACCAGGACGTCATCGAACGCTTCGCCGCTGAAACCATCCCCGCGGTACGCGAACACGTCGCCCGCGAACGCAACTGGCCGCGAGCCAATGCTGCGTGGCCAACGCGCTTGATGCAGCCCATCGGAACGGCAACACACTCCTTACCGCCAGCTCCACAGACAGCAGAGGAACACGTCATGACCACCATCAGCATCATCGGTTCGGGCAACATGGCCACCGCCATCGGCACCCGGGCAGCCAAGCACGGCCACGCGATCGAGCTCATGAGCCGCAACACCGCCAAGGCTTCGGCGCTGGCCGACCAGATCGGCCACGGAGCCACCGTCGCCGCTCTCGGCGCAACGCCGGCAGGTGACATCGTCATCGTGGCCGTCCCGTACACCAGCGCAGTCGACGTGGTCACTCACTACGGCGACGCGCTTGCCGGCAAGATCCTCGTCGACATCTCCAATCCCTTCAACGCCGACGCCAGCGGACTCGCGACCACCCCGGACAGCTCGGCGGCCCAGGAGATCGCTGCTGCCGCCCCCGAGGGCACACCCGTCGTGAAGGCGCTGAACTCGGTCTTCGGCCACGTCCTCGCTCACGACACGCCCCTGGACGTTTTTGTCGCCGGCGACGACGCCGCGGCGAAGGCCCAAGTCGCGGCGTTTCTGGAGAGCATCGACTTGCGGCCCTTGGACACGGGAGGGCTCGGGATGGCTTCGGTCCTCGAATGGACCGGCATCCTGCTGATGGGGCTGGCCCGCAACGGCGCCGGCTTCGACATCGCCCTCGGCGCAGAAGTCCGCTGAACACCTCCAGGGCCTGTGGGCTACGGCCGGAGGAGGGTGACCTCGCTGCGGTGGCGTTCCTGTTGTGCGGAGTTCCAGTCGCCGGTGCAGTAGACCGAGAGGTCGCTGATGGCGCCCTCGGTGACGTCGGCGCGGAACAGTTCGCGGCAGTACCAGTGGTCGTCCGTGTCGGTCCAGCGCTCCTCGACCTCGAGGACGAATCCGGTCGGTGTGGGGTCGCAGCGCCAGCGCGGTACGGCTCCCCTGGCCGGGTGGGACCGGCGACGCGTCTGGACGAGCTCCTCGGCGCCAGTGGACTGCAGGCGCCACTGGGGCGGGGTGAAGTCGCAGAACACGTCCGGCCGGAACAGCCCCTCCGGGGGGTCGCCGGTCTCCAGAAACGTGACGAACTTGCCGGCCAGTTCGTGTGCGGTGCTCTCGTTCACGGCCGTGCCTTCTCTCTTCACTGGAAGTTGGTCAAGCGGTGGGGACCGGGCGGCGGGCGCTGCCGACGATCATGGGGCTCTCAACCCTGGGGACCTTCGGCACCTCGCCGTGCAGGACGGACTCGACGGTGAGCGGCGAGGCCTCGATCGCGTCGAGCGTCGCCCGGTTGGGGTGGCAGCCGATCAGCGGGTAGGGGAACGGCCGCTTGTCCTGCTTGGCCGCGACCTTCGGGTCCGTGGAACGGACGTGTTCGAGGAACAGCAGCTCCCCACCCGGCCGCAGCACCCGCGCGATCTCCGCCAACGCGCTCTGCTCCTGCGGGACGCTGCACAGGGCGAAGGTGACCACGGCGGTGTCGAAGACGGAATCCGGGAACGGCAGCCGCTCGGCCCGGGCGTCCAGGATCTCGGTGGTCCGGCCGAGCCGCTCGGCGTGCGCGCGCAGGCGACGCCGCATGTGGGGGTCGGGTTCGACCAGCACCAGCCGGGTGACCGCCGCCGGGTAGTACGGCAGGTTGAGGCCCGTGCCCGCGCCGATCTCGATCGTGACACCGGCCGCCTGGGCCAGCAGCGAGCGTCGACGCTCGCGCAGACCTGCTCGTTCGGCGGGCCCGTTGATGGCGTCGTAGGCGGCTGCGAAGCAGCGCCGGGACAGTTCCTGGAACATGACGGACTCCTTGGGTCATCCGTTCTCGCGGTTCGGGTCGCCGTCGGGTCTGGCGGCGAAGTAGGCGGTCATCCGGTGTGCCTGGAACCCGCGGTGGTGCAGGACCTGGGTGAACGCGGGCGGGCAGTGGAAGGGGTCGGCGGGGGGATTGAGGAACCGGACCTCGACGACGGCCAGGTCGCCGCTGGCGACCACGCTGGTCAGCCGGTACCCGACTCCGTCCGCCAGGTCGTCCTCCAGGAGCAGTGACTGCAACTCGTCGCGCCCGCGCAGCTGCGGCCCCTGGAACAAACGGGCCTTCACGTCGGTCGAGTAGAGGGCTGCGAGCGGTCCGGGATCGCTGCGCTGGTTGAAAGCCTCGAACGCGTCCTGCAGGCTCCGGGCCCACTGCCCGGCCGCGTCCCGCGAACTGCTGCTGCTAGGTGCCGCCTCGTCGAGCAGCCTGTTCGCCAGGACCGCCCGCAGCTGGTGCAGTCTGCTGCGCACGGTTCCCACCGGTACACCGGTGATCTCGGCGATCTCCTGGTAGGAGTGCTGACGGCCGAAGTAGCGCAGCATCGCGGTCACTCGCAGTGGCTCGGGCAGTTCCCCGAGTGCCTGCCACACCCAGTCGCGCAGGGCCAGGCGCTCCACGCACTCCTCGGCCGAGGGCATCGGCTGCGCCCGGTCGAGCTGGGTGGTGACGTCCTCGGCCGGTATCTCGCGGGCCGCACGCAGCCGCATCAGACACACGTTGCGCTGGATCCGCGCCAGCCAGCTGCCGAAGGCCGCCGGGTCACGCAGCTCGGACAGCCGACGCAGAGCGGTCAGGAACGTGTCCTGGACCGCGTCGGCGGCGTCCTGCGGATCGCCCAGCAGTGCCAGCGCCAGGCGGGTTAGTCGGGCGCGGTGGCCTTCCAGCAGCAGCCCGAAGGCCGCCGTGTCACCCCGCCCGGCCGCGAACACCAGCTCGGCGTCAGCCGGCCGGGTCGCCATCGGAGTCGCAGTAGTCGAGGTCATACCTACAAGATGCGTCAGCGACCTCGAAAGTTCGACATCCGAAGGTTCGACGAAGGATCGCGCCGACGCCGGGCCCGTGACGGGCATCCGCACGCTTCGAGCACCCGATCGCCAGGCAGCTCTGGAGGCGGAGCGCCATCGGGGTTGCGGCAGCTCCCGGGCGGGGGAAGGCCCGGGAACTGCCGCTCCCGCCCGGAAATCGGCTTGGCTGGGTCAGGGGCTGTCCTCGCCTCCGCCTGAGGTGCCGCCCGCTGCCAGCCACTGGGCGTAGGCGATCGCGGCCAGTCGGGCCGAGGCGATGTTCTGCCGTGTGGTGGCAGGGGTGGCGGCCGTGGTCCCGGCCACGGCGGCGAGCCCGGCGGCCGGGGTGTACATCGCCTCGTTGAAGACCGATCCGCTGGGCGCGGTGGCCACGGCGAAGACCGGGTGCGCGGTTCCGGCGGAGAAGGAGGTCGAGATGTAGTCGCCGACCATGGTCCCTTGGGTGGTGCTCGCCAGCCAGGAGTGGTTCATCGGCCCGGCCAGCTGGGTCGGCGTGGTCCAGGTGCTGCCGCCGTTGGTGGAGGAGACGTACCCGACGTCCAACTGGCAGGTTGACGCAGTGCAGTTGGCGACCGGGTGGTAGTAGTAGGCCAGCGCCAGGTGAGCTGTGCTGCCGGAGGTCGCCGGGTCGACCGCCAGGCCGGGGATGAAGTGGTCGACGGTGCTGGTGGTCGCGTCGATCGGGATGCGGACCACGGTCGACCAGCTGGTGCCGTTGGTGCTGGTCGACATCACGATGTCGTTGGAGGTGCAGGACCCTCCGCCGGCGCGGAAGCGGCAGTCCTGCCAGACCACGTAGACCTTGCCGGCCGCGTCGATCTCGGCCGAGGGCAGCGGTCCGCTGCGCAGCGAGCCGTGCACGGTGTAGGTGCTGACGGTGGTCACCGTGGTGGCGCTGGTCCAGCTGCTGCCGCCGTTGGTGGAGGTGAACGCCTTGATCGAGGTCTCGGAGGCGCTGGCGATGGGGACCACCACGGTGCCGTTGGGCTGGACCACGGGCTGGCCGCCCAGGCCGGTGGCGTTGTTGGCCGTGCTCTTGGACGCGCCCCAGGTGAGACCGCCGTCGGTGGAGGTGGTCATCTGGATGCGGTCGCCGTTGCCGTTGTTGTCGTACTCGGTGTAGCAGTTGCCGTAGTGGGCGCTGGTGGCGGTGTTGTCGCAGACGATCCAGTTCTTATCGAGGCTGGAGCCGGTGGCGGTGGTCACCGGGTTGCTCCAGGTGTGTCCCCCGTCGGTGGAGCGACTGGTGAAGACGGCGGGCACGCCGACCGCCGCGGTGATCGGGATGCTGGAGATCAGCCAGGTGCTGTGCTTGGCGTCGTAGGCCACCGACGCGTCGCTGACCCGGGCGTAGCTGCCGCCGGCCTGGGTGGTGATGCCCGGGAGGAACCCGTTGGTCCAGGTGGCCCCGCTGTCGGTGGAGGTGGAGAAGCCGACGTTGGAGCCGCCGCCGTCGGTGAACCGGCCGACCTGGAAGGCCGAGACGACGGTGGAGCCGTAGGCGAAGGTGTCCGGCTCGACCTCGGTGGCGTGCTGGCTGGTGGAGTTGGTGTAGGGGTCAGCGCTGATCTGGGTGAGCGACGGTGCCGCGGTGGCGGTGCCGGTCGCGAAGACCAGGGCGGCGGCGGAGAGCGTCACCGTGACCAAACCGGGTCGAACCAGGCGCGGGAGTAATGATGCCAGGGACATGATCCGTTCCCCTTCCGGAACTGGGCACGTCCGGACATCGGTTCACCACGGAAGAGAGGCGACGGAGCAGGCCTCTTGCACGTCCGCACCGAGGGCGCGGGCGAAGCCCGGCAGAACCGAACATCGTGCAGGACGTGCGTGAGGACGGCGCTACTGTCCCGCTCCTATGCGATTCATGTCAATGGCCTGAGGCCTGGCGGCAACCGGCGATCGCCGGGCGTGGCCGGGCGTGGCCGAGGGGGGCCGACGGGGGGCCGAGGGGCCCGGAGCGCCCCGCAGCTCCTCGCCGTCCTCCCACCCACCTGATACTTCGTCATCGTCGCTTCGAGCTCGGCACCGCGCTCTCTCGGCAGGTACATCACAACAATTCGGCAAAGGTGGTGCGCAGGCACCCCTGCCACCACTCCGGGTGTGGTCAAGTCGCTCTGCACACAAGCACAGCAGAACGAACCAGTGACACCACACACTCGGGGAGGACCTGTTGAACAACGCACGCTTCAGGCGCAGAGGGCTCGCGATCTGCGCCCTGGCCGCCGCCGGACTGATGACGGCGATACCCGCCCAAGCCTCGTCCGGCACGGGAGGGAACCTCTTCGCCCCCGGCGCGGCCAAGGCCCACGCCCAGGCCCAGGCCCACCCAGCTGCAAGGCCGGCCGCCGCATCGCCCCAGGACGACGGCGACGGCGACGAGTCGCAGGAGATATCCGTCGGCGCCGCCCAGGCCGCCGCGGAGCGCACCGCCCCCGGTGTGGTCGCCCCCGGCGCCTACGGCGCTGCGTGGACCGCGTTGCAGAACCTTCCGCGCACCGGCGGGAACTGGGACAACGTCACCAACCTTCCCTACAACTCGGACGATCCGCGCTACCGCGACCTCGACTCCAACTCCAGCGGCGGCTCCGGCCTGGTGACCGGGCGGATGGCCGCGCTGGCGGCGGACGACGACGGGCACGTCTACGCCGGGGCGGCGGGCGGCGGGGTGTGGCGCTCCAGTACCGGCGGCGGCAAGTGGACCCCGATCAGCGACCGGCTCCCGGCCCAGTCCACCGGGGCGCTGACCCTGGACGGCAGGGGCTGGCTGTGGCTGGGCACCGGCGAGTCCACCACCAACGCCGACGCCTACCTCGGCAGCGGCGTCTACGTGCTGGCCGACCCCGCCCGCGGCAGCTTCTCGCCGCGCGACCGGGTGGGCGGCACCGAGTTGCAGAGCACCAGCATCCACGAACTGCGTTTCAGCGGCAGCACCGTGTGGGCAGCCACCAGCGAGGGCCTGTGGTCGCACTCCACCACCCGCCTGAGCGGCCCCTGGACGCTCCAGTTCGCCCCCAACCCCGCCTATCTGCCCGGCGGCTCGCTGGCGAACGACCCGTCCTCGGCCTACAAGAACATCGTCAGCGATATCGCCTTCGACCCCAAGAACCCCTCCCGCGTCGTGGTCGCCGCAGGCTGGCGCTCCGGGGACGACTACAACGGCTTCTACACCAAAACCGGCGGCAGCTGGCAGCGTCTGACGTCGCTGGGCGACCTGCCCGCCGACGCCGACGACGTGGGCGCCGTGACCTTCGCCCCCGCTGCGGACGGCTCGCGCTACTACGCCATCGACCAGAGCCCCGCCGGACTCGCCGCCGGCGGCGACACCGCCCTGGACGGGATCTTCGTGTCCAAGTCCGGCTCCCCGTTCGGTCCCTGGACCCGCATCGCCGACGCCGACTCCCTGGCTGCCTCCGGCTCGGCGCTGGACGCCCCCGGCCTGCAGTCCTGGTACAACCAGTTCCTCCAGGTCGACCCGAGCAACCCGCAGCACGTCTACGCCGGGCTGGAGGAGGTCTTCGAAACCACCGACGGCGGCACCAGCTGGACCACCCCCGGTCCGTACTGGAACTTCGGTTTCCCCTGCTGGAGCATCGACCCCACCAAGCAGACCGGCGACTGCTCCCAGACCACCCACTCCGACCAGCACGCCGTCGCCGTCGGCAGATACCACGGCAGGACTGTGCTGTACGTCGGCAACGACGGCGGTGTCTACAAGCGCCCGATCAACGGGGCCGCCGACGCCTCCGGCCACGCCACCGACTGGACCTCGCTGAACGACGGCACCATCGACTCCCTGCAGTACTACTCAGTCGCCGTCGGCAAGGACCTCACCTACGGCGGCGTCTCGGTCACCGGCGGACTGCAGGACAACGGCCAGTCCCTCCTGCGCGGCAACGACACCGTCATGGGCTCCGACTTCGGAGGCGACGGCGGCATGACCCTGACCGACCCGGCCAACGGCTGCAACATCGCCCAGGAGTACGTCTACCTGGAGGTCAACGTCACCCAGAACTGCGCCGTCAACAACGGTCTGGGCGCCCCGACCACCTACAACGTGCCCCCGCCCGACAACGCCACCAGCAACGCCCGCTTCATCGCCCCGATCACCACCGACCTGAAGAACCCGAACACCTGGGTCGCGGGCGGCGAGAACGTGTGGGTCCAGGCCCAGGGCTATACGATCCGGGACTCCAGCGCCTGGACCAGCGCCTACGACCTGGGCGCCGGACACGTCGCCACCGCCGTGGCCGCGTCCGGCGGCAAGGTCTACGCCGCCTGGTGCGGCCCCTGCAACAGCCAGGGCTTCGCCCGAGGCATCGCGGTCGGCAACGCCGACGGCACCGGCTGGCAGCAGATCACCCTCCCCACCACCGGTGCCGTACCCAACCGCTACCTGTCCGACCTGGCCATCGACCCCAACAACGCCAACCACGTCTACCTGACTGTCAGCGGCTTCTCCCGCGACTGGAACGAAGGCCCCGGCGCCGGCGTCGGCCACGTCTACGAGAGCCACGACGGCGGCCGGACGTGGGGGGACATCTCCGCCAACTTCCCCGACATCCCCGCCGACTCACTGGTCCTCACCCCCAACGGCGGCCTCGCCGTGGGAACCGACCTGGGTGCCCTGTACCGGGCACCGGGCCGGAACACGTGGAAGGCCATCGCCCAACTCCCGGCCGTCGCCGTGGATCAGATCGCGCTCGGCCCCGACGGCAAGCTCTACGCCGCCACCCACGGCCGCGGCATCTACACCGTCCCCCTCAAGTCCCTGCACTGAGCCCGCACCGGCGTCCTCCCCACCCGCACCGGGTGCGGAGGACGCCGGTGACCATTGGCGTCAGGAACGAAGGCTGCGCAGGCCGGTGCGGATTTCGCGGACCAGGATCTCGGGCTGTTCCAAGGCCGCGAAATGCCCGCCCTTGTCGGCTTCGCCGTAGTGGATCAGATTGCTGTAGGTGTCCTCGATCCAGCTTCGTGGCAGGCGTGGGATGTCCCTCGGGAAGACGGTCACCGCGACCGGAAGCGTCAGCTTCGGGCCGGCGAGAGTGCCCGACTTGTTCTCCCAGTAGATGCGGCCGGACGACGCTGCGCTGTTGGTGAACCAGTAGAGGGATATCGCGTCGAGCATGTCGTCCACGCTGAGGGCGTCCTCGGCGAGCCCCTGGTTGTCGGTCTTGGACTGGAACTTCTCGTAGATCCAGGCCGCCTGACCAGCCGGAGAGTCCGCCAGGGCGAATCCGACGGTCTCCGGCTTCGTGCTCTGAAGGTGGTTCGACCCACCGAGCTCGCCGGTGTAGAGGGCGAGGCTCTCCACGGCGTAGCGCTGTTCGGGCGACAAGGTGGCGGGTATCTGCGCGGGAAAGGCGTACTGGGTGTTGAGGTGAATTCCGAGAAGCCCCTCAGGCCGCATGGCCCCGAGGGCGGTGGTGACGACGGCACCCCAATCCCCGCCTTGGGCGGCCCATCTCGTGTAGCCGAGACGCTTCATCAACTCCACCCACGCGCTTGCGATACGCGATACGTTCCACCCGGCCTCCGTGGGCTTCTGGGAGAACCCGAACCCGGGGAGCGACGGAACGACGACGTCGAATGAGTCGGCGGCGTCTCCTCCGAACGAAACCGGATCGGTCAGCGGGCCGACCAGCTTCAGGAACTCGACGATCGAGCCCGGCCATCCGTGCGTGAGTATCAGCGGCATCGCGTTGGCATTCTTGGACCTGACGTGGATGAAGTGGATGTCCAGCCCGTCAATCTCGGTCAGGAACTGGGGGTGGCGATTGAGGTCGGACTCGAAGCGCCGCCAGTCGTAGCCGCGCTCCCAGTAGTCGACCAGAGATCTGGCGTTCTCCACGCGAACCCCTTGCGACCAGTCGCCCACCGTTTCCGCATCCGGCCATCGAGTTCTGGCCAGTCGCTGCTTCACGTCGTCGATCTCCGAATCCGAGACCGAGACGGTGAACGGGCGGACGGCGGTCGAGGTCGGCGGCATCGGCATCGGCATCGGTGCGGTCATGGCCTCCTCTTCTCCTGGGCTTCGAAAAAGCACAGCGCAACGCTCCATTGCACACTGGTGTGCAGTGTAATTCACTGCACACCAGTGTGCAATACTGGTGTCGTGCCCACCGAGTCCTCCCGCACGCGCTCGATGAACGAGACCCGCGATCGCATCCTCGACGTCGCCCTCGACGTGCTGGGCGAGAACCCCGACGCCGGCATGGGCGACATCGCCTCCACCGCCGGCGTCGTCCGCCGCACGGTCTACGGCCATTTCCCCTCGCGCCTCGACCTGGTTCGGACGCTCACGGAACGGGCCGTCACCGAGATGACAGCCGTGCTCACCGAAGTCAACGCCTCCGAAGCAGCAGCGGACGCGACCTGGGTCCAGTTCATCGCCCGCGTCTGGCCGGTGGCGCACCGGTACCGAGTGCTGCTGGCGCTGCGCCGCGGCGAGTACGGCGAGGCGATCCACGGCCTGCTCGGGCCGGTCGACGAGTTGCTCGCCGACCTCGTGAAACGGGGCCAGGACAGCGACGTGTTCGCACAGCACCTGCCGGCGGGCATTCTGAGCCAGGTTGCCTACGGCGTCGTGTTCGCCATCGCCGACAGCGACCTGTCGGAGGGCGACCTGTCGGACGGGACCCTCGGCGCCCGGGCAGCGACGATCACGAGCCTGCTGATGCTGGGAGTTCCCGAGACACGCGCCATCACTCTCGTGGGCGGGCCCACGCCAGGCGCCCCAAGCCGCACCGACGAGACCTGACCCCGCGCAGCGGGGGCTGCCTTCGGCCGTCAATGCCCGGGGTCGCCGGGGAAGGCCAGCGCCAGCAGATCGTGGAAGGCGCGCCGCTGCGGGCCGTCCAACTGCTCCAACGCGGTCAGGTTGGACATCATCTCGGCCCGGATCAGGCGGATCACCTCGGCGCCCTCGTCGGTCACCGCGACGTTCTTGATCCGCCGGTCGTGCTGGTCGACCTCACGGTAGACGAGATGGCGGGCCTCCAGGCGGTCGACGATCCAGGTGACATTGGAGGCGTCGCAGCCCAGCAGCGCGGCCAGTGAGCGCATCGACATCGGCCGCCGGAGCAGGCTCAGCATCTTGCCCTGCATGAACGTCAGGCCGTGCTCCGCGGCGACCAGCCCGAAGTTCCGGTAGTAGTCGGCGGCGGCCTGGGCGAACCGGTCCATGAGCTGGGCCGCCGTTGGGATGACATCCGATGGAACGGCATTCGCCGAAGGGACGGCCGGGGAGATGTCGGTCATGCGACCAGTGTAGGCGGCATTGCTTGACAGACTCAATCATTGAGGGATACCGTCGATTTATTACTTGAATCCTTCAATCATCCAAAGGCTCAAGTCACTGCCGACGTCAACCCCACTCCCCCTCCAAGGAGAAGCACCATGAGCTCAGTCCTGCCGCAGAGCACGGTCGTGTCCCAGCTGCGCGACACCTTCGAGTCAGGTCGGACCAGGCCGTTGGCCTGGCGGCTGGGCCAACTCACGGCCCTGCGCGCCCTGTTGACCGAGAACACCGAGGCGCTGCGGGAGGCGCTGCGCGCCGACCTGGGCAAGAGCGCGACCGAGGCCGACCGCTATGAGATCGGCTACATGATCGGCGACATCGACCACACCGTGCGGCACCTGGAGCAGTGGCTGGCTCCCCAGCCTGCCGCCGTCCCGGACCGGTTCGCTCCCGCGCAGGCACAGGTCGTACGGGAGCCGCTCGGAGTGGTTCTGGTGATCGCCCCGTGGAACTACCCGCTGCAACTGGCCCTGGCCCCGATGATGGGCGCGCTGGCGGCCGGGAACACCGTGGTCGTCAAGCCCAGCGAGCTCGCCCCGGCCACCTCCGCCGCCCTCGCCCGCCTGCTGCCGCGCTACCTGGACCCGCAGGCGGTCGCCGTCGTCGAAGGGGCCGTCCCCGAGACCACCGCGCTGCTGGAGCAGCACTTCGACCACATCTTCTACACCGGCAACGGCACGGTCGGCCGGATCGTGATGGCCGCCGCGGTCAAGCACCTCACCCCGGTCACGCTGGAGCTGGGCGGCAAGAGTCCGGCCGTGGTCGAGCCCGGCGTCGACCTGGCGGCCACCGCCCGGCGGATCGCTGTCGGCAAGTTCCTGAACGCCGGCCAGACCTGCGTCGCACCGGACTACGTGCTCGCCATCGGCGACACCGGCGCCGCGCTGGAGGCTGAACTGACCGACGCCGTCACGGCGCTGTACGGGAAGGACCCGGAGAACAGCCCGGAGTACGGGCGAATCATCAACGAGCGGCACTTCGACCGGCTGACCGCCCTGCTGGCCGACGGCCGGATCGTCACCGGTGGCGGCCAGGACCGGTCCGGCCGCTACCTCGCCCCCACCGTGCTCGCCGACGTCGCCCCCGACGCCCCGGTGATGCAGGAGGAGATCTTCGGCCCGGTACTGCCCATCATCAACGTGCCCGACGTGGATGCCGCGATCGCCTTCATCAACGACCGGGACAAGCCGCTCGCGCTCTACGCCTTCACCGAGTCCGAGGCGACCAAGCGGCGACTGACCGAGGAGACGTCCTCCGGGGCCATCGCCTTCGGACTGCCGGTCTCCCACCTGGCCCTGCCCGAACTGCCCTTCGGCGGCGTCGGCGCGAGCGGCATGGGCCGCTACCACGGCGAATACTCCATCGACACCTTCAGCCACTCCAAGGGCATCCTGGACAAGCCGATCAGCTGAACACCCCGCACGAAGGCCCGTCGCGGCAGTGGCGCCGTTCGCGGGCTCGCCAGTGCTCGTGGCAGCGCGAGCCGGTCACGGTTCCAGACCGCCGCGAACGGGCCGGCCGGGCCGGCAAGGGATCCCGGTGTCCATGGATGCGGAGGCGCCGGCGATGACCGCGTCGAGCCGGTCCCGGGTGTGCGTGAGACCGGCGATGTGCTGGTCGATGTGAGCGCGCTCCACCGCCAGGCGGTCCAGGAGTTCGGGTGTGGCCTTGCCGTCGATGACGCAGGGCGTGAGCTCGGCGATGGTCCTGCTCGACAGGCCGGCGGTGAACAGCTCCCGGACCAGGAGGATCCGGGCGACCGCGGTTTCCGGGTAGTGGCGCTGGCCGCTGTCGCTGCGCTCGGCGGTGAGCAGGTTCTGCTCCTCGTAGTACCGCAGGGCCCGGGTGCTGACGCCTGTGCGGCGGGCGAGTTCCCCAATGCGCATACCGGGCTCCATGTGATCTACGCCATAACGACTTGCCTTTGACGTCAACGTCAAGTTTTAGCGTAGCTGACATGACCCAGGGGTTTTCACCCGATACGTTCCGGCCCCACGCCGAACGCGTCCTCAACCTCAGGGCCGGCTGACCCGCCACCCGCAGCACACCGGAAGGAAGCACCCGCATGAGCACCCGTCAGACGACCGGCCTCACCGGCCCCGCTCCCACCCCGACCGTAACGGTCAAGCCGATCGTGCTGCCCGCGCCCCAGCGCGGCCATGACCTGCACGTACGCGTTTCCGCACCGCTCACCGGCACACGCCTGCCGATCGTGCTCTTCGCACACGGATTCGGCTCCGACCTGGACGGCTACGCGCCGCTGGTCGACCACTGGGCCTCGCACGGCTTCGTGGTGATCCAAGCCACGCATCTCGACTCCAAGCGGGTAGCCATCGCCGCGGACGACTCCCGCAGGCCCCACCTGTGGCGCCACCGCGTGCAGGACATGAAGCGCATCCTGGATGAGCTCAAGCCGCTGGAGGCATCCGTGCCCGGTCTGTCCGGCCGTGTCGACCACAGCCGGATCGTCGCGGCGGGCCACTCCTTCGGAGGCCAGACCGCGGGCATCCTGGTAGGTCTGCGCGTCACCGACCCCCGAACCGGCACCGCCGACGACCTGTCCGACTCCCGGGTCATGGCCAGCGTCCAGTTGGCCACGGCCGGCAAGGGCGGCGACGAACTGACCCCCTTCGCCCACGAGAACCTTCCCTGGCTCCGTGACCAGGACTTCTCCCACATCACCGCCCCCGGACTGGTGGTCGCCGGCGACAAGGACGACCTCCCGCTCACCACCCGAGGACCCGCCTGGACGAGTGACCCCTACACCCTCAGCCGCGGCAACAAGAGCCTGCTCACCGTCTACGGCGGCGAGCACTTCCTCGGCGGCATCTCCGGCTACCGGGCAGCGGAGACCACCGACGAGGACCCCGGCCGCGTCGCCCTCGTCCAGCAGGTCACCCTCGCCTACCTACGCCACGTCACCGGCGTCGACCACACCGACTGGCAGACGGCCCGGTCCGCCCTCGCCAACGCCCACCCGCTGGGGCGACTCGACAGCAAGTAACCCTCAGCGGTTGCCATACACGCCTTCGTCCGCCCCATGCCCCAGCCGTGGGATCGATCACCGCGCAGATCCTCTAAGCCAGTCGGCCGGCCGACCCAGGGCCCGTTACTGCGCAGCCGGGCCGCAGTTCCCGCCAACCGCCCGGGAGATCACACGTACACCAATTCCCCTGGGGAACCCTTGACGAGAGGGTCGGTTCGCCCCCGTGGGAACCATCCTTGCCGTATCACCCAAATCGACGTACAGTTTCCTGTACGTCGAGGAAGGGTCGGCCATGAAGACGATGACGTACTCCGAGTCGCGAGCGCGGTACGCAGAGGTACTCAACTCCGTCAATGACGACCGCGAGGAAGTCGTCATCACCCGGGCAGGACATGATCCCGTCGTCATAGTCTCCCTGGCTGACTACGAGTCCCTCAAGGAGACGGCGTACCTTCTGCGGAACCCCGCGAACGCCCGCCGACTGCTCGCTGCCATTGACGAGTTGGAAAGCGGCGGCGGCACGGTACGTGAACTGGCGGCCGAGGAATGAAGATCACTTTCGCCTCCCGCGCCTGGGAGGACTACCTGTGGTGGCAGCTTCAGGATCGGAAGACCCTCAAGCGGATCAATACGCTCATCGCCGACATCACCCGAAACGGCAACGAAGGCATTGGCAAGCCGGAGCCACTCAAACAGGGTTTCCAGGGGTACTGGTCGCGCCGCATCAACGATGAGCATCGGCTGATCTACAAGGTCACCGAGGACGCCGTCCTCATCGCGCAGTGCCGCTACCACTACGAGTGATTGCAGACGAGCCACAGGCTTGGCGGAGTGGGCCGCGCGCATCGCCGCGCGGTGACCGGCGCGCGAGGGTTGCGGTGACCGGCGCGCGGGGGTGCGGGGAAACGGCGCGGCCTGCGGGGACGGTGGTGATGGGGAGTTGTGAGTGCTTACCCGCCGATTCCCATCCCTCCGCCGACGGTGAGGTTGTCGCCGGTGATGTAGCCGGCGGCGTCCGAGGCCAGGAAGGCCACGGCCTGGGCGATGTCAGTGGGCAGGCCCACCCGGCCGAGGGGAATGCCCGCGCCCCAGGACTCCAGGGTCTCCCGGGAGATGCCCATGCGGCCATAGACCGGGGTGTCGATCGCGCCGGGGCTGACGGCGTTGACGCGGATCCGACGCGGCGCCAACTCCACGGCGGCTGCCCGCATCAGCGGCAGCAACGAGCCCTTGGCAGCCATCATGGCGGGAGCCGGGATCCCGGTGCCGGCACCAATGGTGATGATCACCGACGCGCCGTCGTTGAGCAGCGGAAGGGCCTTCTGCAGCGTGAAGAAGTTTCCCTTGACGTTGATGTCGAAGAGCGCGTCGAAGTCGGCCTCCTCCGTGGTCGCCAGCGGCTTCACCCGGGAGATCCCGGCGTTGAGGAACAGTACGTCGAGCGCACCGAATCGCTCCCCGGCCTGGTCCATGGCGTGGTCGATGTCGGTCAGCGACCGGGCGTCGGCGCGCACCACGGCGATCTCCGCCGGAAGGCTCTTCCGTGCCTCGGCGACGCTCTCGAGCCCGGTGACCATCACCCGGTAGCCGCGGTCGAGGAGCAGTTCGGCGGTCGCCCGGCCGATTCCGCTGGTTCCCCCGGTGATCAATGCTGCGGGTGCGGGCATGTGGATACTCCTTGCTTGCTGGCTGGCTTGCTTGCTTGCGCGCGCGGCAGAGGCACGCCGCCTCGGGGCCTTCGGCTCGTGCTCCACGCTAGGAAGCCAGGGCGGCCCGCGTCCAAGGCCCATGTCGTAAGGCGACATACACCTCAGGCATAGCTGCAGCTCACAGCCGTGTTTGTCCCTCAAGGCGGCTGCAGGGGGTTACGCTGCGAACGTGCCTGACACGTCACCTCACGTCGACCTCGACCTGCGGCTGCTGCGGTATTTCGTCGCTCTCGCCGAGTACCGGACCTTCGCCCGTGCCGCCGAGGCCCTCCACCTCACCCAGCCCTCACTGAGCCGGCAGATCCGCCGCCTCGAACAGCAGATGGGAGCCCGGCTTCTGGACCGCACTCCCCAGGGCAGCCGACTCACTGCGGCGGGTGAGGTCCTCCTGCCCCACGCCAAGACCCTCCTGCGCAGCGCCGAGCGGACTGCCGCCCTCACCCGGGCCGCGGCCGAACCCACCCACGTCACCGTCGGCTACACCACAAACGTCATCGTCACGCCCGCGGTCCGCGCGCTGCGCCGGCGGCATCCGGAGGCTGAGGTGAGCACCGCCCACCTGCCCTGGCAGGACGTGCGTCCCGCTCTGCTGGACCACCGCGTGGACGCCGTGGTCACCCGGCTGCCCCTGCAGACCGCAAAGCTGCACGTGACCATCCTCTACGACGAGCCGCGCGTGCTGCTGGTCCCCAACGACCACCGTCTGGCAGGCAGGGCATCGGTCACCCTCGACGATTTCGCCGACGAGCCCCTGATTCGCGCCAGCGACCCGACCAGGGACGCCTTCTGGCGCATCGACCCGCGGCCCGACGGCAGCCGGGCCCCTGACGGCCCCCTGGTCGAGGACCTTGAGGACAAGCTCGAACTCATCGCTTCAGGAAAGGCCCTGGCCATCGTGCCCGGTGTGGAAGGCCACGTTCGTCCCTACCTCACCACGGTTCCCCTGCGGGACGTGGAGCCCGGCCACGTCGTCCTGGCCGTACGCGCCGGCGAGCGCAGTCCGCTCGTCACGGCGTTCCACGCCCTCGCCCAGTCCCTCCTCACCGGCCCCCTCCCGCCGGTGGACACCGAGTGATCCCGAACGAACTCGGCAGGAAACCGCCGCCAGCGGTCGGTGCACGACCGTGGCGGCGGTTCGATCGTTCGGGTCAGCCAGCAGCCAGCAGCGAGCAAGGCAGCCGGTGGCGGTCAGTGTCAGCCGGTGCCGGTCAGCCGGCCGCAGCCTGGAGCGCGTTGACGATGTTCGGCCGCTGCCACTGCACCGTCGTGCGGTTCAACAGGCCGAACTGGTCGTCGCCGACGCCGGTGTAGCCGTTGTCCCACACCACGGTCTTCTGGCCGAACTGCTTGGCGTACGTGGTGATGTGGGTCTCGAACTTGGCGACCTCGGCCGAGTTGTCGCCGCCGTTGTACGGCTTGACGGTGGCGCCGAACTCCGTCCAGGTCACCGGGATGCCCCTGCTGGTGAACAGCCGGTTGGCGTTGTTCACATCACCGTCGGGCAGGTAGTTCATCGAGCCGTCCCAGGTGAGGTAGTTCGGGGCGGTGGTGGAGGCGAAGGCCCACGGGTTGTAGGTGTGCAGCGACACCGCGATGTTGGCGCCGGCGGGTACCGTCAGATTGTCCGCACCGGTCTGCGCGTTGGCGCCGTACGGCACCACGATCAGCCAGCGGGAGGAGTTGTTGCCGCCGGTCGCGCGGACGACGTTGACGAAGTCCTGGTTCAACGTGTTGATCGGCCCCCAGTTGTCCGAGGTGCCGCCTCCGTAGCGGTTGCCGCCGTTGGCGTCCTGCGGCTCGTTCATCGCCTCGAACAGCAGGTGGTTGCCCTCGCCGTTGAAGTAGTTGGCGATCTGCTTCCAGAGCGCGACGAACTCCGGCTCGGTCCTGCTCATGGCCCCGGTGCTCGGGATGAGCCAGCTGTCGCCACCGCCGTCGTGGTGGATATTGATGTCGACGAACATGTTGTCGCTGATGGCCCAGTCCACGACCTGCTTGAGGCGGGCGAAGTAGCTCGGGTCGACGGTGTAGTTCGGCGCCCCGCTGGTCATGTGCCCGGACCAAGTCACCGGAATGCGAATGTAGTTGAACTTGGTCGCGATGAGGTCGATCATCGGCTTGGTCGTCGCCGGGTTGCCCCAACAGGTCTCGCCGCAGGTCGCGTCGAAGGAGTTGCCCAGGTTCCAGCCTGCGTGGATCTGGGACCAGAAGCTGTTGCCACCTCCGGTGTCGCTACTGCCGTTCACCGTCCAGGACTGGTTGGCCGTGCCGGCGCAGTCCCAGATCTGGAGGTAGGAACTGTTCGCGCTGCCGTTCGCGTCGAGGCACCGGCCCGAGTTGGGATTGGTGAGGGCGCCGTTGGCACCGACCGTCCAGCGCTGCGCGGCGGTGCCGTTGCAGTCATAGAGCTGCACGCGGGTGCCGTTCGCCGTACCGGCGGCCGTCACGTCGACGCATCGGCCCGAGCCGGGGTTCAGGATGGAACCGTCCGCACGCACCTGCCACTGCTGCGCACCGGTGCCGTTGCAGTCGTAGATCTGGACCGGGGTGCCGTTCGCGGTGCCCGCCCCCTGCGAGTCGACGCAACGGCCGCTCTGCTGGCCCACGATGGTGCCGGGGGTGTTGGTGGCCGCCGACGCGGTGCCGCTGACCAGCGACGCCGTGGCGATGCTCAGAACGGTGGCCGCCGCCAGGGCAACTGCCGTACGCCATACGCGGCGTAGGTACCAGGGACGGCGTCGGTGACGGTCGGGATGCTGGTGGGGGGACTGCATCGTTGCGTGCCTCCTGGGTGGATGCGGGTGGATCCGAGTGGATCCGAGTGGATCCGAGTGGATCCGAGTGGATCCGAGTGGATCCGAGTGGATCCCGGTGGATGCGGTGGGGGTCAGGGAGCTGCGGCGTGCAAGGGAACTGCGGTGTGACCGGCAGCGGACAGCAGCCCGCCCCGGCAGGGGAGTTCAGGCTGAAGCGAAGGGCCGCCGGTGTCGGACGTCTGCCTAAATGAGTACCTAGTAGGCACTAGGTAAGACCCGGCTTCGGAACGTACTGCACGGCGGGCTTCCCGACAAGAGGGTTGATGCACAGAGGTCAAGCGGATCACGACAGTTGGTGGATCACGGTCGGACCACTGCCGGATGCCGCCGACCGGACGATCAGGCCGGCCCGCGGCGGCGCCCGTCGGCGAATCGGCCGAACAGCGTCTCGGCGGCCACGTCCCACTCCTCCACCAGATCGATGGTCTCCGGAGCACGCAGCCACTGCACCTGCAGGCCGTCCATCATCGCCACGATCTGCCGGGCGAACAGTTCCGGACGGTCGGTGAACTCCCCTGCGAGCGCGGCGAACGAGGAGACCACCCGCGCCTGACGCGCCGCGAAGTAGTCGTGCGCGGGGTGTCCGGGGTTCAACGACTCGACCTCCAGCACGGCGAACAGCCGCACGATCTCCGGCTGTTGCGCGTTGCGCCGCATCGTCATGGCGCACAGCTGCCGCAGGTCGACGCCCTCCGGGCCGCCGGCGGACCACTCGTCGGGCACCTCGTCCTCGCCGACGCCGAGATGCGCGCGCAGCGACTGCGCGTCCTCGACGTCGCGGTGCTCCAGTACGGCGACGAGCAGCCCGGCCTTGGAGCCGACGTAGTGCAGCAGGCCGGGGACGGTCAGTCCGCACTGGTCGGCGACGTCCTGCATGGACAGACCCCAGAAGCCGCGTTCGGCGATCAACTCGGAGGTCGCCTCCATGATCTGCCGCCGCCGCTGGGCCGCCGGCAGCCGGGACCGCTCCCGCCGGTACGGCGGCGCCGCCTCGTCCATGCTCACCGCACCCTTCCGCCGGAGGCCCGCGCATCCGGCATCCGGCCCAGGCTATCCGTCGCCCGCAGCTGTGCCGACCGGTACCGGGATCCGGGTCGCGGCAGCGGGCGACGAGGCGTAATAGGTCTAGACCTTGACGCGGACATGCGCCGTGACGTTCAATCATGTCCTGAAGAAAGTGCTGACGCCCCATCAACGCCGGGCACCCGCAGGTAATTGTGGGCACACCACTGACTCTTGCCCGTTCCCGGTCGGCAAACCGTCCTGCCCTGCCCCCACAGGCGAGGACGCCTGCCCGTCGCGCCTTCTCCCCCTCCACAGCAAGGGAGTACCCCCATGCGTGCCTTTCCCCTGCCCCGAAGCCGGCCCCAACACCGGTCCCGGCCGTCGCGCCGGCCGTTGCGCCGACTGTCCTCCGCGGTGGCGCTGACCGGCGCGGCCGTACTGGCCGCCAGCGGCCTCACCCTCGCCTTCGCTCCCGGCGCCTCCGCGGCGGTGACCTCGGGTGCCACCTACAGCGTCACCAACGTCAACAGCGGCAAGTGCGTGGACGCCAGGGCGGCGGCCACCGCCAACGCCACCGCCGTCCAGCAGTACGCCTGCAACGGCACCAACGCCCAGAAGTGGGTGTTCACGGCCACCAGCGGCGGCTACTTCCAGGTCGGCAGCGCCTCCGGCACCGCACAGGTCTGGGACGACTCCAACGTCTCCGGCGCCGACGGTTCGCTGATCCAGCTGTGGACCTACGGCGGCGGCAACAACCAGCAGTGGCTGCCCGTGCTGGAGTCCGGCAGCAACTACCACTTCGTCAACCGCTTCAGCGGCAAGTGCCTGGACGTCCCGGCAGCCTCCACGGCGGACAGCGTCCAGTTGCAGCAGTACACCTGCAACAACACGGCCGCCCAGTCCTTCAACCTCTCCACCGGCGGCGGGGGTACGACGCCCCCGCCCGGCGGATTCGTGGTCAGCGAGGCCCAGTTCAACCAGATGTTCCCGAACCGGAACTCCTTCTACACCTACAGCGGCCTGACCGCGGCGCTCAGCGCCTACCCGAGCTTCGCCACCACCGGCAGCGACACGGTCAAGAAGCAGGAGGCCGCGGCCTTCCTCGCGAACGTCGACCACGAGACCGGCGGACTTGTCTACGTCACCGAGATCGACCAGTCGGGGAACTACTGCGCGAGCGAGCCGTACGGCTGCCCGGCCGGCACCTACGCCTACTACGGGCGCGGCCCGCTGCAGATCAGCTGGAACTTCAACTACAAGGCAGCCGGGGACGCGCTCGGCATCGACCTGCTGGACAACCCGTACCTGGTGCAGAACGACGCCTCCGTGGCCTGGAAGACCGGCCTGTGGTTCTGGAACACCTCGACCGGTGCCGGGACCATGACCTCGCACAACGCCATGGTCAACAGCGCGGGCTTCGGCCAGACCATCCGCGCCATCAACGGCAGCCTGGAGTGCAACGGCAACAACACCGCCGAGATGCAGGACCGGATCAACGACTACCAGCAGTTCACCCAGATCCTGGGCGTCCCGGCCGGCAGCAACCTCAGCTGCTAGGGATTCGAGGGGATCGCTGGACGCGGGTTCCGGGGCTTACGCCGACGTCGTCGTAAGCCCCGGCCCCGCCGCTCGGCCGCCTGCGGCGGCACCGGTAGTGGCTACCGGTGCCGCCGCAGACGCATGTCCCGGTACCGGGGGGCGGGCCCTACCGACCCGAACCGGGACGAAGGGGCCCGCCGGAGGCTTCCACCCCATCGGTCACCGCACCGGTCCAGACCTACGCACTGCCGGGCTGCTGACAGTTCGGTATCAACCCAGTAGCATTCCAGAAGTGAGAGAGCGCTCTCTCGGCTCCGCTCCACAGCTGCCCCGTGCCGTATCCTGCCGCGCGGGGTGCGCAGCCCGTTTTTCTCTCAGACTGGATGAGTGACTGTGACCGACCTCCCCTACCTGGACCCGACCCTGTCCACCGAGGACCGCATCGACGACTTGCTGGCCCGGATGACGCTGCCGGAGAAGGTCGGACAGATGCTGCAGCTCAACGCGATGGAGGATGTGCGCCACCAGGTCGAGGACCTGTACGCGGGCTCGATCCTGCACGCCTCCCCGGAGCGGCTGACGCAGGCCATGGACCTCGCCGAGGGGACCCGGCTGAGGATTCCGCTGCTGGTCGGCGAGGACTGCATCCACGGCCACTCGTTCTTCTCCGGTGCCACCATCTACCCGAGCCAGCTGGGCATGGCCTCCTCCTGGGACCAGGCACTGGTCGAGCGCATCGCGCGGGCCAGCGCCGTCGAAATCTCCGCCACCGGTGTCCACTGGACCTTCTCGCCGGTCCTGTGCATCACCCGGGACCTGCGCTGGGGCCGGGTCGGCGAGACCTTCGGCGAAGACCCCTACCTCATCGGCGAACTGGCCTCCGCCATGGTCCGCGGCTACCAGGGCGACGGACTGGACGACCCCACGGCGATCCTCGCCTGCGCCAAGCACTTCGCCGGCTACTCGGAGACCCAGGGCGGCCGGGACGCCAGCGAGGCCGACCTCAGCCGCCGCAAGCTGCGCTCCTGGTTCCTGCCGCCGTTCGAGCGGGTCGCGCGCGAGGGCTGCCGCACCTTCATGATCGGCTACCAGTCCATCGACGGCGTCCCGATCACCGCCAACCGCTGGCTGCTGCGCGAGGTCCTGCGGGAGGAGTGGAACTACACCGGCACCCTGGTCACCGACTGGGACAACGTCGGCCGGATGGTCTGGGAGCAGAAGGTCTGCGCCGACTACGCCGAGGCCGCCGCCAGCGCCGTCCGCGCCGGCAACGACCTGGTCATGACGACCCCTCAGTTCTTCGAGGGCGCACAGGAGGCCATCGGCCGGGGGCTGCTCACCGAGCCGGAGATCGACGCCGCGGTCCGCCGCATCCTGACCCTCAAGTTCGACCTCGGGCTGTTCGAGAACCCCCGCCGCCCCGATCCGGTGCGCCAGGCCGCGGTCGTGGGCCATGCCGACCACGCGGCACTGAACCTGGAGAGCGCCCGGCGCAGCCTGGTACTGCTCAGCAACGACGGCACGCTGCCCCTCCTCTCCGAGGCCGCCACCGACGCCGACGGCCGCGCCGTACCGGCGGCCCCGGTCACGCCCCGGCGGATCGCGCTGGTCGGACCCAACGCGGACGACGCGGATGCCCAGCTCGGCGACTGGGCCGGCGCCTCCGGCCAGGCCGACTGGCTGGCCGACGGGCATCCCAGGCACCTCACCCAGACCCTCCTCGACGGACTGCGGGCGCTGGCGCCGCAGGAGTGGACGGTCGCCCATGCCCCGGGGGCCCGCATCGCCGAATTCGGGCCGAACCCGAACGGCCCCCTGCTTCCCGACGGACAGCCCGCCCCCCAGGTGGTCGTGCCCGCCGACCCCGACCCGGGGCTGCTGCGCGAGGCCGTCGCCGCCGCCGAGCAGTCCGACCTCGTGGTCGCCGTCGTCGGCGACACCATCGGCCTGATCGGCGAATCACGCTCCACCGCCACCCTGGAGCTGGTGGGCGGACAGATCGCCCTCCTGGACGCCCTGGCCGCCACCGGCAAGCCGATGGTGGTCGTGGTGATCAGCTCGAAGCCCATGGTGCTGCCGGCGTCGGCGCTCGGTGCGTCGGCGCTGATCCAGGCGTTCAGCCCCGGCATGCGCGGCGGACAGGCCCTGGCGGAGCTGCTGCTCGGCCTGGTCGAGCCGAGCGGCCGGCTGCCCGTCACCGTTCCCCGGCACGTGGGCCAACAGCCGGTCTACTACAACCAGTTGCGCGGACAGCACGGCGACCGGTACGCCGATCTGACCCAGGAGCCGCAGTTCGCCTTCGGCCACGGCCTCAGCTACACCCAGGTCGCCTACTCCGACCTGCGGATCGCCGCCTCCGACCTCCGGCCCGAGGAGCTCGTCCGGGCAACCGTCACCCTGACCAACACCGGCTCCCGACCGGCCCGGGAGACGGTCCAGGTCTACATCCGGGACCTGGTGACCTCGACCACCTGGGCCGACAAGGAGCTCAAGGCGCACTACCAGATCGACCTCGCCCCGGGTCAGAGCACGGAACTCGCCCTCGAGTTCCCCGCCGCGGAGTGCAGCATCGTCGACGCGGACGGCCGCCGCACCGTCGAACCCGGAGACTTCGACCTCCTGGTCGGCCCCTCCTCCCGCAACGCCGACCTGCTCACCGCACGCTTCCACATGCGCTGAGGCCGCGAACGATTTGGCCGAGGGGCGCCGCGAACAAACGGCCGGGTCCGTCCCTGCCCCCGACATCGCGCGCGCCCCGATGACCTCGCGGAATCCCTACGCCGGCTGATCGGCAGTCGAAATCCCTGGACCGAGTTCCATCGTTCGCCGCACACCCGCTCGATTCGGTGCAAGAATCAGGCGGGGAGAGCCGCAGCGGCCTGTCGGTGCGCCCCTGTCGCTGCACAAATAATGCAGGGTTCAGACCACCAGGGAGCGGGATGAATGAGCGGCTGAAGAACAGTCCGGACGCCGAGAACGAAATTCATCGGATGAACTCGTTCGAGGACCTCGGCCTGTGCGTCATCACTCCCGTGGTCAGACTTGACGACCATGTTGCACAGGGAATAGTCGACTCCCTGGCAAAAGTCGTTCGCGACGGGCATAAAATGGGGTCGAATAATACCCCGGATGCGGATGGAATAGTTCGCGCTCAGCAGTTCGAGGAGGGTGACGTTCTCATGCTCACCCCACCGAATGACAGTTTCGCAGCCGACCGGTATTTGATGGACTTCTATGACGTAAGAACGAAGGATTTGTGCTCCAGAATGCACTTGCATACCGGTATGCGCTACGTGAGGATCATGACAGGCCGGGAAACGAGCGTACGAATATCCACGCTGAGCCGACCCAGGATAATGCCGCAGGCCAGTGGCGAGAAGATCACCCTCACTACCTTCGTTGATGAGGTCGAAGGTGAGGAAGGGACGCCGAGAACAAGGTTCAATGCCGTAGTGCCGCCCTGCTCCTGGGTCGACATGCAAATCCCGCGGGGAACAGCCCATCAGTTCAACGCGGTCGGCCAGAACGCGGTCATAGACACGGTTCACCCCGAAGAGTCGATTGAACTCTTCCGCGAGCGGGCCAAGCGGGTCAACATGATGGCGCAGACCATATTTCTTGAGACGGACCAGGAGTCCGGAGATTCCTGTGGCACGCCTTCGGGAATGTCACAGGAATCTGCAGTCGCCGAGTAGCTCAGTTGTCGATGAATGTGGTGAAGTTCGCGTCTCCCTCACCACGGGACAACGCAGTGTTGAGATCGTCGCGCAAGAGGTCGATGTATGAAGTCTGCACACCGGAGAATGACTTCAGGATATTGGATGCGTACTCGATGTCCTTTGCGGCGAGCTCAAGGCGGAAATGTGCCGTGTGATCATGCGCGGCAATTGCGGCACCAAAACGGTCCAGCATTGCAGATGTTGAACTCGCATGACGAAGGCTTTCGATCAATTCGTCTCTCGGAAGGTCGAGGGCCTCTGCCAGCTTGAGCCCCTCGCCTATGGCTGCGACATTCAGAATATGAATTACCTGGTTCACCAGCTTGGCGGAGAAGCCGGCTCCGACCCGACCCATCCAGAACTGCCTCTGAGAAAGGGCATCAATAGTCTGCCGGCCAGGCTCACTGGCAGAGGATCTTTCACTGCCGATCCACATGGTGAGGTTTCCATTCCTGCCGTGGGCGGCCGAGCCGGATACGGGGCAGTCCATGTAGCCGGCGCCACGCGCCTGCGCAGCGGATAGAAGGGACGACGCCTGCCGGGGATCACCCGTGGAGAAATCCAGCACCTCGACCCCGGCGCCCGGCGGGTAGTTGTCCATTGTCTGGACCACGTCCGCGGTCCGAGGAAGGCATAAGCCGTACAGATCGACAGCACCGCCGCTCCACCAATGTGCTCCGGCCTCGACAAGCGCGGCCGAGCTTTCTGTGCCGTGTCCGGACCGTGGAAGATGCACAGCGAATCCCGACTCCACCAACCTGGACACCATCGGCGAGCCGAATCTACCCGTGCCGAACCATAGAATGTGATACATGCCGACTTCCTCGTATCGAATCGGTGGACGAGCAGTTGAGTATACCGCTGCCACGGAACCGTCAATGAGAGCGGGCAAGAAATGAATGATTCGAGCCACGACCAGCCCCACACCGGGGAGGAGTTCCCGTCCAGGCAACTGACGGGGCGGATAGTTGCAGTTCGCCGAATGAAGCAGAGCACGTTCTTCGACGTCCGCGATGCATTGCAGGACCATCAATGCCTCGCAGGTACCGCAGAATATGACCGGTTTGGCGTGGGCGTCGGTGACATGGTCAGGCTGGCAGGCAGGAATGGAAAATCAAGGACCGGCGATACGGTTGTTGAAGTTTCCTCATTGGTGTGCGTGTCGAAGTCCCAAGGACAGGAGTCGCTGACCGAGGACTTCCGGGTCGGAGCACTCCGTAGGACGGGGCGCTCCGTGAGGCAGGAGCGGACCAGGGAGCTGCTCGTCGATTCGCAGCTGCGTTCGCGCCTCAAGGTGCGGATTCGCATCATGAGGTCTGTCCGCGAGTCGTTGCTTCAGTTCGGATTCGATGAGGTCGATATCCCGGCAATCGTCTCCTCACCATTCGCAGGAACTGCCAACCTGTTCAGGTTGGATTCCGCCGACCTAGGCTCGGTGAATCTCTACCTACGTGGTTCGCTCGAGAGCCACCTGAAACAGCTCATGGTTGCGGGATTTGAAAGCATCTACTGCATGGGGCCGTCGTTCCGCAATGAGTCGGCAGAGCTTCACGAATTCCTGATGACCGAGGGAATGACTTCGAGATTTACCCAGCGTGAGCTGATCGACATGGTGGAGAAAATTGTTCGAGACGCAGCGTTGAGTGTTCACGGTCTTCCGGCGGTACTGGGCGACCGTGCTGAAGCACTGGCCGCGCCGTGGCAGCACGAAACATTCTCCTCAGTGACGGGCGTTTCCCCCGACGACGAAGCCGCTGCCAAGCGCGGGTACGACGATCTACGCGGTCCGATTTCCGACGGATTCCAGTCGCCGGTCTTCGTCGACAAGTTCCCGAAGGGCTTGTCGCCATTGGCCCAGCAGGATGAGTCGACGCCCGGAGCCGCCCTGAGGGGATACATGTTCTTTTCCGGATTCAGGATCTGCGAGATCACCCAGGAACAGGTGGACGCAGAGGAGCAGCGTGCTGTATTCGAATCCCAGAGGATCGCAATCGGAAAGCACTCGAACGTGCAGGGTGACTTGTGGAGCTATGACCGCGAACTGATCGAAGCGCTGAAGCTCGGATGCCCGCCACTGGCGGGATTTGGCCTGCACATCAATCGTCTGGTCGCTGCAATCACTGGTGTAAGACATGTGAGCGACGTCGTACCGTTCCCGCTGGCTTCGGGTCCTATCGCCCGCTAGCAGCTGCCGCAGTCCATTCCGCCGCCGCTCGGTGGACGCCCCGCGGCCCCGATGTCAGCCCTGGGGGGACGTGAGGAGTTCGCGCAGGCCGATGGTGTCGATCAGGTGGGCGCGGGACGGGAACACCTCGTTGACCAGGACCTGGTGGACCTCCGGGCGGGGGTCGGCGACCCCGTCGGTCAGGACGTAGACGCGGTAGTCGCGGTCGGCGGTGTCGATGAGGGTGGACAGGACGACACCGCCGGTGCTGATGCCGGAGAGGATCAGGGTGTCGATCCCGCGGTCGCGCAGCTGCTGGTGCAGGTCGGTGGTGGAGACCGCGCCGATGCGGATCTTGCGGACGACGATGTCGCCGTCCTCGGGGGCGATCCGTCCGTCGATCTGGGTGGCCTCGTCCTCGTGGTGCATCCACTTCGCCGCGGCGACCGCGCTGAAGGTCTTGTTGGTCTCCGGGACGGCCGCCCAGTCGTCCTCGGTGAAGGCGACGCGGACGTAGCCGATGGTGCCGCCGGCGGCGCGGACGTCGGCGATCGCGCCCCTGACCCGCTCGACGAGCGCGTCGGGGTCGGGGACGACCGCGAGGATCCCGTTCTGGAAGTCCATGGCCAGCAGGGCGGTGCGCTTGGGGTCGATCGCGGGGAGGGTGGGGGTGGCGGGGGTGGTCATGCGTGGTTCTCCTTGCGGGTGGTTGCCTGTGCCGCGGTCGCGGCGGGGGCGTGGTCGGCAGGGGTGCCGGCACGGTTCGGGGTGCCGGTCCCCCGGTCTGCCTGGCGGGTCATCAGCCGGCGGTCGAGGACGGTCAGCAGGAGCACGGCGACGCCCGCCGCGACCAGGACCAGGCCGAGGGTGTGCAGGCCGTGGTCGCTCGCGCCGTGGCGGAAGACGATGCTGCCGATCACGGCGGAGGTGATGGTGCCGAGGTAGCCGAAGGTCCGGAACAGCCCGGAGGCGGTGCCGATCCGGTCGGGCGGCGCGGCGAGGTAGAGCGCGGTCTGGTTGCCGACCGTGGTGGTGGCCGAGGTGACGCCGAAGACCAGCGAGACCAGGACCAGGGCGATGGCCGGGCTGTGCGAGCCGAGCAGCATGATGCCGCCGGAGCCGAGCACCATGGTCAGCGCCGCGGCGACCAGTGGTCCGCGCACAAGGTTCCGGCTGGCGAGCGGGCGCGACAGCAGCGCGGACACGGCGCCCATCGGCAGCAGCAGGAGCCCCGCCGTCACGGTGGAGAACCCGTGGGCTGCCTCCATCCACTCCGTCATGCCGTACATCACGGTGTAGACGCCGAGCAGGGTGAGGGCCTGTCGCAGATAGGTGCGGGCGAGGGCGCCGTTGGCGGCGAGTTCGCGGAAGTCGAAGAACGGCGCGGGTCTGCGCAACTCCCATACCACCGTGGGTATCGCGACCACGACGAAGACCGCCAGCGCGGTCCAGCCGATCCGCGGAAGGCCCATCAGCAGGACGACCAGCGCGGTCATCGACACGGCGAAGCCGAGGATGCCGGTCAGGTCGATCCGGTCGGCGATCCTGCGGAAGGTGCTGTCGGCGCGGTCGAGTGCGGGGTCCTGGGGCAGCCAGCGCAGGGCCATCAGCAGCGCGATCGCGGTGACCGGGAGGTTGATGAAGAAGGCCCAGCGCCAGCCCGCGGCACCGACCAGGAGTCCGCCGATCGGCGGGCCGATGGCGGCGGTGGCCATGCCCGCGATGGCGAGCCCGCCGAGCACGCCACCGGGCGGCGTCTCCAGGCCGGCCTGCTCGGCGCGACGGCGGATCATCACCATCGCGCAGGGGAACCCGGCCGAGGTACCGATCCCGATCAGGACCCGGGCGACGGTCAGCGTCGCCAGGTTCTGGCCGAGTCCGCCGACCAGGCCGCCGAGCAGCACCAGCACGATGCCGGACAGGAAGATCCGGCGCGGGCCCAGCACCTCGGCCAGCTTGCCCGCAGTGGGCTGGGCCACGGCACTGGCCAGGTACAGCGAGGAGACCAGGACGGCGGTGGCGCCCACCGGGACGTGCAGGTGCGCGGCGATGGGCACCAGGGCGGTCGCGATGATGGAACTGTTGATCGGGTTGAGGGCGGAGCCCACGTAGAGCGGGCTGGTGAAGGACCGCCCGAAGGACGTGCGCTGCGCATCGCGTGCCGGATCGCGTGCCGGATCGCGTGCCGGATCGCGCGCCGGAGCGCCGTCCTGGCCGACGACGGCGCTCATCTGCCTCCACCGCCCAGGCCGTTCAGCCCGTCCAGGTCGGCTTCGGCGAGCCGCTCCAGGAGATCGACGGCCTTCTCCAGGTCTTCGCGTTCCTCCGGGGCGACCACCTGGTCGATGGCACGCGCCAGGAACGAGCCGCGGCCGGCCAGGATCCGGTCGATCAGCTCGGTCGCCGAGGCGTCGGCGCTGACCAGCTTCTTGCGGCCGTCCAGCGGGTCGGGCTCGCTGTGGACCAGTCCCGCGGCCTTGAGCACGGTCAGGATCTGGGTGATGGCCTGCGCGCTGACGTGCTCCAGCGCGGCGAGCCGGGCCGCGGTGACGGGACCCTCCCGTATGACGCTGGCCAGGACGCCGAGTTGGGTGGCGGTCAGGCCGGTCGCGTTCTGCCCGGACTCCGCGCGCAGGCGTGCGCGCAGCCGTTTCATCGCGTCCTGGAGACGCTGTGCGGTCGCGGCAGGCACGGTGGGCTGCTGCGGCCGGGGCTCGGTGTTCATGCCTCCACCCTAGAACTCATCAAGTAACTTTGCAAAGTTACTTGATGAGTTTGGCGGGCCCGCTACGCGCCGGCGGTCTTCGGCTCGGTCATCCGACGCGCGGTCTCCACCACCGCCGAGCGGTGCAGCGCCTGCCGCTGCGGCGACCAGAACCGGCCATCCTCGCCCACCCCAGCACCCTCGGCACCCCCGTCCGCCCCGGTGCCCCCGGTGCCCTCGGCGCCCTCGGTGGCCCAGAACCAGGCCTGGGCCGCGGCGAGCACCATGGTCAGCAGATCGAAGGGCTCCAGCTCACGGGCGACCGCGCCACGCCGCTGCGCATCGGCCACCTCCGCGGCCTTGCGCCGGAAGCCGTCCGCCTCGATCCCGGTGGCGGAGGGGCGCTCCAGCAGCTTCCACAGGCGCAGGCGCATCAGGTCCGGCCGGGCGACGAGGTGGTCGAAGATCGCACCCGCGTATCCGGGCAGGTCCTCGACGTCGAACGGCACCGACTCGGCGCCCTCCGTCAGCGCCCGTTGCAGCACCTCGTCGAACAGCTGCTCCTTGTTGCCGAAGTAGGCGTAGATCAGCTGCTTGTTCGCCCCCGCGGCCTTCGCGATCCGGTCCACTCGGGCTCCGGCGATGCCGTAGGCGGCGAATTCGGCGAAGGCGGCGTCAAGCAGTCGACCTTTGGTGGCACTGGAGTCCCGTGGCATGCCTGCCATCCTAACAAGCCAACCATCCAGTTGTTTGACATCGATCACCCACCGGCCTACGGTGATGTATCTATCCAGTTGGTTGGACTACTCAGGAGGCCCCCTCATGTCCGTACCGCAGACGCCCCGCCCGTTCGGGGCACAGACGACCGCCGCCGAGGCAGTCGACGGCGTCGACCTGCACGGCCGCCGGGCCGTGGTGACCGGCGCGAGTTCCGGCATCGGGGTGGAGACGGCCCGGGCGCTCGCCGCCGCGGGCGCCGACGTCACCCTGGCCGTGCGGAACACCGATGCGGGCGCCCTCGTCGCGGCCCGCCTGGAGAAAGAACTTCCGCCTGGATCAGGCCAGTTGACGGTACGTCAACTTGACCTGGCGGACCGGTCCACGGTCGCGGCCTTCGTGGCCGACTGGCAGGGCCCGCTGCACATCCTGGTCGGCAATGCCGGGGTGATGGCCCCGCCGGAACTGGTCCGCACGCCGGACGGCCGGGAAACCCAGTTCGCCGTCAACCACCTGGGCCACTTCGCCCTCGCCGTCGGCCTCCGTCCGGCCCTCGCGGCGGCGGACGGCGCACGGATCGTCTCGGTGAGCTCCATCGGCCACCTCTTCTCGCCGGTCGTCTTCGACGACCTGGACTACCGCTTCCGCCCCTACGACCCGTGGACCTCCTACGGGCAGTCCAAGACCGCCAACGCCCTGTTCGCCGTCGGGGCCGCCGAACGATGGGCCGACGACGGCATCACCGCCAACGCGCTGATGCCCGGCAATATCGCGGACACCTCGCTGGCCCGGCACCTGGACCTGGAGCAGATCGCCGACTTCATCGCCTCGGGCGCACTCGCGCTGCCGCCGCAGAAGACGGTGGAACAGGGTGCGGCGACCTCGGTCCTGCTGGCCGCCTCGCCGACGGTGGCGGGCGTCACCGGCCGCTACTTCGAGGACTGCGCGCCGGCCGAGCCGGTCGCCGAACGGGCGGGCGCCGTCGCCGGCGTCGCGCCGTACGCCGTCGACCGGGAGAACGCGGCACGCCTGTGGGCCGTGTCCGAGGCCCTCGTCCGCTGACGTTTCACTAGCCTCCGGAGATGACCTCACGACAGGAGCGGTGGGCCCGGCTGCGCCGTCAGCTGTGGCAGCCACCGCGCGCCCATGGCGAGCAGCCGCGCGAGCGGGTGGTCGGCCCGCTCGAACTGTTCTACGACCTGGTCGTGGTGGTGCTGGTGGCCCAGGCGGCCCACCACTTCGCCGGGCAGCTCAGCTGGCGTGGCCTGGGCGAGTTCGCCGCGGTGTTCGCGCTGGTGTGGATCGCCTGGCTGAACGGGAGCCTCCACCACGAGCTGCACGGGCGCGAGGACGCCCGCGGCCGGAGCATGTTCCTGCTGCAGATCCTGGTGCTCGTGCCGCTGGGCGGCTTCATCCCCGAGGCGGGCGGCGCGCACGGGGCGGCGTTCGCCGTGGACGCCGGGGTGCTGTTCGCGGTGCTGGCCGTGCTGTGGCTGCTCGCCGCACGCGGTGACAGCCCCGAATTCCGGCGCTCCAGCAGGCTGTTCGTGACCGGGACGGCCGTCTGCGCGGTCATCCTGGCCGCAAGCGCCGCCCTGCCCGCAGGACTCCGGGTGCTGGCCTGGGGCCTTCTGGCCGTCGCCTACCTGCTGGGGTTCGCGGTCATGATCGGTACGGCCACACCGATGCAGGCCGTCGCGCTCAGCGTCACCGACGCGCTCACCGAACGCTTCGGGCTGTTCATCATCATCGTGCTCGGCGAGACCGTGACCGGGGTGGTCGACGGGCTGTCCCACGAGCCGACCAGCGCGCTCACCCTCGCCGTCGGACTCGTCGCCGTGATCGTCGGCTTCGGTGCCTGGTGGACCTACTTCGACTTCGCCGGGCACCGGCAGCCGCGGCCCACCCGCGCGAGCACCGCGCAGTGGATGCTGGTTCACCTGCCGCTCACCGCCGCGGTGGCGGTCATGGGCGCCGCGATGGTCGACCTGGTCGAGCACGCCCACGACAGCCGGACCCCCGCCGCCACCGCCTGGGCGCTCGGCGGCGGCGCGGCCGTGGTGCTCTGCGCGACGACGCTGCTCGCGGCCTCCCTGCGCGTCCGGCGCCTGGACCCCGGGCTCTACCGGCCGCTGGCCCGGACCTGCGTCGCCGCGGGCGTGCTCTGCGCGGCGGTCGGCGCCGCGCACCCGGCTCCCCTCGTGCTCGGCCTCGCCCTCGTCCTCCTCTTCGCGATTCCCTGGGGGCTCGCCGTGACCCACCGGCTGTCCCAGCAGCCGGAACCCGCCGGCAAGGACGCGCTGTCCGAATGAGGCGCCCGCCGTCCGGTCCGGCGCCCGGCCCGGACGCCGTCCGCATGCGGCTGCCGGGGCGGGCGCTTAGCCTACGGTCATGAGCAGCAGCGAGGCGTTCGTGAAGGTCGCCGGGCGCCGGGTGCGCATCTCCTCGCCGGAGAAGGTCGTCTATCCGGCCGTCGGGGTCACCAAGCTGGAACTCGCCGAGTACTGCGTCGCCGTCGCCGAAGGGCTGATGCGTTCGCTCGCCGGACGGCCGATGGCGCTGCACCGCTTCCGGGACGGTGTGGACGGCGGCAGCTCGTTCTACACCAAGCACGCGCCCAAGGGCCTGCCCGACTGGGTGCAGACCGCCGAGGTGACCTTTCCGAGCGGGCGCACCGGCCACGAGGTGTGCGTGACCGAGCCGGCCACGGTGCTGTGGGCGGTGCAGATGAACGCCCTGGAGCTGCATCCCTGGCCGGTGCGCCGCGAGGACACCGACCACCCCGACGAGCTGCGGCTCGACCTCGACCCGCAGCCCGGCACCGGCTTCGCCGAGGCAGTCGAGGCCGCGACGGAGGCCCGCGCGCTGCTCACCGAGCTCGGCATGGTGCCGTGGGTGAAGACCTCCGGCGGGCGCGGCCTGCACGTCCTGGTGCGGATCGAACCGCGCTGGTCGTTCATCGACACCCGGCGCGCGGTCATCGCCCTCGCGCGCGAACTCGAACGCCGCCGCCCCGAGCTGTTCACCACCTCCTGGTGGAAGGAGGAGCGCGGCGAGCGGATCTTCGCCGACTTCAACCAGATGGCCCGCGACCGGATGCTCGCCGCCGCCTACTCCACTCGCGCCACGGCGGACGCCACGGTCTCGATGCCGGTGCGCTGGCCGGACCTCCCCGACGTCGTCCCGGAGGACTTCACCGTGCGCACGGTCCCCGCGCTGTTCGCGGAGCGCGGGGACGCGCACGAGGGCATCGACGAGGCCCCCGCCACGCTGGACGCCCTGCTGGAGCTGGCCGACCGCGACGTGCGGGACCGCGGGCTCGGCGACCTGCCCTATCCGCCGGAGTTCCCGAAGATGCCCGGCGAGCCCAAGCGGGTCCAGCCGTCCAAGGCCCGCCACGACGCGCCCGCCGCCGACGCGCCGGATGGGCCCGAGGCGCCCGACGCGGGCTAGTCGGCCGGGCCGGCGGCTGGGCCGAGTACGTCGGCGAGGTCGTAGGCGGCCGGGACGTCCAGCTGGCCGTAGCCGCAGGACTCGGGCTGACGGTCCGGCCGCCAGCGCAGGAACCGCGCGCTGTGCCGGAACCGGTCCGCCTGCAGCTGGTCGTAGCGCACCTCGCAGACCCGCTCCGGGCGCAGCGCCACGAAGGACCGGTCCTTGCCCGCGTTCCACCGGTTGAGCGCGCCCGGGCGGCGGTGTCCGCCGTCGTCCTCGCCGGTCCAGGGATGGTCCTCCCCCTCGCCCAGCACCAGCGGCGCGAGTTCGTCGACCAGTTCGGCGCGGCGGGCCATGGTGAACGCGCTGGCGCCGCCGACGTAGTTGAGGACTCCCGGCTCGTCCTCGAGGTACAGGCCCAGCATCAGCGAGCCGACCACCGGGCCGCTCTTGTGCAGCCGGTAGCCGGCCACCACGACATCGGCGGTGCGCTCGTGCTTGACCTTCACCATGGCGCGCTCACCGGGTCGGTACACGCCGTCCAGCGGCTTGGCGACCACGCCGTCGAGCCCGGCCCCCTCGAAGGTCTCGAACCAGGTCCTGGCGAGGTCGGCGTCCTGGGTGGCGCGGGACACCCGCACCCGCGGGTGCGGCGCGAACAGCCGGGTCAGCACCTCGCGCCGCTCGGCCAGCGGACGGCCCATCAGATCCTGGTCGGCGAGCGCGAGCAGGTCGAAGGCCACGAATGTCGCCGGTGTCTGCTCGGCCAGCAGCCGGATCCGCGACTCGGCCGGATGGATGCGGTCGCTGAGCCGGTCGAAGTCGAGCCGGCTGCCCTGCACCACCACGATCTCCCCGTCCAGCACGCACCGCGGCGGCAGCGCCTCGGCCAGCGAGGCGACCAGTTCCGGGAAGTAGCGGGTGAGCGACTTGCCGCCGCGGCTGCCCAGCTCGATGTCGGCACCGTCGCGGAACACCAGGCAGCGGAAGCCGTCCCACTTGGGTTCGTACAGGAATCCGCCGGTCGGCACGGCCGCCGCGGCCTTGGCCAGCATCGGCTCGATCGGTGGCAGCACCGGCAGCACCATCGCACATCCTCGCTCGTCGTCCCCGACGACCAGCACAGCACGGGTGGCGGCGCGTCAGCATCCGCTGGAGTCCGAACCGGTGACGACGTCGTTGCGCTGGTGGCTGCGGCGGGCGTCGCGGTCGAAGATGCCCAGGATCTCGCACGGGCCGCCCTCGGCGCCGATGGCGTGCGGGAGCATGGTCGGGAACTCGGCGGCCTGGTTGGTCTCCACCCGGAAGCGCCGGTTGCCCAGCAGCAGGACGGCGGTGCCGGAGAGGACCACCAGCCACTCCCGCCCGGGGTGGGCGCGCATGCTCGAGGGCTTGTCGGGCGGGCTGGTCATCCGCTGCCGCAGCACGCTCATCCCCGGGTCCGCGCGGATGGACCACCGCATCAGCCCGTGGGCCGCGTCGATGGTCGGGCTGGAGATCACGTCGTCGGTGGCGGTCTCCACCAACTGGTCCAGTGTGGTGTCCAACGCGCGGGCGAGGGTGACCAGTTGGTCCAGCGCGAGCCTGCGCTGACCGTTCTCGATCCGGCTGAGGGTGGACGGGCTGAGCCGGGCCCTGGTGGCCAGCTCGTCGAGGGACCAGCCCTGTGCCACCCGCAGCGCGCGGACCCGCTTGCGTACGAGGCTGTCCAGCTCACCATTGTCTTGCGTCATAGGCAACATTGTATGCCTGACGCGCAAGGTCTGCTTAGTGTGAACGGGAAAGCACCTGCGAGGAGAGGTACGACCATGCCTGTGACGACTACCGAGTCCGGAGAGATCGGCGCGACCAGCGCCACCGTCGACGCCGTGGTGATCGGCGGTGGCGCCGCCGGGCTGAACGGGGCGCTGATGCTGGCCCGCTCCCGCCGCTCGGTCGTGGTGATCGACAGCGGCACCCCGCGCAACGCCCCCGCCGAGGGCGTGCACGGCCTGCTCGGCCACGACGGCACACCGCCGGCCGAGCTGCTGCGCCTCGGCCGCGCGGAGGTGCGCCGCTACGGCGGCACGGTGGTGTCCGGCGAGGTGACCGCCGCCGCGGCCGACCCGTCCGCGGACGGGGATCCGCGCTTCACCGTCACCCTGGCCGACGGCGGCACCCTGCGGGCCCGCCGCCTGCTGGTCGCCACCGGGCTGCGGGACGTCCTGCCCGACATCGACGGGCTGGCGCCGCACTGGGGGCACAGCGTGGTGCACTGCCCCTACTGCCACGGCTGGGAGGTGCGGGACCAGGCCATCGGCGTTCTGGCGGTGGGCCCGGCCTCGGTCCACCATGCGCTGCTGTTCCGGCAGTTGACCGACGACCTGGTCTACTTCAGCCGCGGCACCGACCTGGACCAGGACACCAGGGAGCGTTTCGCCGCCCGCGGCATCGGGGTCGTGGAGGCCCAGGTCACCGCGGTCGAGTCCACCGGGGCGGGCGGCATCGCGGGCGTGCGGCTGGACGACGGGCGGATCGTGGCCCGCAGCGTCCTCGCGGTGGCGACCACCCTGCGGGCCCGCACCGAGGGGCTGGACGGGCTGAAGCTCCCGCTGCAGGACCTGCCCGGCGGGATGGGCGACCACTTCGCCACCGGTATGGCCGGCACCACCGAGGTCCCGGGCGTGTGGATCGCGGGCAACGCCACCGACCCGATGGCCCAGGTCGGCGCCTCCGCCGCGGGCGGCGCCCTGGCCGGCGCCCACATCAACGCCGACCTGGCCGCCGCCGACACCGACGCGGCCGTGGCCGCCGCGCGACGCGGCACAGCCGGCGCGTGACAGCCGGCGCGTGACGGCCGGCGTGTGAAGGCCGGCGTGTGAAGGCCGGCGTCATCCGTATCCGCATCGCTCCACCGAAAGGCCCGCTCCCATGAGTACGACGCGTCAGCGCCGCTCGATCCTGATCGCCGTCTGCATCGCCCTGATGGCCGTCATCGCCTCGGTGTCCGGGCTCAATGTCGCCCAGCCGGACCTGGCCACCGCGTTCGGCGCCTCGCAGAGCACCGTGCTGTGGATCATCAACATCTACACCGTCAGCCTGGCGGCACTGCTGCTGCCGCTCGGCGCGGTCGGCGACCGGTGGGGCCGCAAACCGGTCCTGCTCACCGGTCTGACCGTCTTCGGCCTGGCCAACGTGGCGGCGGGCCTGGCCACCTCGGCCGAGGCACTGCTCGCCGCCCGGCTGCTCAGCGGCGTCGGCGCGGCGATGATCATGCCGGTCACCCTCGCCGTCATCACCTCGACCTTCCCGGCGGAGGAGCGCGGCCGGGCGATCGGCGTGTGGACCGGGGTGGCCGGCGGCGGTGGCGTGCTGGGCATGTTCCTGTCGGCCGCCCTGGTGGACCTGGCGAGTTGGCGCTGGCTCTTCGTGCTGCCCGTCGCCCTGGTCGCGGTGGCGATCGTCACCACGCTGCGCTCCGTCCCGAATTCGCGCGAGCGGTCGGAGCACACCTTCGACGGCGTCGGCGCGGCGGCCTCGTCCATCGCGGTGGTCGGGCTGATCCTGGTGCTCCAGGAGGGGCCGGAGCGCGGCTGGACCGCGCCGGTGACCCTGCTGAGCCTGCTCGTCGGCGCGGTCGCCGCCACCGCCTTCGTCCTCTGGGAACTGCGCCGGCCGGCTCCCCTGCTCGACGTCCGGCTCTTCCGTGAGCGCGGACCGGCCTCCGGCTCGGTGGCGCTGCTGGTGGTCTTCGGCGTCCAGGCGGGGATCTTCGTGGTGCTCTTCCCCTACTTCCAGGCCGTGCTCGGCTGGTCCGGCCTGCGGTCCACCCTGGCGCTGATGCCGATGGCCGTGCTGATGATGGCGGCCTCCGGGCTCGCCCCCCGGGTGGCCGAGCGCGTCGGAAGCCGCGCGACCATGGCCGCCGGAATCCTGCTGGGCGGCGCGGGACTGGCCCTGATTGCCACCCTGGTCTCGGTCGACGGCGGCTACCTGTCGGTGCTCCCCGGCATGCTCGCCATGGGCCTCGGCATGGGCCTGACGATGACCCCCTCCACCGAGGCCATCACCGGCGCCCTGCCGCGCGAACGCCAGGGCGTGGCGTCCGCGCTCAACGACGTCACCCGGGAGTTCGGCACCGCGCTCGGCGTCGCCCTGCTCGGCGCCCTGCTGTCGGCCGGCTACCGCAGCGCGGTCGACCCCCGGCTCGGTACCGTCCCCAGGGACACCGCCGCCACCGCCCGCGAGGGCATCGCCAACGCCCTGGCCGTCGCCGACCAGGCCGGCCCGCAGGCCCAGGCCCTGATCCGGGCCGCCGCCCGGCAGTCCTTCGTCGACGGCTGGCAGCAGGCCATGTGGGCCGGAGTCGCCGTCATGGCCGCCCTGTTCGTCTACATCCTGGCCCGAGGCCCCCAGCACCCCACCGCCCCGCCCACGCCCACACCCGCGCGCGAAGCCATTGACGCTGCACAATCACGGTGATTCACTGCTCTGGCAGAGAGCGCTCTCTAGCGCTCCCCGATCAGCCGCACCACCCTCTCCCCCACCCACCACAGGGAGCGCGCCATGCCGAACGTCCCAAGCCGCCGTACCGTGCTGCGTACGGCCGCTGTCGCCGCCGCACTGCCACTGGTCGGCCCACTCGCCACCGGCGAGGCGTTCGCCTCGTCGCCGTCCCCGTCGCCCGCCTCGGGCCACGGCCACGGCGGCCACGACGGCGGGCTCGGCGCCAACGTCCTGGTCTTCGACCCGTCGATGAGCGACGCCTCGATCCAGGCGCAGCTGGACGCCGTGTTCGCCACCCAGCAGTCCAACCAGTTCGGCACCGAGCGGTACGCCCTGGCCTTCCGGCCCGGCACCTACCACGTCGACGTCAACGTGGGCTTCTACACCCATGTCCTCGGCCTCGGGTCCTCCCCGGACGACGTGGTGATCAATGGTCATGTCACCGTCGACGCCCAGTGGTTGCAGGGCAACGGCACCCAGAACTTCTGGCGTGCCGCCGAGAACCTGTCCATCGTCCCGCCGGACGGCCTGGAGCGCTGGGCGGTCGCCCAGGCCGGCGGGATGCGGCGGGCCCACATCAAGGGCGACATGTCGCTGTGGCCCAGCCCGCCCGGCAACCAGTGGTCCAGCGGCGGGTACCTGGCCGACAGCGTGGTGGACGGCCAGGTGCAGTCGGGCTCGCAGCAGCAGTGGCTGTCCCGGAACGACAGCTTCGGCAGCTGGACCGGCTCCAACTGGAACATGGTCTTCGTCGGCACCGAGGGCGCCCCGGCGCAGAGCTTCCCCACCCCGCCGATGACCACCGTCGACCGGACCCCGTCGGTCCGCGAGAAGCCGTTCCTGACCATCGCCCACGACGGTTCGTACCACGTCTTCGTGCCCGCCCTGCGGCACAACAGCGCCGGGCCGTCCTGGACCTCCGGGCGGGCGGCCGGGGAGAGCGTCCCGCTGTCCCGCTTCCACGTCGCCAAGCCCGGCGACTCGGCCAGGACCATCAACGAGGCGCTGGCGCGCGGCAGTCACCTGCTCCTCACCCCCGGCGTCTACGCCCTCTCCGGCCCGATCCAGGTGAACCGGCCCGGCACCGTCGTGCTCGGCCTTGGCCTGGCCACGCTCCAGGCCACGCACGACAACGCCCTGATCGAGGTCGCGGACATCGGCGGGGTCTCCATCGCCGGGGTGCTGCTCGAGGCCGGCTCCGCCGCCTCGCCGGTGCTGCTCCGGGTCGGCCACGGCCGCAGCCGTACGTCCCACGCCGCGAACCCCACCGTGCTGTTCGACGTCTACGCCCGGATCGGCGGCGCGGTCGCCGGAGGCGCCGCGGTCAGTGTCCAGCTCGACAGCAACGACGTGATCTGCGACAACCTCTGGCTCTGGCGCGCCGACCACGGGCTGGACAACACCGTCGGCTGGACCGTCAACCCGGCCGACACCGGCTTCCTGGTGAACGGCGACCGCGTGATCGCCTACGGCCTGGCCGTCGAGCACTACCAGAAGTACGAGGTGCTGTGGAAGGGGAACCACGGCCGCACCTACTTCTTCCAGAACGAGCACCCCTACGACGTCCCCACGCAGTCCGCCTGGCGGCACGGCAGCACCAACGGCTACGCCGCCTACAAGGTCGCCGACTCGGTCTCCGACCACCAGGCCTGGGGGCTGGGCAGCTACTGCTTCTTCGACCTGAACGCCGACGTCTACACCGACCGCGCCTACGAGGTCCCCGACACCCGCGGCGTGGTCTTCACCGACCTGATGACCGTCTGCCTCAACGGCCCCGGCGGCGGCGGCATCCTGCACTGCATCAACAACAGCGGAAACCCGGTGCAGAACGGCTTCGGCACCTTCGACATGACCAGCTACTCCAACGGAGTCGCCGGCTAGGACACAGCGAGGGGCCGGCCCGACCGGGCCGGCCCCTCCACCGCGCTACGGGTTCTGAATCGCGTGCACCAAACCGGCGATGAGGTTGGCGCGCTCGGCCATGGCGTCGACCACCAGGTACTCGTGGTCGGCGTGGGCGCCGCCGCCGACGGCGCCGAGGCCGTCGAGGGTGGGCACGCCCAGGGCGGCCGTGAAGTTGCCGTCGCTTCCGCCGCCGACTGCCGTGCCCACGAGGCCCGGGAGCAGCCGCTGGGCCAGCGCGAAGAGCTCGACCGACGCGGATTCGGGCATCGGGGGGCGGCCGACCGCTCCCTCCACCGAGATCTCCGCGCCCGCGACGTGCGGAGCCAGTGCGGCGAAGGCGGCCTCGATCCGCTCCTTCTCGCCGGCCGTCTCGACCCGGACGTCGACGGTGACGACCGCCTCCGCGGGGACGACGTTCTCCAGGGTCCCGGCGGTCGCGACGGTCGGGGTGACCGTCGTGCCGATCTCGGGCCGGCCGAGGGCGGCGATCTCCAGCACCAGGTGCGCGGCCTCGATCAGGGCGTTGACGCCGGCCTCGGGCTCCAGGCCCGCGTGCGACGCCCGGCCGGCCACGGTGACCCAGAAGGTGCCGCAGCCCTTGCGGCCGGTCTTCAGGGCTCCGCCGTCGGCGGACGCCTCCGGCACGAGCACGGCGCCGCAGGCGAGGGCCCGTTCCTCGATGAGCGCGCGGGAGGAGCGGGAGCCGACCTCCTCGTCGGCGGTCACCAGGATCTCGACGCCGGACCAGTCGTCCAGCGTGGCCACACCATGGACGGCCTGGACCAGACCGCCGAGCATGTCGAAGACCCCCGGGCCGGTCGCCCGGCCGTCCTCGATCTTGAACGGGCGGCGTTCGAGGGTGCCGAGCGGGAACACCGTGTCATGGTGACCGAGGATCAGGACCTTGGGCTCCCCGCCGCCGGACCAGTGGACGTGCGGCCCGGCCTCGCTCTCGACCAGGGCGGCGTGCCCGCCGAGACGGCTTTCGACAACGGCGGCGACGGCTTTCGCCGAAGCCTTCAAGGCGTCGAGGTCGCGCGACGGAGACTCGATTTCGACGAGTGTCCTGAGGTCCTCGATCATCGCGTCAACACTCACATGGACGCTCTTGTGCATCGTCATACCGGAAGGATAGCGGTCGACCCTTCAACGAACTTGTTCCTGACGAACATGTTCGTTACCGTGGAGGCATGACAGCACACGCCAGAGAGCCCCGCAGCCGTCGGGAGCGGCCCGCGAAGCCGGCCCTGACCCGGGCCGGGATCATCGGCACCGCAGTCGAGCTGATGCGGGCCGAGGGCCTGGAGCGGGTGACCATGCGCCGTCTGGCGCAGGAGCTCGACACCGGCCCGGCCTCGCTCTACGTCTACGTCCGCAACACCGCCGAGCTGCACGCGGCGATCCTGGACCAGCTGCTCGGCGCGGTCGACCTGACCCCCGCTCAGGCCGACGGCGACTGGCGGGACCGGCTCACCCGCCTGCTCGGCTCCTACCTCGCGGTGCTCTTCGAGCACCCGGCGCTGGCCCGGTCGGCCCTGGTCGCCCGCCCCTCCGGCGAGCACTACCTGGACCTGGTCGAGGCCGTCCTGGCGCTGCTGGGCGAAGGCGGCCTGGCGCCCGCCGGGGCAGCATGGGCGGTGGACCTGCTGCTGCTGTTCACCACCTCGACCGCGGCCGAGCAGTCCACCCGGCGCCAGGCCGCCGACGCCCAGGACGAGTGGGACGCCCTGACCGCGGCCCTTCGGGAGGCCGCGCCGGCCCGGCACCCGCATATCGCCGCCCTCGGCGGCCTGCTGCTCTCCGGGACCGGCGAAGCCCGCCTGGCCTGGGGATTCCAGGCGCTGATCAGCGGCGTTCTGGCCGCACCCGCCCCCGATACCTCTGGGAGTACGCCATGAACCAGCACCACCCCCTCACCATCGTCGGCGCGGGCCTCGGCGGGCTCGTCCTCGCCCGCGTCCTGCACGTCCACGGCATCGAGGCCGTGCTCTACGACCTCGACGCCTCGCCGACCGCCCGCGCCCAGGGCGGGATGCTGGACATCCACGAGGACTCGGGCCAGACCGCGCTGCGCGCCGCCGACCTCTACGAAGAGTTCCGCAAGCTGGTGCTGCCCGGCGGCGAGGCCATGCGGATCCTGGACCAGCACGCCGTCGTCCGGATGGCGGAGGAGGACGAGGGCGACGGCGGGCGCCCCGAGGTGGAGCGCGGCGAGCTGCGCGACCTGCTGCTCGGCTCGCTGCCCGAGGGCGCGGTGCGCTGGGGCTCCAAGGTCACCGCGGCCCGCCCACTGGACGGGGGCGGCCATGAGCTGACCCTCGCCGACGGCACCCGGGTCGGCACCGACCTGCTGATCGGCGCGGACGGCGCCTGGTCCCGGATCCGGCCGCTGGTCTCCGACGCCGTTCCGGTCTACTCGGGCCTGTCCTTCGTCGACTTCGACCTGCTGGACGCCGACACCCGCCACCCCGGGGCGGCCTCCGTCGTCGGCAGCGGGATGCTGTTCGCCCTGGGCGCGGGCAAGGGCTTCCTGGCCCACCGCGAGCCCGACGACAGCCTGCACGTCTACGTCGCGGTGGAGGCGCCCGAGAGCTGGGCGTCCGGGATCGACTTCGGCGACGACAGCGCGGCCAAGGCGGCGGTGCTGGCGCACTTCGACGGCTGGGACCCGAGCCTGCGCGCCCTGGTCGCCGAGGCCGACACCCCGCTGACCCCCCGGCTGATCCACGCGCTGCCCGTCGGCCACCGCTGGGAACGCGTGCCCGGTGTCACCCTGCTCGGCGACGCCGCGCACCTGATGTCCCCGTTCGCCGGCGAGGGCGCCAACCTGGCCATGCTCGACGGCGCCGAACTCGGTCTCGCGCTGGCCGCCCACCCCGGTGACCCCGAGGCCGCGCTCGCCGCCTACGAGGCGGCGCTGTTCCCGCGCAGTGAGGCCGCCGCGGCCGAATCCGCCGCGAACCTGGTGCTCTGCTTCGACCAGGAGGCGCCGCAGAGCCTGGTGGACCAGTTCGCCGGCTTCGCGAGGCTCCGCGAGGCGCGCTGACCGGCGGACGGCCCGTCACCCGTTCGCCGTGCTCCCGTCGCACAGCCGGAGAGCGGTTCCTACCGTGGGAGGAGACCCAGGGAGGGAACGCCATGTATGAGATGCGCGCCGAAGAGACCCGGGCGGCCGAAGCCGCCGTCGTATGGCACGTCGTCAGCAAGGACTCGTCCGCCACGCTGTGCGGGCGGGCCGCACCGGCCGGGGTTCCCGGCGGGGGCGACAAGGAGGCCACCGAGCAGTACTGCGCCCCCTGCATGGCGGCCTTCGGGCAGGCCGTGGAGGTCGGTCGCTCGTCCTGACCCCTCCGGCTGGCAGGGGTTTGAAGTCTGAGTGACGATCAGATGCGGGACCCCGCGACCCCGGGTCCCGCGCCTCGATCCACCAGCTGGAGGAGCACCATGCCCGACGAGCCCATCCCGTCCCGGCCCTTCCGCATGGGACGCCGGGCGGTGGTGTGGACCTCCGCGGCCGTGTGCACGGCCGCGCTGGTGACGGTCGCGGTGCCGGTGATGCGGCACTACGAGATCCCGCCGTTCAGCCAGAAGGGCGACCCCATCACCTACGGCCGCCCGCTCGCCGCGGCGACGGGCGGCACCGGGCGCAGCGGGGACGGCAAGGTCTCCTCGGACGCGGGCACGGTGCTGCCGACCGGGCCGAGGGCGGCGTTCAAGGTCGCGCACACCCTGGACGACGGCACCCACATCGGCGTGGTGACCCTGCACGGGAAGAAGTCCGGCTTCACCGGCAAGGTCTGGGTCTGGGCGCCCAAGGCGTACGACGACCCCAAGTACGCCAACAGCGGCTTCCCGGTGCTGGAGGCGCTGCCCGGCGGCCCCGGCTTCCCGGACAACTACTGGACGGACCCCGGTCTGAAGCTGGAGGAGAGCATCAGCTCGTGGTACCGGTCGGGCCGGAGCAAGCCGTTCCTGCTGGCCATGCCCGTGCTCAACCCGGCCCCGGACACCAACGGGCTCTACTGGGACGGAAGCGACATCCCCGGCCAGCCCAGGATGGGCACCTGGCTGACCCAGGACGTCCCCGACCTGATGCGGGCGAACTTCCGCACGCTCAAGTCCCGTGGCGGATGGGGTTTCCTGGGCTCCTCCAGCGGCGGCTTCGCCGGGCTGAAGGCGGTGCTGAAGGATCCGGGCCGGTTCAAGGCGGTGCTTGCCTCCGGCCCCGACATCGTCCCCGACTCGCCGCTGTGGAAGGGCCATGAGAAGCAGGAGGCGCAGAACAACCCGGAGTTGCTCGCCCAGCAGCTGATCGCCCACAAGGGCCCGGACGTCTACCTCGGCTTCCAGGTCGGCACCCGTGAGAACCCCGAGACCATCGCCGAGGTGAAGAAGTTCGTCGCGACCTACGGCAAGGGGCCGATCCACACCGACCTCCATGTGATCCAGGGCGGCGAGCACAACGCCTACACCTACGTCCCCGCCATGGGCGACGGCCCGATCCAGTGGATCAGCAAGCACCTTGAGGGCCCCACCGCCTCGGGCTGAGAACGGAAGTGGACGATGGGACTCACCAGTCGCAAGTTGGAGCTGCTCGTCGCACTGCTCGCGCTCGCCTGCTTCGCAGCCACGGTCTGGTTCTGGCCCCGGCTGAGCGGACGCAACTGGCGGGCCCCGCTGGGCCGGATGGCCACGCTGATCGCCGGCCAGCTGCTGACGCTGGCCGCGATCGGCCTCGCGGCCAACAACTGGGGTGGCTTCTACAGCTCCTGGGGCGATCTGCTCGGCACCGACCAGGGCGGCGGCGCGGTGTTCACCGCCCGGGCCAACGAGGCGGGCGCCGGGCAGGCCTCGGACGGCGCCGGCGGGGCGGTCCAGGTGCTGGACAGCAGACCGGTCCCGCTGATGCTGAGCGGCGCCGGGGCGCACGCCTCGGGCGGGGTGGTGCAGCAGGTGGCCTTCCACGGCAACGGGACCGGGCTGTCCGAGCGTGGTTACGTCTACCTGCCGCCGCAGTACTTCCAAGCGCCTTACGCCAGGCGGAGGTTCCCGGTCGTGGTGGTGTTCACCGGCTACCCGGGCACCCCGGAGAACCTGATCACCCGGATGAAGTACCCGACGATCGCGGCCCAGGCCATCCACCAGGGCACCATGCAGCCGACGGTGCTGGTGCTGATGCGCCCCTCGGTGGCGGTGCCCAGGGACACCGAGTGCGAGGACGTGCCCGACGGCCCGCAGGCGGAGACCTTCTTCACCGTGGACCTGCACCAGGCCATGGCCGCGCACTACCGGGTCGGCACCGGCGGTCGCGGCTGGGGAGTACTGGGCGACTCCACCGGCGGCTACTGCTCGCTGAAGCTGGCCATGCGCAACCCCTCGGCGTTCACCGCGGCGGCCTCGCTGTCCGGCTACTACAGGGCCGCGGTGGACAGCACCACCGGCGACCTGTTCGGCGGCAACGGCCGGCGGCGCGACGAGAGCGATCTGATGTGGCGTCTGAAGAACCTGCCCGCACCGGATGTGTCGGTACTCGTCGCCAGCAGCCGCGAGGGCGAGGCCGACTACAAGGCCACCCTGGCGTTCGTCGCGGCGGTGCGACCGCCGATGGAGGTGGCCTCGCTCATCCTGCCCAGCGGCGGCCACAACTTCGACACCTGGAACCGGGAGACCCCCACCGCCCTGCCCTGGCTGGTCGGCAGACTGCTGGCCCCCGACTGAGGAACGGTCAAGCGGCTTGCCCGTTTTCCCTCACCCATGACCTGCCCGCATGACCTGCCCGGCCGGGTTCGGCCGGACCGGGGACAACAAACACCACCTGCGAATGGAGCATGACCGTGGCGAAGGCATATCTGGTGGGCAGTGGGATCGCGTCGCTCTCGGCGGCGGCGTTCCTGATCCGCGAAGGCCGGTTCGAGGGACGCGACATCGTCATCCTGGAGGAGCAGGACCGCGAGGGCGGCAGCCTGGACGCGGCCGGCTCCCCGGAGACCGGGTACACCATGCGCGGCGGGCGGATGTTCGAGGTGCACTTCGACTGCACCTACGACCTGCTCTCCTCGATCCCCTCCCTGGACGACCCGTCGAAGTCGGTCACCGAGGACACCTTCGCCTTCCACGACGACTTCGCCTGGGACGACCACGCCCGCCTGGTGGACGCCGCCGGCAAGGTCATCGACGCGCACTCGATGACCTTCACCGAGCGCGACCGGCTGGAGCTGGTCACCTGCGTGGCCACCCCGGAGAAGCTGCTGAACGGCAAGCGCATCGCCGACCTGTTCCACCCCGAGTTCTTCAACACCAACTTCTGGGCGATGTGGTGCACCACCTTCGCCTTCGAGCCCTGGCACAGCGCGATCGAGTTCCGCCGCTACCTCAACCGCTTCGTGCACCTGTTCAAGACCTTCGACACCATGTCCGGGATCTACCGCACCAAGTTCAACCAGTTCGACTCCATCGTCCGGCCGCTGCTGGCCTGGCTCACCGAGCAGGGCGTCACCCTGCAGCTCGGCACCCGCGTCACCGACCTGCGCCTGGCTCCCGGCGACGCGCTGACGGTGCGGGCGATCACCTGGGAACGCGGCGGGGAGAGCGAGGAGGTGGAGCTGGCGGCGGACGACCTGGTGCTGGTGACCAACGGGTCGATGACCGCCAATTCCACCCTGGGCTCCACCGACACCGTCCCGGCGCTGGACACCTCCTCGTCCAGCGGCGCCTGGGCGCTGTGGGAGACCTTGGCCGCCAAGCGCCCCGGCCTGGGCGACCCGAGCGTCTTCAACTCCTCGGTGAAGGACTCCACCTGGGAGTCCTTCACGGTCACCACCAAGGACCCGGTCTTCTTCAAGCTGATGGAGCAGTTCAGCGGCAGCGAGGCCGGCAAGGGCGGGCTGATCACCTTCAAGGACTCCAACTGGCTGCTGACGATCGTGCTCAACCACCAGCCGCACTTCCGCGAGCAGCCCGAGGACACCTTCGTGTGGTGGGGCTACGCCCTCTTCCCGGACAAGGAGGGCGACTTCGTCAAGAAGCCGATGGCGCGGTGCACCGGCCGCGAGATCCTCGACGAGGTGCTGCGGCACCTGCGCTTCGCCGAGCGCGAGCAGATCCTCGAGGGCTCGATCGTGCTGCCCGCGCTGATGCCCTACATCACCAGCCAGTTCCTGGTCCGCAAGGCGGGCGACCGCCCCCAGGTGGTGCCGAAGGGCTCCACGAACCTGGCCTTCATCGGCCAGTACGCCGAGGTTCCCGACGACGTCGTCTTCACCGTCGAGTACTCCGTCCGCACCGCCTGGACCGCCGTGGCCACCCTCCTCGAGCTCGACCGGCAGCCCCCGCCGCTCTACAAGGGCGGCCACGACCCCAAGATCCTGGTCGAGGCCCTGCAGACCCTGCACCGACGCTGATCCGCCCGGCCTTCTAGCTCTTCGGGCCGCCGGGGAAGGCGGGAGCGCTGGTGGGGGGCCTGGGGCCGCGGACGGCCTCCACCAGCGTGGCGGCGGCCTCGGACTCCTCCAGTCCGTACAGCTCCCGCCAGATCCGCGGCGCCAGGATCGGCGGCAGGTCGCCGGCCTTCAGGGGCTCGATCAGCACGGGGACGAGACGGCCCCTGAGGGCCAGCACAGCCGTCCACTCCTCCTTGGTGAACCGCCCCGCGGCGAAGTACGCGGGCGAGAACAGGGCGATGACCGCGGACGAGTTCGCCAGCGCCTGGCTCATCCGCTCGATGAAGTCGTCCCCCGGACCCCAGTGCCAGGCGGCCAACTCCACCTCAAAACCTGCCTGTTGCAGATTCCAGCCGACCCACTCGGCCCACTTCCGGTCTGGGCCCGCATAACTGACGAAGATCCGATCCGAACTCCCCGACATTCCGCCCCCTAGGTATTCGACGCAATATACTCCGTCTGGCTTTGGGGGTTCGGTGGAACTGTTTGTCAGTCATGCGGGGGCGGACCGGGCCTGGGCGGAGTGGGTGGCCTGGGAACTGACCGACGCGGGCCACACCGTCGAACTCGACGCTTGGCACTGGGCGGCGGGCGACAACTTCATCGCGAAGATGAACGATGCCCTGGCCGGCGGTGCCCGGATGGTGGCGCTGCTGTCGGAGGCCTATTTCGAGCCCAGCCGCTTCACCACCGAGGAGTGGACGGCGGTACTGGCGGCGAAGGAGCAGCTGGTCCCGCTGCGGATCGACGCCACCGCGCCCCTCCCCCTGTTCCGCGCCCTGCTGGCGCCCGCCCTGTACGGCCTGCCCGAGGCCGAGGCCCGGACGGTGTTGCTGCGTGCGGTGGCGGGCGCGCCCGGCCGCCCCGGCAGCAGACCGCCGTTCCCCACCAACGCCGGCCGGTTGCGCACGTCGGGGCCGCGGTTGCCGGGCAGTCTCCCCCCGGTGTGGAACATCCCGCTGCGCAACCCCGGGTTCATGGGCCGCGACGGCATGCTGGTCCGCCTGCGCGAGGCCCTCACCGCAGCCGGCGGGCGTCCGGTGACGGTGCACGCCCTGAACGGGCGCGGCGGTCTCGGCAAGACGCAACTGGCGATCGAGTACGCGCACCGCTTCTCCGGCGAGTACGAACTCGCCTGGTGGATCAACGCCGAGGACCCCGCCCTGGTCCCCGACCAACTCGCCGCCCTCGCCGTCAAAACCGGCGCGGCCCAGCCCGACACCCCACCCACCGAAGCCTGCCAAGCGCTGACGGAGGAACTGCGCACCCGGGCCAGATGGCTGCTGGTCTTCGACAACGCCGAGGAGCCCGCCGCCCTGGCCCCGCACCTGCCCGGCGGGCCGGGCCATGTTCTGATCACCTCCCGCAACCCGCGCTGGCTCACCTACGCCAAGCCCCTCGACGTGGACGTCTTCGCCCGCGACGAATCCACTGCCCTGCTCCACACCCGCGTCCCCACCCTGAACCGACCCGACGCGGACCGACTCGCCCAGGAGTTGGACGATCTCCCCCTCGCCCTGGCCCAGGCCGCAGCCGTCCTGGCCGACGGCATGACCCTGGCCCAGTACCGCGACCTGTTCACCAGCCACACCGCTCAGATCATGGACGAGGGGCAGCCCGAGGACTACCCGGTCTCCCTGGCCGCCCAGATCCGCCTCAGCAGCAACCGCCTGGCCACCAGCCACCCCGGGGCCTGGCTGCTGTTGCAGGCCTGCGCGCTGCTGGCCCCCGAACCCTTCCCGCTGCACAGCTGCACCCAACCGGTGGCCGACCCGCCCCCCGAACTCGCCGACCTGCTGGGCCACCCCCTGGCCGCCCGCAAAGCGCTCCGCGTACTCGCCCGCCTGGGCCTGGCCCGGGCCCAGGACGGGACCGTGCAACTGCACCGCCTCACCCAGGCCGTACTCCGCGACCAGCTCACCGACGAGCAGCGCACCCGCGCCCAGCACGCTGCCGAAACCCTCCTGGACGCTGCCGCCCCCACCGGCACCGATGATCCGGCAACCTGGCCCGCCTGGGCTGCCCTGATCCCCCACCTGTTGGCCGTCGACCCGGCCGCACTGACCACCGAGTCAGGACAGGGCGCAGCACGCGATGCATGCTGGTACCTGCTGGACCGGGCCAACACCGCCACCGCTCTGCCCCGCCTCGAGCACCTGTACCACGTGTGGGCGCAGCAGTACGGCCCCGACCACGAGGCGACCTTGTGGACCGCCACCTACCTGGCCCGCGCCTATGACGACACCGGCGATCACGCCGGGGCTCGCGACCTGGACCAGGACATCCTCAGGCGCCGTCGTCATGAGTTCGGCGACGACCATCCTGACACCTTGGCCAGTGCCCACAACCTCGCCATCCGGCTGGCCTCGCTCGGAGAGGTCGAGGCTGCCCGCGACCTGGGGCAGGACACCTTGGAGCGCCGCCGCCGAATCCTGGGCGAGGACATCCCCGACACCCTCTCCAGCGCCAGCAACCTCGCCGGCGACCTGATCACGCTGGGAGAGACCGAGGCCGCCCGCGACCTGGCCCAGGACACCCTGCAACGTGGCCGCCGCGTCCTGGGCGACGACCACCCCGCCACCCTCTTCAGCGCCCACAACCTCGCCATCGCCCTGGCCGCGCTGGGAGAGACCGAGGCCGCCCGCGACCTGGCCGAGGACACCTTGGAACGCCGCCGCCGCGTCCTGGGCGACGACCACCCCAGCACCCTCTCCACCGCCCGCGTCCTCGCCACCCTGACGAGCCACACACCTGGCCCGTAGGGCGACCCCCCTCAGGGGGCCGCGTTCATCAGGTCGAGCGCGCTCTGCTGCCGGGCCGCGTCCGTGGCGTCCAACGGGCCGGACCAGTGCAGGCCGTACTGGTCCAGGGCGTTGCGGTCGGCGGCGTAGGCGCGAGCCGCCTGGCGGTCCAGGTAGGCGCTGTACGGGTGGTCGGCCAGCACCGTGTTGAGCTTGCCGAGTCCGCGTACGTCCGCGCCCTTGAAGGACGGCCCGTCGGCCCCGCAGTCGCCGCTCTCGCAGGGGTCGCGGAGGATGCCGTCGCTGGTGTTGAGCAGGGCGGAGGTGGTGGAGGCGTCGGCGATCTGACGGGCCGTCGTCAGCAGCGCGGCGTTGTTCGTGGCGCGGTAGAGCTCGGTGAGGCCGCCGAGCAGCGCGCCCTGGTTGTAGGACCACACCGTGCTGCCGTCGTTGCGGCAGGTCGACAGGCTGGTCCCGTCGTTGACCAGGTGCGAGCTGTTGACCAGCCCGACCGCCTGGAACCAGCTCCAGTCCGCCTGCGCGCGCTGCAGGTACGCGGTGTCGCCCGGGATCCGGTTGTGCAGGGCCGCGTTGAGCTCGATGTAGAGCGAGTTGGGGATGGCGTTCTTCGTGGTCTTCGCCGTGCTCCACCACACCCCGCCCCCGCAGGTGCCGTCCCACAGCGTGGCCATGTAGTCGGCGTCGGCGCGGGCGGTGTTCAGGTAGCGCGAGTCGCCGGTCCGGTCGTACGCGGCCACCCAGGTCAGGCCCCACCACCCGGTGTCGTCCACGTAGTTGTTGCGGAACTGCCCGGCGCCGGCGTTGACGTTGAGGTCGTAGGTGCGCGCGATGGCGTAGCTGTAGCTGCCCATCCCGGTCACCTGGATGTTGTCGATGACCGCGTGGAGCGCGTTCGCGGAGTTCCACCAACCGGTCGTGTCGAACAGGCCGGTGCCGTAGTCGTAGAACTCCATCTCGGCGGTGGCCGCCGCGGTGCGCCGGTCGCCCGCGTTCCAGGTGGAGCGGGCCCAGGCCGTGCAGGCGATGTCGGGACGGTCGCCGGCCTTCCCGCAGGCCCGCAGCGCGCCGACGCCGTTGTTGTTCCAGTCGTCGACGTTGTACATGCCGGTACGCCAGCCCGCGCTGCCCGCCGGGATCACGGTGTCGCCGAGCTTGCTGCCGGAGGCCCAGCTGCGACCGCCGTCGAAGGACCGGTCGAGCCAGACCTCGTCACCGGGGCTGCCGTTGGTGATGGATCCCCAGCCCATCGCGTCGGCGTCGTCCAGGTGCAGGGTGATCGAGCGGGAGAACAGCACGGTGCTGACCGGCACCCGGTCCCCCGGGCTCAGGGCCGGATCCCGCCCGTCGCAGTACTTGTTGCAGATCGACGCCGCCGCGGCCGACGTTCCCTCAGCGACCGCGAACGACAACGTTATCAAGAGAGCCAGCACTACGGCCAGGACCGACCTCGAAGCCTTCATGGGGGGCAAACTAGCCATCTGCCGCGAACACGTCAATGACCTGGGCGCACCCCGGTGCAGCGGATGCGCGAGCGCGCCAGGGCCCAGTCCCGGGCCACCGCTACCCTGGTCCCGCCCCCGCCCGAGGAGAAGACCATGGCCGCCGACGGACTGTTCCCGCTGCCCGCCCCGCCTCGCCGGCAGCTCGCCCCCGGCGCGGTCCACGTGCCCGGGTGGCTCGACCCGCCGCGGCAGCGGCAGCTGGCCGCCGCCTGCCGGGACTGGGCCCTGGGCCCGGTCCCGGCACGGGCCGCGGTGCTGCCCGGCGGGGCCCGGATGTCGGTGCGCACCGTGTGCCTGGGATGGCACTGGCAGCCCTACCGCTACAGCCGCACCGCGGACGACGCCGGCGGCGGCCGGGTCGCCGAACTGCCGGACTGGCTGGCCGACCTGGGCCGCGCCGCCCTCGCCGACGCCTGGCAGGACCACGCGGCGGCCCGCGACTACCGGCCCGACACCGCGCTGATCAACTTCTACCAGGGCAGCGCCCGGATGGGCATGCACCAGGACAAGGACGAGCGCAGCGACCAGCCGGTGGTCTCCTTCAGCATCGGCGACTCCTGCCTGTTCCGCTTCGGCAACCCGGACACCCGGAACAGGCCCTACACCGACGTGGAGCTGGCCTCCGGGGACGTCTTCGTCTTCGGAGGCCCCTCCCGCTTCTGCTACCACGGCGTGCCGAAGACGATCCCGGGCACCGCGCCCGACGATTCGGGCCACCAGGCCGGCCGGATCAACATCACCCTGCGCCGCACCGGCCTGGCGGACTGACCCGAGTGTGCCGTCAGGGCAGCGGCGTCGGCTTGGCCAGGTAGGACTGGGTGCGGGTGACCCAGTAGTCCGAGTCGCTGGGCGTGCTCTGGTAGCTGCCCACCATCTCCGGCACCCCGTAGGTCCCGGAGCCCGTGCCGGCGCCGAACAGGATCGCCACCACGCCGTCCGCCGCCGCCTCCGGGATGTGCGAGCCCCAGCTGACGGTGCTTCCGCTGACGGTCACCTTGGGGTCGGCGCCCGGGTTGCTGCTGTAGAAGGCCAGGTTGTTGCCGCTGCTGGTGAACGAGTCGCCGTAGAAGAAGGTGGCCGCCGAGTCCTCGTCCTGATTGGCCGAGACGTCGTTCAGGGCGGGGAACTTCCCGGAGGCGTTCCAGTAGGTCGGGCTGGGGGTGAGGGTGGAGTTGAGGTGCCCGGTCGGCAGCTGCCAGAGGACGGCCGGCAGCCCGATGGACTGGCGGATGGTCTTCACATAGAGCAGGTAGTTGCTCCAGTGCGCGTCATTGAGGTAGCGGATGTCCCCGGCCGGGTTCGGGTCGTTCAGGACGCCGAAGTCCTGCCCCCACTGGTCGAAGGCGACGAAGTCGGCGTCGTAGCCGATGCCGGCCGTCTTGGCGAAGTTCGCAACCTGGGTGGCCACGTTGGCCACCGACTGCTGGCCCGCCGTCCAGCCCATGGTGTCGGTGTCCTTCAGCGCGTCGCGGACTCCCCAGGTGTTGACCTGCCAGCCGACGAAGGCCGTCGGGTCGTACTTCTTGACGGCGTAGTCGATCGCCTGCACCAGGCCCTTCAGGTTGTTGCCGAAGGCCGGGTCGCTCCCGCTCGACAGCACGCCCGAGGAGTACGCCGCGCTGGTGGCGGCCGGGAACCTGCTCGCGTCATTGCCGTACTGGGCCGCGTAGTTCTGCTCCAGGTAGCCGAGCATGTCCGGCTCGATCACCCAGCCGACCGGCTTGCCCGGCGCCGCCGTCTGCGCGGCCTGGGCGGCGGACTTGAGGGCCTGGAAGTAGGTGGTCAGCCAACTGGCGCTCTGCATGTTGGTGTAGTCGACGCTGGTCCCGTCGACATTGCCGTTCATGCCGTAGTCGACCAGCACCGGTGTCATCCCGAACTGCTCGGAGTGGGTGACCATGGTGGTCGTGGTGGTGGCCCAGTTCGCGAAGTCGCCGCCGATCAGGTACTCGTAGCCGTAGTCCGGCAGCTTGCCGTGCGACTTGAGCGTGGTGAAGAACGCGTCGACGGTGCTGCCCGGGGTGTAGACGGAGCCGATCGAGAAGTAGCTGGGGTGCCAGGCCGCCCCGCCGGTGCCCCCGGTGCCGGTCGGCGTGGGGGTCGGCGTCGGAGTGGGCGTGGGGGTCGGCGTAGGAGTAGGGGTGGGCGTCGGCGTGGGGGTCTGGCTGGGCGGCGGGGTCGTCGTGCCGCCGGGGCCGGTCAGCACCACGTCGTCGGCCTTGTAGGGCCCCTGTCCGTACCAGCCGTGCAGGTAGACGGTGATCGACGTGGTCGAGGCGCCGGTGGTGAACGAGGTGGTGAGCTGCTGCCAGCTGGTCGCGGACGGGGTCCAGGTGGAGTTGCCGGTGTCGGCGCCCAGATAGACATAGGGGCCCTCGACATACGCCGACAACGTGTAGGTCGCATTGGGCAGCACCGCGACGGTCTGCGTGCACTGTGCGTCGGAGGACGCGGTCGGTACGCCGGAGAGCGCGTGCGTGCCGGCGTGGACCGGGGTGGTCACCACCGACCCGGTACCGGCGTCGCAGGTCCAACCGGACAGGGTGCCGGTCTCGAAGCCAGGATTGGCGAGCAGATTGGTACTCGCCGCGCTGGCGGTCCGGTCCAGCACGGTGATGCCGAGCAGGACCAGGCCGGCGGCGGTCAGAGCGGCGACCGCTCGGTTTCTCTTGCGTCGGTGCACAGTGCTGCCTCCTGGCGGGGGATGTACCTGACAAAAAGGGGCTTTCCCGAACAGTGGCGCAGCGCCCGCCAGGGCGTCAAGGGTCTAGACCACAACATGAGGAGCCACTAGGACTCCCTTGATGCTCAGTCAAAAGTCGGCGCAGCAAAGGCCCCCGCCCACCTGCGGTGGACGGGGGCCGGTAGACCTCAGTGCGCGGAGTGCCGCTCGGCGCCGCGGTGCCGGTGTCCCGGCTGCTCGCTGTGCAGCGCGGCGGACGGGACGGAGGCCGGCCCGGCGGCCCACCCCCTCGCCCGGTGCGCGAACCCGGGCCCGGCCGGACCCGAGGCCGGGCCGGGGGACGGAGCGTCACCCTGGGTCACGATCGGCGACGCGGAGACGGACGAAAGCGTCAGCCCCCTGTTGTGCAGGAAGTCCTCGGCCTCATACCAATGCTTTCGGGACGGTTGCCTGGTCATCCTGGTCCTCCCTTCATCCCCCCGCACGGTCGCTTTGGGCGATTCATCACCATTCTAGTGACCTAGCACACGTCTGTGTCCTCGCTCACGCCTTGTGATTACTGGGCTCTCCACAGCCCCACTGTGGCGTCCCGCACTTTTGGCCAAGGTTCCTTGGCGCACGGCGGTGCCGCGTGTGACGGTTGAGGAACAGGCGGATCAACAACCTGTTGAGCGCACAGCGCAGCGAAACGACCGACCCCCTGTCCGGGTCCGTCCCACGCCGCTGCCCGCCTCCCCCGCTCGATGCGACCTGTCGTCGAATCACCGCCGAGCGGCCCACGCCCACGCCGTCGCTGCATCGCGGATCCCCGAGTCCCCGGCCGTCCGGCCGCGAGACCGCGATCCCATGCCGCCTGCCGGCCCTTGCACCTTGGAGTGTCATGCACGTCAACGCCCGCACGTCCGCAGGTTTCGCCGCGTACATCGTGCTCGCGTCCACCCTGGCGACCGGTACGGCCTTCGCGGCCGGCAGCAGCCAGCCCGATGCCGCCCCCGCCCACACCGCCACCGTCGCCGCGCACACCCCCGCCAAGGCGCCCGCCAAGGCCCCCGCCGTCGTGAAGGCGGCGGCCAAGGCGCCCGCCAAGGCCGCCGCGAAGCAGCCCGCCAAGAAGGCCGCCAAGAAGGCCGCGGCGGTCAGCTACCCGAACAACCTGGACGGCTGGATCGCCGAGGCCCGCCACATCCTGGCGCAGCACGGCGACAAGGTCCCCAGCGCCTCCGCGATCAAGGCACGGGCCATGACCGAGTCCTCCGGCAACCCGCACGCCGAGAACCACTGGGACGAGAACGAGTCGCTCTACGGCGGCACCTACGGCCTGCTCCAGACGATCAAGCCCACCTTCGCCGAGTGGAGCCTGCCCGGGCACAAGGACATCGTCGACCCGGTCGACTCCATCATCGCCGGCGTCCGCTACGCCAACGACCGCTACGGATCCTTCGAGAACGTCGCCTACACCAAGCAGGGTTACTGACCCCTCGCCCTGTGAAAGCCGGGTCGGTCGCGGGGTAGCCGTACCCCTGGGGACCACGTCATGATGAGCCCATGAAGGCTGCATGTCGTGCCTGGGAACAACTGGAATCCTGGTCCGACCTCACCAACGCCCCGGCCAGCTGCGGCCAGGGCCGGGCGCTGGTCACCGGGGCCAGTGAGATCGTCCACCTCCACAACGACCATGACGCCGACCTGCACCTGACCCATGAGGCCATCGAGCGGCTGCAGGCCGAACTGGAGCAGTCCACCGCGGTGCGGCTGCACCCCGGCACCGACTGGATCACCCTGCACCTGGACTGCGACCGGGACGCCGAACTGATGGTGTCCCTGGTCAGCGTCGCCCTCCAGGCGCATGCCCGGCCGCGGCCGGAGTCCTCGGACAGTCCGTGCAACCGCGGACACATCACCATCCTGCCGAGCGCGGGGCCGTCCGAACCGGCGCCCCGGCGGGCCCACCTCCCCCGGCTCGGCCGAAGGCTGCACGGCCCCCGAACCGTCTAGCCGGACCGGCCGTCCGGGCCGCAGCTGCCGTAGCCTGGAAAGGTGCAGGCACACCGGCGCCATGCCAGGTATTTCGTCATGATGAGCGTCTGCGTAGGGATGTTCGTCCTGGCGTGGGGAGTGGTGCGCTTCTACTCGGTGCTCGCGGCGGTCGCCCTCTGCGTCGTCGCGATGGTCATCCCCCCGATCGCGGCCATCTTCGCCAACGCCAGGGACCGTGACGACGACTGGTGGGACGACCCCCGCTGGGAGAACCCGGACTGGGACCAGCCCGGCCACGACCGGGACCGTCCCGACCACGACGAGCACCGTTAGGGTCTGTCCGCCCGGAGCGCTACCCCGCGCTCACCACGCGGCGCCGGCCTCTTGGCGGGTGGCGAGGTTGAGGCGGTTCCAGACGTTGATCGAGGCGATGGAGATCATCAGCGCGCCCAGCTGCTGCTCGTTCCAGTGCTTGGCGGCCTCGTCCCACACCTGGTCCGGCACCGCGTCCGGGCGGTCGCTGACCCGGGTCGCGGCCTCGGCCAGGGCGAGCGCGGAGCGCTCGGCGTCGCTGAACCAGGGGGTGTCGCGGAAGGCCGCCACGGTGTCGATCCGCTCGTTGCTCTCGCCTGCCTTCCGCAGGTCGCGGGCGTGCATGTGCGCGCAGACCGCGCAGCCGTTGATCTGGCTCACCCGCAGGTTGATCAGCTCGAGCAGCGCCGCCGGGATGCCGGCCCTGCCCGCCGTGGCGCTCAGCGCCTGCAGGGCCTCCATGGCACCGGGAACGATCAGGGCGGGGTTGCCCATACGTGCCTGCATGATGGTTCTCCTCAAGGGGTCGAGGCAGTGTCGCCGGACGCTCCGGGCGGAGCGTCCGGCCTGTCACTGCTATGACCCGGCGGGACCGGTGAATGTGACCGGTTCCCGAAAGTTCTCGGAAGTCCCCCGACGTTCCCGGCCTCAGCCGAAGATCTCGAACTCCGAGAGCTGGGCCGCGACCCACCCGGTGTTGCCGGTCACCGAGAGCCGCAGCGCCTGGGCGCCGGTCCCGGCCGGCAGGGTGATGGTGACGGTGTTGTCCGTCGCCGGGTCGAAGGTGTAGTCGGCGGAGGGCACCAGCGTGCTGAAGGTGCTGCCGTCGGCCGAGCCCAGCACCGAGAGGGTCTCGGTACGGGTGCCCCAGCCGGCCGGCAGGGTGAGTACGACCTTGCTCAGCGGCTGGTCCGAGCCCAGGTCCGCGGTCAGGGTCTGCGGGTAGGCGTCGCCGTCCTGGCTCTCCCAGTACGAGCCGTCGTTGCCGTCGTTGGCGTTGCTGCCGGGGAAGTAGGTCAGCGCGCTGCTCGCGGTCATGGTCGCGTCCAGCGCCAGGTTGCTGGGCGGGGCCACTCCCCCGTTGCCGCCGATGCTGTCGGTGCTGGCGACGAGCTGCACGGTGGCGGCGCGATGGCCCCGGCCGAGGCTGCTCGGCACGGTCAGCGTCCCCCGGGTGATCCCGGCCGCCGGGACGGTGGCGCTGACGTCGACCACGCACCAGGCGGCGGCATCCGTCGGTGACGTGGCGTCAAGTCCGCTGCCGCACGGGTGCAACGGATCCGCCGAGACGGTGAAGCCGGCGCTGGCGGTGACCGGGTCCAGGGTGGCCGCACTGGTCGCGGTGTTCATGATGACGACCTTCTGGACCGGGGTGGCCGCACCGACCCCCGCGTTCTCGAAGGTGGTGACACCGGGGTAGGTCCACAGCCCGCTCCTCGCCGGCATCGCGCAACTGCTGGACGACCAGCCGAAGTCGCCCGGACCGCGGGCGATGCTGAAGCCCGCGCCGCAGCTGAACACCCCGGCCCCGCGGACGCCGGTGGCGACCGTCCGGGACACCGCGATCGAACCGGGTGCCTGGTCCTGGAAGACGAAGGTGCCGACGTTGCGCACCAGGGTGTCGCTGATGCGCACCCCGCTCACCGCGAAGCCCGCGCCGGGCGGGGTGCTGACGGCCGCGCCGGTGTAGGCGTGGGAGTTCTGGAACATGAACGCCGAGTAGGGGCTGTCGAGGATGGTGTTGCCGGTGATGTCGACCGGGGCCGTCATGTCCCCCTGCTGCGGGTCGAACCAGATCGCGCCGACCCCGTAGTCCCAACCGGGATCCCACTGCCCGGTGCGGACCAGGGTGTTGTCGCTGATGCTGAGCGGCCCTGACATCGGCACCGAGTCGAAGCGCTGCCCGACATGGATGCCGCCGCCCCGGGTGACCGTGTCCTGCAGCAGGTTGTGGCTGATCACATCGCCCGCGCCGGAGCCGTAGACGCCGATGTTGTTCGCCAGCCCGGGTGAGTCCACGGTGTTGTGGGTGATCGTGTCGTCGGTGTCGCCGTAGTTCTCGGACCACAGCGCCAGGCCGTCGTCCTGGGTGTTGCGCAGGAAGCTGTTCCTGATCACCGCGTGGGTGACCGGGCCGTTGGCCGCGTTGAGGTTGACGCCGTCCGCGGTGGTGTCCTGGATCCGCAGGCTGTCAAAGGTCAGATGGCTGCTCGGGCCGACCACCCAGGCGCCGACCTTCTCGTTCTGCACCCAGATCCTGGAGATCACGGAATCGCTGAACCCGCCGTTGAAACCGGTGTCCTGGGTGTTGCTGTCGTCGCGGACGCCGACGTTGCCGAAGAGTGCCAGGTCGGAGATGTCCACCTGGCTGCTGGGCGGGTTCTGCTTGCCGTTGAACTCCACGTTCTTGCCGGTCAGCACGGTGTACCACTCGCCGGCGCCGCTGATGGCGACATGGTCCACGTCCAGCGGCCGGCTGACGGTGTAGGTCCCGGCCGGCAGGTACACCGCCCTTCCGGCCGCCGAGGCGTCGTTGATCGCCGTCTGCAGCGCGGTGGTGACATCGCTCGCGCCGGTGCTGTCCACGCCGTACGGGGCCCGGGTCACGTCGACCGAGCCGGCCGGCTGCTGCAGCGGCGCGGCGACCTGCTCGAAGTCCGCGGTGTTGACCACGTACCAGGGCGCGTTGTCCCCCGGGTCCACCTGCAGCTTCACCACGGTCCCGGCCGGCAGCGTGCTGCCGAAGCGGTACCTGACGTCGTTGTAGAAGTCGTGCGGCACCTGCCCGTCCGGCTTGCCGACGCTGGGGTTGTTGCTGAACGGGTAGGTCCCGTACAGCCAGCTGAACTCCGAGGTCAGCGACAGTGCGGTGCGCGCCGTGCCGTTGACGTAGAGGTGCAGCGGCGCGGTGATGCCGCCGCCGTGCAGCGAGTCGGGTATCGCATAGTGGAAGTCCACGGCGTTGGCGGCCCTGGTCAGCCGGAAGCTGACGTACTGCCCGGGCCCGGTCAGCTGGACGGCCTGACGCCCCGTCGCCTCCGCGGCGAGGCTCCCGTAGTGGAAGTCAGGACCGAGGACGGTGCCGTTGGTACGGGTGCCGGGGCTGGTGGCGGCGTTGTACTCGGTGAACGGAACGGCGGCGCCGACCCGCGCGGGGGCCGGGCCGGCAGCGGCGGCGGTCGTCGGCACCGCCGCCAGGGCGGGGGCTGCCAGCAGCAGCGCCGCCGCCAGCGCGGTGCGGAGGGATGGGAGGAACACGCGGTGACTCCTTGGAATCGGGTGGCGCTCAACGTACAGACGCATCACTGCTCCCACAATATTTCGATCGAAATAAGCAATAACACAACATCAAATGACGGCTTTGGCGCACAGCAAAGCAAAAGATGAACTTGACCCAGGAATGCCGGAACTCGTACGCACACGAATCCGCACATCTGCCGACAGCAGTGCAGCAAGAAGTGAACAGGTCGACAGGGGTAGGGTCCCCGGATGACCACAGACACCGCCCGCCGCGCCGAAGAGTTCATCCGCACCTTCCACGACCGCACCCCCGGACAGCAGTCGGTCGGCGCCGAGGCCGCGCTGACGCCCGACGGGCGCACCAGCTACCAGGTCCTGGCCGCGCGGGTCGCGGGGGCCGGCCGCGTCCTGGACCTGGGCTGCGCGGACGGGGCGCTGCTGGCGCTGCTCGCCGACCAGGGCGCCCGGGTGCTGGCCGGGGTCGACCTCTCCGAGGCCGAGCTCGCGCTGGCCCGCAGCCGCCCGGCCCTCGCCGACGCCGAGCTGCGCCAGGGCCGGGCGCAGCAACTGCCGTTCCCCGACCGCTCGTTCGACGCCGTGGTGTCCCACATGGCACTGATGCTGATGGCCGAGGTGGAGCAGGTCGCCGCCGAGGCGGCCCGGGTGCTGGAGCCGGGCGGGACGCTGGCGGTGGCCGTCGGCGGCGGTCCGGTCGAGGGGGAGGGCCTGGACCTGTTCCTCACCCTGGCCCGGCCCTACTTCAGGGCCACCCCGGCCGAGCGCCGCACCCCGCGCCTCGGCGACCGCCGCACCCGGACCCGGGAGGGGCTGGACGAGATCCTGGCCCCGGCCGGGTTCGCGCCGGTCAGCTGGGACTCCGTCACCATCGACATGGGCGGCACGCCCGAGGACGTCTGGAAGTCCACCGTCTGGACCTTCTACGACGCCGATGAGCTGGACCGGGACCAGCTCGCGGAGCTCCGCGCGGCGTTCCTGGCCGAGGCGCGCCCGCTGCTCTCCCCCGAGGGACGCCTCGCCTGCGGCATGCGCATCAGCATCGCCACCACCCGGACGACGTAGACCTCAGCGCTTGGTGGCCCGCAGCACCACGAACTTGGGGCTCGACCCGATCGTCACGCAGTTGCCGAACAGCCGACGCAGCGTCACGTGGTAGTTGAGGTGCCGGTTGCCGACGACCCACAGCTGTCCGCCGGGGCGCAGCGCGGTGCGCGAGTCGGCGAACATCCGCCGGGCGGCGGCGTCGGTGGTGGCCTGGTGCGAATGGAACGGGGGGTTGTTGAGCACCAGGTCCACCGAGCCGGGCGGCAGGTCGGTGAGGCCGTCGCCGAGCAGGAACCGGGCCTTGTTGGGCAGCCCGGCCGCCTGGAAGGTGGCCCGGGAGGACGCCAGCGCCTGGTGCGACTCGTCCACGAAGACGACCTCCGCCTCCGGGTTGCCGCGGGCGGCGGCGGTGCCGACGATGCCGTTGCCGCTGCCCAGGTCCACCACCTGTTCAGGCCCCTGGCGGGTGGGCAGGTGCTGGAGCAGGAAGCGGGTGCCGATGTCCAGGCGCTCGGCGGAGAAGATGCCGGCGTGGTTGGTGACGGTCAGTCCGGCCGCCGCGCCGAGGGTGGCGTCCTCGGCCGGCAGGGTGTAGCCGACCGGCCAGGCGCTCGGCGGCGGGGAGAGCGCGGGATCCGGGGTGCAGAGGATCAGCCGGGCCTTCTTCACCGCGAGCGAGGTGCGGGTCGGGCCGAGGATCCGCTCGAACAGCTTCAGGGTCGAGGTGTGGATCTCGGTGACCATGCCGGTCCCGATCACCACGGTGCCCTCGTGGACGGCCGGCGCGAGGCGCAGCAGCTGGTCCTCCAGCAGGGCGAGGCTCTTCGGCACCCGGACCAGCAGCACGTCCACCCGGACCGGGGGCGCGTCCTGGCTGGAGAGCAGCGTCACCGCGTCCGCGGCCAGGCCGTTGCGCTCCAGATTGGCCAGGGTGGCCTGCTGGGTCAGGTAGGAGTCGGTGATCTGCACCGTGGTGTGCGGAGCCGGGGAGGCCGCCACCGCGGTGGACAGCGCTCCCCAGCGGTCGCCGAGGACGACGACCGTGCCGGACAGCTCCACCGGCGGGGCGGTCGTGCCGTCCAGCGCGGCGGTGCCGTCGAGCTGCCGCAGCAGGTACTCGTCGGAGGCGTCCCAGGCGCGGAGGGTGTCGCGGGGGTCCTCGGGGAAGCGGGCGAGGGAGTACTCAGCGTGTGCAGTCGTCAACTGGTTCATTGTCCGACCAATGTATCCGCAGCGGGACGGCCCGGCCGCACCGCTCGGCGCCGGGCCGCCCCGCCGCGGGGTCAGGATCCGGTGGGCCAGGCGATCTGGGTGGAGTGGTAGTAGGTGATGCCGGCCGCCTTCCAGCGCGGGCCCTGGGCGGCGAGGCGGGTGCGGAAGGCGGTCCAGGTGTGGGTGCTCTCCGGGGACCAGCCCAGCTCGGCCAGGGCGGCGAGCCGGGGGAAGGCCATGTACTCGATGTCCGCGCTGGTGACGATGGTCTCGGTCCACAGCGGCGCCTCGACGCCGACCACCGCCGAGGCCGGGACGCCGGAGAGGTAGGCGCCCGGATCCCAGTCGTAGGCCTTCTTGACGTCGGTGAGCCCGGCCCAGTCCTGCCCGAGCGGGGTGCTCGAGGTGTACTTCATGTCGAGGTAGGCGTGGTTCGCCGGGGACATGATGATCTTTGTCCCCTTCTTGGCCGCCGCCGTCAGCGCCTTGTTGCTGGTGCTGGTGTCCCAGAACTGGGCGATGGTGGACGGCAGCAGGGTGGCGTTGGCGATGTCGTGCCAGCCGATCGCGGTCTTGCCGTGGGCCGCGGTGATCGCCTGGACCTTGTTCACGAAGGTCGCGTAGTCGGCGGCGCTGGTGGACTGCGCCTCGTCCCCGCCGATGTGCAGGTAGGGGCCGGGGGTGAGCGCGGCCAGCTGCCCGATCACATCGTCCAGGAAGGTGTAGGTGGTCGGACTGCCGACGCAGAACGAGCTGAAGCCGACGTCGGTGCCGGTGTAGAGCGGGGGTGCGACCCCGTCGCAGTTCAGCTGGGCGTAGGAGGACTGGGCCGCGTTGCTGTGGCCCGGCATGTCGATCTCGGGGACGACGGTGATGTAGTGCTGCTGCGCGTAGGCCGTGATCGCCGCGTAGTCCGCCTGGGTGTAGTAGCCGCCGGGGCCGCCGCCGACCTCGGTGCTGCCGCCGTGCGCGGTGAGCTGCGGCCAGCCGTTGATGGCGATCCGCCAGCCCTGGTCGTCGGACAGGTGCAGATGCAGGTAGTCGATCTTGTAGCGGGCGATCTGGTCGATGTAGCGCTCGACCTGCGCCACGGTGAAGAAGTGCCGGGCCACGTCCAGCATCGCGCCGCGGTAGGCGTAGCGCGGGTAGTCGACCACCCGTCCGCCCGGCAGCGTCCACGGTCCGGGCTGGACCGTGCTGCTCTCCACGCCGGGCGGGAGGATCTCCAGCAGCGTCTGCACCCCGGCGAACAGCCCGGCCGCGGCCTGCGCCCGGACCGTCACCCCGCTTGCGGTGACGTCCAGTTGGTAGCCCTGGGCGCCGACCGCGGCGGGCGCCCCGGACAGCAGCAGCTGGATCGTGCCGGGGGCGGTGCTGACCGGGACGGCATAACCCGTGGACTTCCGCAGGATCGCCGCGAGGTAGCCGCCGACAGCGGCGACGTCGCTGGAGACGCTGGCGGAGGAGGGGAGGGCGTAGCTGACCCCGGTCGCCGGAACCGCGCTGACCGGGGCCGGGACGATGTCGGCGAAGCTCGCCACCGCGGTTGCGGGCTTCGCGGCGGTGCTCGTCGTGGCGGTCGGGGCGGTGGCGCCGAGGGTGAGCAGCACGGTGGCGGTGACGGCCGCGAGCGCGGCCGTGAGTCGGCGGGGGCGTAATGCGTGGGCCATGGGGGCCTCCGAAGGGAGTGGGTCGGCCGGGCCGGGGCCGGGGACACGCACGGGCGCGTCCCCGGCCCCCCGTGCGGTCAGACGACGATGCGGTCCAGGTTGGGCGCGCCCGCCGAGGGGTTGGAGAACTCGATGGTGTTGCCGCTGCCGGCCTTGAGCTGGACGGTGACGGTCTTGATGACGACGGTGTTGTAGTCGGGCGTCTCCGGGAAGTTGACGGTCTGTGAGGTGCCGTTGACGGTGACCACCGCCGACCGGGCCTGGCCGACGCTCATGAAGTAGACCGTCATGGTGTAACTGCCCGCGGCGGGTTCGGTGATGCCGGTGAAGGTGGCGGTGCCGCCGTTGCCCAGGTAGCTGAGCTTCTTGCCGCCGCTGCAGTGGGCGCAGCTGGTGATGGTGGTGCCGCCGGCCAGCGTCGCCGCCTCGGCCTCGTACGACTTGTTGCCGCCCGGGGCCGCCGGTGTGGTGACCGACAGCGCGGTCCCGGAGGCCGAGGAGTTGCCGGCCGCGTCGTGCGCCCGCACCGCGTACAGGTACGAGGTGGACGGAGCGACGGTGCTGTCGGTCGCGGTGGTGCCGGTGACCGTGGTCAGCAGCGCACCGTCCCGGTAGACGTCGTACCCGGTCACCCCGGTGTTGTCGGTGCTGGCGTCCCAGGCCAGCGCCACGCTCCCGGAGGCCACCGAGGTGGTCCGCAGGTTCGCCGGCACGGTGGGCGGCTGGGTGTCGCCCCCACCTCCGCCGGCCGGGGTGGTCACCGCCAGGGCGGTGCTCGCCGCAGAGGCGTTGCCTGCGGCGTCATGGGCCTTGACGGTGTAGCTGTAGCCGGTCGAGGCCGCGACGGTGCTGTCGGTCGCGGTGGTGCCGGTGACCGTGGTCAGCAGCGCACCGTCCCGGTAGACGTCGTACCCGGTCACCCCGGTGTTGTCGGTGCTGGCGTCCCAGGCCAGCGCCACGCTCCCGGAGGCCACCGAGGTGGTCCGCAGGTTCGCCGGCACGGACGGGGCCTGGGTGTCGCCGCCGCCACCGCCGCCGAGGGGCGCGGCGACGTCCTGCTTGGCCGCGTTCCAGCCGGAGACGCTGATCACCGGGGTGGCCCCGGCCAGGTCGGAGGACTTGTAGCTGACGCTCACGGTCTGCGACTCGCCCGGCCACAGGGTGATGTCGTTGTCGCTCCACAGCGCCGAGGGCAGCTGATTGTCGCCGGACGCCTCGGCCCCGGACGCGGTGCCCCGGCGGACGTCGGTCCGCAGGAAGAAGCCGACGGTGGGGGTGGTCGAGGTGTTGGTCAGGGTCACGTTGGTGACCGTGTCGGCGCCGTTCGGGCCGGCCTGGGCCTGGGAGACGGCGGTGGCCCTGATCGTGCTCGCCGCAAGGGAGTTGAGGCCCTGCAGATTGGCGTAGGTGGTCAGCACGGCGGCCGGGTGGTCGATGGTGGAGGACCAGTTGACCGCGTCCTTCTGGGTCGACTGCCAGTACACGTTGCGGTCGACCACGGTCGATCCCTGGCGCAGCGTCAGTTCGACGAAGTAGGTCTGCGCCGTGGAGCCGTTCGGGACCTTGGGGGTGAGCACCGCGGTGCGCACCTGCTGGCCGGCCAGGCTGATCCCGCTCGCGGTCTGGTCGTCCAGCACCGCCCCGGCCAGGCTGTAGACCTTGGCCTCCACCGACACCCCGCTCTGGGTCGCGGAGCCGATGTTGTCCAGGACCACGGTGCCGTTGTCCTGGGTGTAGAGGGCGTGCAGCGGCTCATTCGCCTTCTTGGCGCCGTAGAAGCTGCCGGCCTGGTCGCCGTCCTCGTTGTAGAGGTCCCAGAGCACGCTCGGCCAGCCCTTGTTGAGCTGCCAGTAGATGGTGCCGGTGGACGGGGTCGGGGTGTTGGTCGAGTGCGCCATGAACGCCTCGAACTGGGCCCTGGTGTTCTCGTAGTTCTGGACCTGGGCCTCCTCGACGTAGTTGGCCAGGCTGGTCGGCGCGCCGTAGCGGGCGCTGAGCGCCTTGTCGAAGAGGGTGACCGTGCCGAACTTGTAGTCGCCGGTGCCGGTCTCGTAGTTGGCGTGGTACTGGTTGGTGCCCGGGCTCTGCCACAGCGCGTTCTGGTCCGCCGGGGAGAGGAAGCGGTTCATCGAGTCCTGGGTCGGGATGGTGTCGCCGGCGCTCTCCTCGGTGTCGAAGCCCCAGGAGCCGCCCGCGTTGGTCTGGCTGTCGCCCGCGTCGCCGTGGGTGGTGTCGTACCAGTAGTTCGGCGGGACGTAGTCGTACGGGCCCTCCTTCTGCCCGGACGCGCCCAGGGTCGGCCCTGGGTTCTCCTCGGCGGAGGAGACCACCGGGACGTTGAAGTCGGCCGCCTTGAACTGCGCCAGGGTGGCGCTCTCGTCGGCCGAGCCGGGGGCGTTGTCGCTCCAGCTGAAGGCGACCACACTGGGGTGGTCCACCTCGTTCTGGGCCACGGTGAGCGCCGAGTTGGTGGCGACGGTCAGCGTCTGGCCGCTGATCGAACCCTCCCAGGCGTCGCAGCACTGGTAGCCGGAGTAGATCATGATCCCGGCGGCGTCCATCTGCTGGTAGAAGTCATCCGGCATGAAGTGGCCCTCGAGCCGCAGCATGTTGACGCCCAGGTTCTTCAGGATCGCCACCTGCTTGGCGATGTCAGCCGCGTCGTAGTGCAGGAACAGGTCCTCGGCGAAGCCGCCGCCGCGGGCCACGAAGGGCACCCCGTTGACGGAGAACTGCCGTGCCCCGTCCGGGGCGAGGGTGGACTTGCCGATGATCGCGGAGCTGGTGCTGCGGATCCCGAAGGTGCCGCTGGTCGAGTTGGAGACGGTGCCCCCCTGCGCGACCGAGGCACTCAGCGTGTACAGCGGCTGCGCGCCCATCTGGTACGGCCACCACACCTGCGGCTGACTGATCGTCAGACCCGGGTAGCCGGACGGCGCGAAGGTCACCGTCTGGGTGCTGTTGGCCGGGACGGTGACGTTCTGCTGCACGGTGATCGGCGCGGCACCGCCGGCGGGCGCGGTGACCACCGCCGCGACGGTGCCGGTCTGCGAGGCCGAACTGTGGTTGCTGACACTGGCCTTGACGGTCAGCGCGGAGCTGGTCAGACCGGCGTTGTTGCTCTCCACCACATGCGCGTTGGCGATGCTCAGCGCATTGGTGACCTGGAGCTGCACCGGGAACTGGATACCGGTGTTGTTGTCCGGCGGGATCTGGTTCCAGTCGACGTCGTCCAGCGTGAGCATCTTGCTCGGGTCGTTCGGATAGACCTCCAGCGCAAGGGAGTTGGAGCCCGAGGCGAGGATCCCGGTGACGTCGAAGGTGTAGCGGGTGTACGCGCCCTGGACGGTGGACTGGGTGGCGACCTCATGTCCGTTCACCCACACGTCGGCCTGGCCGACGATCCCGTTGACGATCAGGCTGGCGTACTGGCCGGACTGCAGCGTGGCGTTGAAGTCGGTGCGGTACCACCACGGCACCTTGAACTGGGCCACGGACTCGGCGCCGACCTTGGTCATCGAACCGAAGCAGGTCTTCATGTTGGTCGAGTAGAAGACGTTGGGACAGGCGCCGTTCTGCAGCAGCGCCTCGATCTCGGTGCCGGGGCCGCCGCCGTCGTCCGCCGCGACCGGGAGCCAACTCGCGGTGGAGAAGCCGGGGGTGGAGATCTGCGCGCCGGTCTGCGTGGCGGTGGCGCTGGTCAGCACCTTCCATCCGGCGCTGCCGAGGGTGACCGCGGGCGCGGTCGTCGCCGTGGCAGCGGTGTTGACGACGCTGCCGGCGTTGACGGCGGTGCCGGCGTTCCCGAGGGGCGCGGTCGCACCGTAGCCCCGGCCGGCGAACACGGCGGCGCCGATCAGTGCGAGTACCAGCAAGAGCAGTAGGACCAACCGATTCTGCGCCGTTCTGACGTTCACGGGCCCTCCTCGCAACACGATCTAGTTAAGTTAACTAACTTGACAATGTGGAAGGTACGCCCGCCTTGACGCGCGGTCAACAAGGCAAACCGGGATGACGGAAGAAGCGGTGATCCGCTACATTCACCGAGCTTCTTATCTGATCTTTAACTCGGGGGTCCCGTGAACATCGACTTCAGCAACGACGCTCTCTTCTCGTGGTACGTCGTCCTGCTCCTGCTGAGCGGCCTGCTGCTCATCGGCATCGGCATCGCCCCGATGGGCAGCACCGGCATGCGGGTCTTCAACGCGCTGGTGGGCACAGGCTTCCTCTGCTACGGCATCTACCTCGGCTTCATCTTCGAGGGCACCAGCTACATCATCTTCTTCAAGGCGTTCATCGCGCCGGTGGCGCTGCTCGTCAACACCGTCAAGTCCTACACCGGCCGCCGCAATGCGGCTGCCGCCCAGGCGCGGTACCAGGCACAGCAGGCCCAGGCCCAGCAGGCGGCGCCGGTCGCCGACGCCCAGGTCTGAGGGTGCGGCACGCACAGCGGTCCCGGCGCGGGTACCACCGCGCCGGGACCGCTGTGCTGAACGGCGGGGGCTGCTACCCGGCCATGGAACGGAGTTGGGCCAGCTCCGCGGCGTCGGCGCCGAGCGCTTCGGCCTGCGGAAAGAGCGCGGGGATGTCCTTGGGGCGGCCCCACTGCCGCAGGAACTCGGCGTAGGCGAGCAGCGCGTGCAGGTCGCCCGCCTCGATGCCGCTGCGGTAGCAGTCCTCGGCGGTGCGGCGGTCCTTCTGGTCCTCGTAGATCAGGGCCAGGTTCAGCCAGGCGTTGGCCTCGCCCTCCTCCGCGGCGGCGGTGTAGTGCTGGATCGCCTCGTCGAAGCGCTCGCGGTCGGCCAGGAACACGGCGTAGTCGAAGTGCGCGCCGACCTCCTCGGCCTCGATCGCGGTCAGGAACTCGCCCTCCGCGGCCGACTGCTCGTCCGGAGTGCCGTGCTCGGCACAGAAGTTGGCCCAGGCCAGCTGCGCGCCCTCGATCTCGTCGTCCAGCGCCTCGGTGAGGTGCGCCCTGGCCTGGCTGAAGTCGCCGAGCTGCTGCTCGGCCTCGGCCATCGGCACCAGCACCGAGCGCACGCCCGCGTCAAGACCGCGCCGCAGCCAGCGCAGCGCCTCCTCGGGCTGCTCCGCCTCCAGGTGCATCCGGCCGAGGTTGCCCAGCGCCATCGGGTCGCCCCGCTCGACCGCCAGGGTCAGCACCTCCTCGGCCTCGACCAGCCGCTCCGGGTCGTCGCTGAGGAAGACGCCGAAGTCGTTGAGCGCCCCGGCCGCGCCCGCGTCGATGGCCCGCCGGTACCAGACCTCGGCCTGCTCGCGGTCGTCCAGCTCGTCGGAGAGCACCGCCGCCGTCCACAGGGTGACCTCACGGCCGCGTTCGTGCGCCTCCTGGAGGTTCTTGATCGCCTCCTCCGGCTCCTCGATCTCGACCAGCAGCGCGGCCAGTGCCTCGTACGCGCCGGAGACGCCCTGGTCCGCCGTCCGCTGCAGCACCTCCAGCGCGGCGTCGACGTCGCCCCAGGCCTCGACCAGGTCGAGCAGCTTCTCGGCGACCTCGTCGTGCCTGCTCTCCCACGCCCGCGCGTACAACTCCAGGGCTTCCGCGTGGCGGCCCTCGGCCGCCTCCTCGTCGGCGCGCTGCACAAGAACCTGCTCGGGCATGGTGGTTTCCTTCCTCGGATCAGACGAACACAAGTATCGTCGCCCGGGCCCGCTGTGCGCGCACCGGCCCCGACCTGCGGCAACGATCGTATGAAAGGATCGCGCCATGTCGACCGATCGGACCCGCGACTGGCGGGAAGTCGCGGACCGGGTGTTCCAGCGCCGCTACGACCCCTGGGACGTGACCGTGGTCGCGGTGGTCGGCGCGGACGGCCTCGCCGTGGTCGACACCCGGTGCAGCCCGGCCGAGGCGCGGGAGCTGCGGGAGCACCTGCGGCAGCTGTCCCCGGCCCCGGTGCGCTGGGTGGTCAACACCCATGCGCACTTCGACCACGTGGGCGGCAACACCGAGTTCCTGCCGCCGCGTCAGGTCCCGGGCGCCGAGCTGTGGGGGCACCGCGCCGCGGCGGCGGAGATGACCGGGATGACGGAGACGGGCGAGCTGACCGGCACCGCGGTCCCGGACCGGCTGGTGGACCGCGCCCACACCCTGGACCTGGGCGACCGCGCGGTCCAGCTGCGGTACCTCGGCCGCGGCCACACCGGCGGCGACCTGGTGCTGCACCTCCCGGACGCGGACGCCCTGCTGGCCGGCGACCTGGTGGAGCAGTCCGGGCCGCCCGCCTACGGCAGCGACTCCTACCCGCTCGACTGGTCGCCGACCCTGGACGCGCTGCTGGCCCTGACCGGTCCGGGCACCGTGGTCGTCCCCGGCCACGGGACCCCCGTGGACCCCGGGTTCGTCCGCGCCCAGCGCGACACGGTGGCGGCGGTCGCCGCGCGGCTCACCGAGCTGCACGCGAGCGGGGTCCCGGCCGCCTCGGCCCCGGCGGCGGGCCAGTGGCCCTACCCCGCCGAGGGCCTGCGCGACGCCGCGCTGCGGGCCTACGCCCAGCTCGACGGCACGCTGCGCTGACGCAGCGTCAGCCAGAGCGGGTCAGAGCGTGATCAGCACCTTGCCGACCACACCGCCCTGCACCGCGTCATGCGCCTCGGCGGTGCGCTCCAGCGGGTAGACGTGCCAGGGGACGCCCGCCTCCTCGCCCGCGCGCAGGGCGCCGTCGGCCAGCGCGGCGCTGATCGCGGTCACGGCGGCGAGCTTGGCCTCGGCCGGCATGGTGTAGACGAGGATGCCGTGCCAGCGCAGGTTCCGCACCATCAGCTCCCGCACCGGAAGGGTGACCTCAGGGCCGCTGCCATCGGCGTAGAAGGCGACGGCGCCGCCGGTCCGCAGCACCGCCAGGTCCAGTGCGGCGTTGCTGCCGGGGGCGACCTCGACCACCAGGTCCACCCCGTCCGGGGCGAGCTCGCGGATCGCCTTGGCAGCGTCCCCGGCGCGGTAGTCCACCGTGTGCTGCGCGCCCGCGGCCGTCGCCAGCGCGGCCTTGGCCGGGCCGCTGACGGTGGTGAGCACCGTGGCCCCGGCCCAGCGGGCCAGCTGGATCGCCGCGTTGCCGACCGCGCCCGCGCCGCCGGCCACCAGCACGGTACGGCCCGCCAGCGCGCCCGGCGCCAGCCGCTTCGGGCCGTCCGCGCCCAGCGTCAGCGCGCGGTGGGCGGTCATCGCCGGGATGCCGATGCTCGCGCCCAGCTCGAAGGAGGCGCGGTCGGGCAGCGGCACCGCCTGCTGCTCGGGCAGCACCAGGTACTCCTGCGCGGTGCCCTCGGACCGCTGCCAGGCGGCCTCCCAGAGCCACACCCGCTCGCCGACCCGCGCCGCCGGGACGCCCGCCCCGACCGCGTCGACCACGCCGGAACCGTCCTGGTTGGGCACCTGCTCCCGGGCCGGGGAGGTCCCGGCCCTGGCCTTCCAGTCGGTCGGGTTGACCCCGGAGACCCGCACCGCGACCCGGACCTCGCCCGGCCCCGGCTCGGGGACGGGGCGCTCGGTGAGGGTGAGGACGTCGGACGCACCGCTCGTTGTGTACACGATTGCCTTCATAGGGATAGAGAAGACCACCGCGGCGCCGAATGTTCCGCAGGCGCTCTGGTCGCTCCGCTTCGCCCAGCCGCTCCGGTCAGCCCAGCGGGTCGGCGAGGTCCCAGCCCCGCGCGAGCAGCAGGTCCACCTGGCGCAGCGCCGCGGCCAGCCGGGCCTCCCGGTCGCCGTGCAGCTCGACCCAGGGCACCTGCTGCGCCGTCAGCACCTCGCGGAAGCGCCGGGTCATCCAGGGCCGCAGCTGCTCGCCGTCCCGCAGGCCGTCGTCGTGGAACGGCACCCCCTGGTCCGCCGTGAGCAGGTAGAGCGCGCGGGGCGGGATCGCGGCGGCCAGCGCGCGGACCCGGTCGGTGCCGCGGCCCCGGTAGCGCTCCTGCCAGACCGTGGTGGCCAGCGCGTCGGTGTCGCAGACCAGGACCGGGCCGCCGTCCCGGGCGGCCCGCTCCTCGTCGGCGGTCTGCCGGCGGACCACGGTCTCGAAGTCCGCGTCGTCCCACTCCAGGTCGAAGACGCTGGGCGGCGGCCCGGCCGGGTCGGCGAGGGCGCGGGCCAGCGCCAGCTTCACCACCGTCAGCTCGCGTCCGTACTCCGGCACCCAGCCGGTCCTGGCGTGCGGGCCGCCCCTGGCCCGCAGCGCGGCGGCGAGGTCGCGGGAGAGCGTGGTGGTGCCGGTGGACTCGGCGCCGAGGACCACCACGCGGCGGGCGAACCAGGCCCGGACCGGCGGCTCCAGCTCGTGCCAGTGGCCGACCGGATCGGCCCTGACCTTGGTGGCGGAGACCGCGAAGGTCTCCCTCGGCGGGTCCAGCAGCACCGGCACCGCACCGAAGCGGCGGGCCAGCTCGGTCCCGTAGGACTCGGAGCTGAACACCGCGTCCACCGGACGGCCGGCGTGCGGGCCCAGCGCGACGCCCTCGCGCATCAGCGCGACATGTCCGGCCCAGATGTCGTCGCTCTCCAGGTCCACCGGCAGGTTGTCGACCACCCCGGTCACCGCCAGGCCGGGGTGGCCGGCGAACGCCTCGCGGAGCCAGCCGACCCGGGCCGCCAGCGGGATCGACTCCACGTCGGCGGCCATCGCCACCACGGTCAGCCGCTCGCAGTGGGCGGCGGCGGTGCGGATCAGGAAGTGGTGGCCCGGGTGCGGCGGGTAGAACTTCCCGATCACCAGGCCGTGCGCGAACCGGGCGCTCATACCGTCACCGCCGGGTCCGGGAGGACGGCGGTGGCCGTGGCGTCGGCGGGCGCGGCCAGTTCACGGCGCCAGGCCCGCAGGCCGAGCAGGCACATGCTGAGGAAGAGGACGTAGACGATGCCGGTGAGGTTCAGCGCCTTGGCGAAGTAGAGCGGGACGTAGACCAGGTCGGCGACGATCCAGAAGTACCAGTTCTCCACCTGCTTGGCGTTGAGCAGCCACTGCGCGGCCAGCGACAGCGCGGTGGTGAGCGCGTCCCAGAACGGCGCGATGTCGTGGGCCCGGGTCAGCACCACGGTCAGCCCCCAGGTCGCCGGGGCCAGCAGGACGAGCAGCACCAGCAGCGTCCGGCGGTCGGCCCGGCCCATCAGCCGGTGGGTGCGGTGCTCGCCGCCGCGCAGCCAGACCCACCAGCCGAGGACGGCCAGCCCGAGGTAGACCACCTGCAGCAGGGCGTCGGCGTAGAGCCTGGCGCTCCAGAACAGCACCAGCCAGAACAGGTTGTTGGCGATCCCGACCGGGAAGTTCCACACCTTCGCCCTGACGGTGAGCCAGACGCCGGCCGCGCCGGTGGCGAAGCCCAGCAGCTCGGCCCAGCTGACGGCGTCCTGGCCGAAGTGGAACAGGACGGTGTTGAGCGGAGCGACCAGCTCGCCCAGGGCATGGCTGACATCCACGGCGGTATCCCCCTCCGGGTCCCCGAATCAATTTGCGTCAGACTGACGATAACTGCCCGGGGGTGCGGGGACAAGGGGGTTTACCTGCGTAGTCTGGCCCCATGGAACTGTGGATCAATCCCCGCTGCGGCAAGTCCAGGGCCGCCGTCAACGCCCTGCGGGAGGCCGGCGCGAGCTACACCGTCCGCCGCTATCTGGAACAGCCGCCCAGCCCGGAGGAGTTGCTCGCGGTGCTGGCCCGGCTCGGACTGGAGCCCTGGGAGATCACCAGGACCGACGAGCCGGTCGCCGGGGAGCTGGGGCTGCGGGACCCGCAGGCCTGGCCGCGGGACGCCGCGAGCCGGGACCGCTGGATCGCGGCCCTCGCCGAGCACCCGATCCTGATCCAGCGCCCCATCGTCAGCACCGACGACGGGCGCGCGGTGATCGCCCGCACCCCGGAGGCGCTCCAGGCTATTTTGCCGGTGCGCTGACAAATTCCGACCGCGACCGGCGCTCGTGTCGATGACCCGTCAGATACTGGATGCAGTCCACTAGTCGGTGTAGTTCCTTACCCGAAGGGATGTATCCACCGTGTCGCAAGTCGAGCCGCAGTCGTCCACCTTCCAGAGCGTCGCCGACCCGGCCCCCCTGGGGCTGGCCGCGTTCGCCATGACCACCGTCGTCCTCAGCTGCTACAACACCGGGTTCCTCGGCCCGGCCACCGAGGCCGTCGTGCTCCCGCTCGCCCTGTTCTACGGGGGGCTCACCCAACTGCTGGCCGGGATGTGGGAGTTCCGCCGGCGCAACACCTTCGGCGCCACCGCGTTCAGCTCCTTCGGCGCCTTCTGGCTGGCCTACTACCTGCTGGCCAAGGACGTCGCCCCGACCCTGGCCACCGCGGCCGACGCACACAAGGCGGTCGGGCTGTTCCTGCTGGTCTGGGCGATCTTCACGGCCTATATGACGGTGGCCTCGGTCCGGGTCAGCGGCGCGGTGCTCGCCGTCTTCACGGCGCTGACGCTGACCTTCGTGCTGCTGTCCATCGGCGAGTTCGCCACCAGCGACACCGCCACCAAGATCGGCGGCTGGCTGGGGCTGCTGACCGCGGCGTTCGCCTGGTACGCCTCGTTCGCCGGGGTCGTCAGCTCGACCTTCGGCCGCGACGTGGTGCCGACGATGCCCGGCGGCCCGGTCCGGTAGGACCCTCGGCAGGGCCCGTGGCGGCGGCCCCGGAGAGCATCCGGGGCCGCCGCCGCGCTGTGCAGTGGATTCACCTGGAAGTATCCGCTGCAGATGTCTAGTGCATACCGACTGGTCGGTACTACCCTCCGGGGACTCCCTACAACAGGTGCCCCGAGGAGCAGCAGGATGACGACCACCCCCTCCACCGCTGACGCGCCCGTCTCCAGATCGGCGCCCAACCCGCTCGGCCGGCTGTGGCAGCGCGACCTGGACCACTACCCGGACACCGGCCGTCGCTACGCCTACCTGGCGATCGTGGTGCTGACCACGATCGTTCTGTACTACGCCCTGTACATCCAGTACGCCGTCGCGACCTCGATCATCCAGCACTTCCACATGACCTACCGGTACTTCATCTGGGTCTCGGTGATCGGCAACGCGGTCGGCGCCTTCGCCTCGCTGATAGCCGGCCTGGCCGACCGCTGGGGCCGCGCCAACATGGTGGTCTACGGGCTGGCGGTGACCGGCCTGCTGGTGCTGTTCGGCCTGCCGAACGCCTCAGGAGAGCTCTCCTATCTGATCCTGTTCGGCGTGGTGGGCTTCGTCGAGGGCATCGTCCTGGTCGCCACACCCGCCCTGATCAGGGACTTCTCCCCGCAGTTGGGCCGGGCCACGGCCATGGGCTACTGGACCATGGGCCCGGTGCTCGGCAGCCTGGTGGTCACCACGGTCACCAGCAGCACCCTGGACTCCTCCACCTGGCAGGACGAACTGCGCTACGCGGGCATCTCGGCGCTGATCGTCTTTGTGATCGCCCTGGCGGCGCTGCGCGAGCTGTCGCCGCGGCTGCGCGACCAGATCATGGTCAGCCTGCGCGACCGGGCCCTGGTCGAGGCCCGGGCCAAGGGCATGGACGTGGAGGCGGTCCAGGCGGGCAGCCACTGGAAGCAGATGATGCGGCTGGACGTGGTCGGCTCGGCCTTCGCCATCAGCATCTTCCTGCTGCTCTACTTCGCCGCCGTCGGCAACTTCGTGGTCTACTTCTCCACCGTCTTCGGCTACTCCGAGCAGCGGGTGAACGCCCTGGCCAACTGGTACTGGGCGGCCAACGCGGTGGCCCTGGTGGTGGCCGGGCTGATCTCCGACCGGCTGAAGGTGCGCAAGCCGTTCATGCTGGCCGGAGCCGTCGGCACGATCGTGGTGACGCTGCTGTTCGCGCTCAGCGCGACCCACGCCAAGACCGGCTACTACACCTTCGCCTGGCTGTTCATCGGTATCGGCGTCTTCAGCGGCCTCACCTACGCGCCGTGGATGGCGAGCTTCACCGAGACCGTGGAGAAGCACAACCCGGCCGCGACCGCGACCGGCCTGGCCGTCTGGGGCTGGATCATCCGGATCGTGGTGGCGGTCTCGGCCGCCTTCGTCCCGGTGGTGGTCACCTCGGCGACGCCGCTGGTGGAGCACGGCGCCCAGGTGCAGGCGGCGCAGACGCAGGCGGGCCCGGCGCTGGCCATCGTCAACGCGCACCCGCAGCTGTTCGCCGAGCTGGCGAAGTACCCGCCGACGGCGATCCCGGCGGCGCTGCAGGGCCAGGCGGTGCAGGAGGTCGGCATCGCCGATCTGACGACCGTGCAGAAGGCGCAGCCGCAGCTGGCGATCCTGCAGAAGTACGGCACCCAGGTGCAGCAGGCGGCCAAGGACAACCCCGGCAACTGGCGCACCTGGTGGTTCGTCTGCCTGGCCGGTCAGGTGCTGTTCCTGCCGTTCCTGTTCATCATGGCCGGGCGCTGGAGCCCGAAGAAGGCCCGTGAGGACGCGGACGAGCACGCCAGGCTGGTGGACCTGGAGATGGCGGCGATGGCCGCAGACCCGGCCTGACCGCGGCCTGACCGTCCGTCCGGCTGGTGGGAACGGGTGACACCCGCCCCTACCAGCCGGACAAACGGGCGCGAGGGTGCAATTGTGGACAATATGACTGCACCCTCCTTCGCGGACACCACCGACTTCGCCAACGCCGACCGCGGTTTCGTCGCGGCCCTGAAGCCCGCCGTCGTCCACGACGCGAAGGGTCGGACGGTCTGGGACAACGACGCCTACGAGTTCCTCGAGGGCGACTGCCCCAGCACCGTGAACCCCAGCCTCTGGCGCCAGGGCCAGCTCTGCGCCAGGCAGGGGCTGTACCAGGTCACCGAGGGGATCTACCAGGTCAGGGGCCTGGACCTGTCGAACATGACCCTGGTGGAGGGTGACACCGGGGTCATTGTGATCGACCCGCTGATCTCCGCCGAGACCGCCGCCGCCGCCCTCGCCCTCTACCGCGAGCACCGCGGCGAACGCCCGGTCACCGGCCTGGTCTACACCCACTCGCACGGCGACCACTTCGGCGGCGCCCGCGGCGTGGTCCCGCACGGCCACGCGCCGGTCCCGGTGATCGCCCCCGAGGGCTTCATGGAGCACGCGGTCAGCGAGAACGTCTACGCCGGAACGGCGATGACCCGCCGCGCCGCCTACATGTACGGGGCGACCCTGCCGAAGTCCGCGGCCGGGCAGCTCGGCTGCGGCCTGGGCATGACCACCTCGCTCGGCACGATCACCCTGATCGCGCCGACGGTGGACATCACCCGCACCGGGCAGGAGGAGACGGTGGACGGCGTCCGCATCGTGTTCCAGCTGACGCCGGGCACCGAGGCCCCCGCCGAGATGAACTTCCTCTTCCCGGACCGCCGGGCGCTGTGCCTGGCCGAGAACGCCACCCACAACATGCACAACATCCTGACCCTGCGCGGCGCGGTGGTCCGCGACTCCCGGATCTGGTCGCACTACCTGGACGAGGCCGCCACCCTGTTCGCGGACCAGGCCGACGTGGCCTTCGCCTCGCACCACTGGCCCACCTGGGGCCGGGACGAGATCGTCGCCTTCCTGACCGAGCAGCGCGACCTCTACGCCTATATGCACGACCAGACCCTGCGGCTGCTCAACCGGGGCTTCACCGGCCCCGAAATCGCCGAGCAGCTGGTGCTGCCGCCGGGACTGGAAGGCTCCTGGAACGCCCGCGGCTACTACGGCTCGCTCAGCCACAACGTCAAGGCGATCTACCAGCGCTACCTGGGCTGGTTCGACGGCAACCCGGCCCACCTCTGGGAGCACCCGCCGGTGGAGACCGCCAAGCGCTACGTCGACTGCCTGGGCGGGGTGGACGCCACCGTGGTCCGGGGCAACGAGTACGCCGCCTCCGGCGACCTGCGGTTCGCCGCCACCCTACTCAACCACGCCGTCTTCGCTGCCCCCGACCACAAGGGCGCGAAGAACGCCCTGGCGGCGGTGTACGACACGCTCGGCTACGGCTCCGAGAACGGCACCTGGCGCAACTTCTACCTGACGGGCGCCCAGGAGCTGCGCAACGGCATCTCCAAGACCGAGCTGGACACCACCAACCCCGAGATGGCGATGGCCCTGAGCGTGGACCAGCTGATCGACTCACTGGCCATCAGGGTGGACGGCCCGCGCGCCTGGGACACCACGCTGACCATGGACTGGAACCTCAGCGACGAGAAGCAGAGCCGCCGGATCACCCTCTCCAACGGCGCCCTCACCTACCGCGCCGCGCCCGCCGCCGAGCCCGCCGACCTCTCACTCACCCTCACCAAGCCCCAACTGCTGGCCCTGCTGGCCGGCCAGGGCCTGGACGGGGTCACCGTGGAGGGCGACGCCTCGGTGCTGGCCAAGCTGGTGGGCTTCCTCGACTCCCCCGAGCCGAACTTCGCCATCGTCACCCCCTGACCCGCCCTGCACACGGCTGTGCGCCGCCCGGTTCCCCGGACGGCGCACAGTGCTTGCACCGGTTTCTAGCGCTGGACGAAGACCGCCACGGTCCGGGCCGGCACGGTGAAGCTGCCGGTGGCCGGGTCGAAGGCGGACTGCTTGACGACCGGGTCGGCGCCGCCCGACTGGGCCGGGTGCAGCTGTTCGGCCGTCCCGGCCAGCCCCGGGAGGGTCTGCTGCTGCGCGGTCGGGGTGGCGTTGAAGACCACGGTGACGGAGCGGTAGGTGTGCAGTCCCGCACCGTCCAGGTGCAGGGTGATGACACCCGGGGTGGCACCGGCGGTGCCGGAGAGCGGGAAGCTCAGGCGCTGCTGCACCGCCGCCGCCGTGGGCAGCGAGAAGAGCGGCGTGGACCGCTTGACCCGCAGGAACTCCTGGTACTGGGCCGAGGTCGAGGTCTCCGCCGCACAGCCGGGGACCAGCGCCGGATCAGCCAGCAGCGGCTGGGCGAACACCCAGGACGCCTGGTTGGACGCCGCGAGCGGCAGCCCCTTCCCGAAGCCGTTGCCGGCCGCGCAGTTCCACTGGATCGCGTTGAACCAGTCGCCGCTGTCGAAGGAGTTGGCGTCCAGCGACTTGCTGCGCAGCAGGTCGCTGCCCGCGACGGCGAAGCCCGGCCCCTGCGACAGGGCGGTGGTGGCCAGCGACAGCGCCTGCATCCTGGCCCGGTCGGCGGCCGAGGTGCCGGTCGGCAGCTTGTAGGCCAGGGCGTCGTAGAGGTCCAGGTTGTCATGGGCGTCCACATAGGTGATCGCCTCCCCGGGGGCGGCGGTGTAGCCGGTCGGGGCGCCGTTGTAGTCCACCTCCGAGCCCTTGACGGTCTTTCCGGCGCTGTCGGTGAAGCTGAAGCCGGCCAGGTTGCCGGTCAGCCCGACCTCGACCTGGTCCGTCGCATGGAGCAGCGCCGCCTTCTGCTGGTCCGCGGTCCCGTTCGCCGCGGCCCCGTTGGGGTCGGTGGAGAGGCCGGAGCCGAAGCCCTGGATCCGCGGATCGGTGTCGAACGGTCCCCCGCCCCTGACCGCGTCCCGCTGCCGGTCGTTGAAGGTGGCGATGCCGGTTCCGGCCATATTGGCCTGGGTGGCCTGGACGAAGCGGGCGTCATTGGCGACGACGCCGAAGTTCCAGCCCTCGCCGTAGAGGAACTCGCTGCGGCCGGTCCGCTTCAGCGAGGACTGCACGTCGAGCATGGTCTGCTTGGGGTCGAGACCCATCAGGTCGAAGCGGAACCCGTCCACGTGGTACTCGGTGGCCCAGGTCCTGGTGGAGTCCACCACCAGCTTGTCCATCATGGTGTGCTCGGGCGCGGTGTCGGCGCAGCAGCTGTCGGTGGTCACCTTGCCGTTGGCGTCGAGCCGCTGGTAGTAGCCGGGGACGATCCGGTCCAGGACCGAGGTGGCCGCCTCGCCGGAGGCCGAGGTGTGGTTGTAGACCACGTCCATCACCACCCGCAGCCCGATCCGGTGCAGCGCGGCCACCATCTGCCGGAACTGCACGGTCCGCGCGGTGCCGGTGGGGTCGGTGGAGTAGGAGCCCTCGGGGACGGTGAAGTGGTAGGGGTCGTAGCCCCAGTTGTAGTCGTCGGTGGCCTGGGTCCTGGCGATGCAGGCCTGCTGGTCGGCGGAGTCGGGGGCGGAGGCCGCGAGGTCGCAGGCCGGGGCGGTCTGCTCGGCCTTGGTCTCCGGCACCGAGGAGAAGTCGAAGGTCGGCAGCAGGTGGACCGTGGTGACGCCGGCCTCGGCCAGGGCGGCGAGGTGCTTCATCCCGTCCGAGTTCAGGTCGTTGAAGGCCAGGTAGGTGCCCCGGTCGGCGGCCGGAACGGTGCTGTCGGCCGAGGAGAAGTCGCTGACGTGCAGTTCCTGGATCTCCTGCTGCCCGGAGCCGAGCGGCTTGGGTGAGGAGTCGTCAAGCCACCTGGCCGGCTGGGTGGAGGGGTCGTCCAGGTCGACGATCTCGCTGCGCTCGGAATCGGCGGACAGGGCCAGCGAGTAGGGGTCGGTGACCTGGTTGACCACCACCTTCTGCACGGTCGGCGCCCACACCGTGACGGCGTAGAGGTAGTACTTCCCCTTCCAGGAGGCGGGCCCGCTGACCGACCACACTCCGGTGCCGGCGTCCCGGTGCATGGCGACCAGGTGCGGGGTGGTCGCGGTGGCGCTGTCGTAGAGCTCCAGGCCGACCGTGGAGGCGGTCGGGGCCCAGACCGCGAGCTTGACCGTGTGGCCGGAGACGACCGGGCCGAGCTGTGCCCTGGCCGCCTTCGCCCCGTACACCGCGTCCAGCACGCCGGGTGTCTGCACACCGCTGGCGGCCAGCAGCGCGCCGTTGGCCTCACGCTCCGTCATGATCACCTGGCCGCGCAGCGCGGTGGTGATCCGCCCGGTGTCGCGTGGGTCGACGGTGAAGGCCGCGTAGCCCTTGAGCTCCGGGTGGGCCGCGAGTTGGGCGGCGGTCAGACCGGTGGCCACCGGCAGCAGCCGGAGCCAGTAGCCGGGGTCGGTGAGGTCCCCGTCCTTGACCGCCAGCGCACCGGTCGGCGAGTAGACCAGCTCGGCCGAGGAGCCGGCCGCCAGGTTCTGGCCGAAGCCCCAGCTCGCCGGGACCGCGACGGTGGTCCGGTCGATCCACTGTGCCTTGGACTGGCTCAGGTCGAGGTCGGCGGCCGAGGCATTGGACTGCGGCAGGATGTAGCCGGGGGTGCCGTCGGTGATCCAGACCTCGCGTCCGTCGACCGCGAAGTTCAGCTCCTGGTTGTCCGGCAGGTCCTTGGTGTCGCCGTTGTGGATGATGTAGTCGAGCACGGTGGCCCCGTCCGCGAGCGGCACGGTGAAGACGTCGCCGAAGGCGTCGGTGCCCGAGGGCTTGAGCGGGCTGCCCCAGTCGGTGGGCGTGGCCGCGCCGGTCCAGTCGTGCAGCCCCCAGCCGGTGTAGTCGCCGTCGGTGCGGTGGTAGTGGATCACGACGGTGTTCGCCGGCGGCTGCACCGGCGTCCCCGGGTTGCTGGTGGCGGTGGTGGCGCTGCCGGACTCGACCCAGACCTCACCGGTCTGCGACAGGTCGATGGAGCGGTCCGCGTCGCCGTCCTTGGTGCCGTTGTTCTCGACGATGAAGCCCACGCTGGACGCGCCCGGCTTCAACTTGACGTAGGCGAAGGCCCCGTAGGCGTCGCGGCCGATGAACGGGTGGCCGGCCGGCCAGGTCGTCCCCTCGCCGTCGGCGATGTCGCCCCAGGCGTAGAGGTTCCAGCCGCTGTAGTCGCCGTCCGCCCGGTGGTAGTGCACCACCGCGTAGCTGCGGGAGGCGGCGGTGGGCTTGCTGACCGGCGCGGGGGTGCCGACCGTGGTCGCGGCGGTGGCGTCGGCCAGCCGTCCGGCGCTGTCCTGCACCACGGCCTTGTAGCGGACGGCGGTGCCGGGAGTGATGTTCGCCAGGTTCTGGGTGACCTGGTACGGCGGGTGGTCCGCGGTGCCGAGGGTCTGCCACTTCCCGCTGCCGACGGCGGCGGCGAAGGTGACCCGGTCGAACCCGCCGCCGGGCACGGTCGCGGCGACCGTCGCCGTCCCGGTGGCGCCCGCGGCGGGGGCGGTCAGGCTCACTGACGGACCGTCAGCGGGCTTGGCCAGCTTGGCGTCGGCCCGGTAGACGACCGCGGACTGGGCCGGCACGGTGATCGCCAGCTTGCTGTCGGCCCCGGTCCGCGCCGCGTCGAGGGCACCGCCGTAGATCGGGGTGAAGCCCATCCCGGCGGAGTAGGTCGGCACGCTGACACTCTGCGCGGTGGTCGCGTTGTTCACCGCGACCAGGTACTCGACCTGCTGGGTGGCGTCGATCCGGGAGAAGGCGTAGACCCCCGGCCCGTCGGCGGCGTAGCGCTCGACCTGGGCGCCGTCCTCCAGCGCCGGGTTGGCCTTGCGCAGCGCGGCCAGCGTGGAGATGGTCGCATACAGCGGGGTGCTGGTGCCGTAGCGGTCGGCGGAGCCGCTGCTGCCGCCGATGACGGTGTCGGTGTTGTACTCGTCGGTCTTGGAGGCGAACATGTCCTGCCGCGCCGACTTGTCGCCGCCGAGACCGGTGAACCCCTGCTCGTCGCCGTAGTAGACCACGGGCTGACCACGGGTCAGGAACTGCAGCTGCTGGGCAAGTTGGTCCTTCTTCAGCAGCTGGGCATTGCTGTCGCCGGGGTTGGCCGACTGCAGGAAGTAGCCGATCCGGCCCATGTCGTGGTTGCCCAGGAAGGTCGGCAGCTCATAGGCGTTGGTGTCGGCGGTCGTGTACTTGTAGTCGTTGGCGTAGAGCGAGGACAGCGCCTTGGCCGAACCGCCCGAGGCCGCGTAGCTCTGCGCCGCCGCCTGGAACGGGAAGTCCAGCGTCGCCTGCAGCTTGCCCTGGGTGACGTAGGAGGACGTGGTGGAGGTGTCGCTGTCGTAGACCTCGCCGAACATGAAGAACTTCTTGTTGCCCTGGGCGGCGGCGTACGACTTCAGGGCCGGGGCCCACTGCTGCCAGAACGCCATATTGACGTTCTTCACGGTGTCGATCCGGAAGCCGTCGACCCCGGTCTGCTTCACCCAGTCCTCGTAGACCTTCTCGAACCCCTTGACCACCCGCGGGTCCTGGGTGTCGAGATCGTCCAGACCGGAGAAGTCGCCCTCGGTCCCGGACTCGCCGGTGAAGGTCGAGTTCCCCCGGTTGTGGTACAGCGTCGGATCGTTGAGCCAGGACGGCGTCCGCGCGGTCCTGTCCGCCGCCGCGTTGTACACCGGTGTGTACGGGAACGAGCCGGTGGTCAGCGTGGGATAGCTGGACGTGCCGTGCAGCGCGTTGGCGTCGGCTATCGCGGTGAGGTCGACCGGGCGGCCGTTCTCGTCCAGGGTCGGATAGGCCCCGGTGGAGCGGTAGTCGTAGGTCTGCTGGGTGTAGTCGATGACATCGGCGGTGTGGTTGGTGATGACGTCGAAGAAGACCTTCATGCCCATCGCATGGGCCTTGTCGATCAGCTGCTTGAGCTGGGCGTTGGTGCCGAAGTGCGGATCCACCTGGGTGAAGTCGGTGATCCAGTAGCCGTGGTAGCCGGCCGAGGCGTCCGCCCCGGTCCCCTGCACCGGCTTGTTCTTGAAGATCGGCGCCATCCAGATCGCGGTGGTGCCCAGCTTCTTGATGTAGTCCAGCTTGCCGATCAGGCCCTTGAGGTCGCCCCCGTGGTAGAAGCCCTTGTCGGTGGGGTCGAGGCCGTTGTCCATCCGGCTGCCGGTGATGCCCCCGGTGTCATTGGCGGTGTCGCCGTTGGCGAAGCGGTCCGGCAGGACGAAGTAGTACTGCTCCCGGGTGAGGTCGTGCCGGTCCGGGGTGGCCGCGAGGGCCCGGTCCGAGGGCGCGGCGGGGAGCGGCTTGGCGGGGGCGGCGGTTGTCTTGGCGGTGGCGGCGGTGGTCGTGACGGTGGTGGCGGCTGCGGCGGCGGGCGCGGCTGCGGCGAACGCGGGCGCGAGTAGGGCGGCCGTGGCGATGAAGCTGCCGAGTCTGGATCGTGGGGCCACGCGGGCTCTCCCTTGAGGCGGCGTCAGCGGTGCGGAACAGGGGTGGCTCGCCGAGGAACGTAGTGTCCGCAAGATGTTTCAGCAAGAGTATGGAAGTGTTTTCAACAAATGAACCCGGCGCTGCCCGGTCGCGCCGCTGGCAGTAGGATCGCCAACACGTTCGGAGCCGCTGCCCGCACCGGGCAACGGCTCCTTCCTGCCTGCACGCCATATGCGCGGCAAGAGGCCGCTCCGAGCGCGGGCCCAGCCGCGGTGCCGTAGGACTTCAGAGGGATATCGAGCAGCGAAATCCCCAACCACAGGGTGATCAGCTCCCGGGAGGCCGCATGGCAGACTACTGCCCCATGGGGGAACCGAAGCGGGACCACAAGGGCGTCACCACCGCAGCCGCGGTGCGTCCGTCCGACGACATCGCCCCCGACGGGACCACGGCAGGTACCGGCACCGGTCCGGAGGGCGGCCCGGTGGGCGGCTCGACGGGCGGCCGGACGGGCGGTTCGGGCGTCGGCTCGGTTGTCGGCTCCGCGGCCGGTGCAGCGGCCGGGACAGTGGCCGGCGCAGCCTCCGGCCCGGCGATCACCCCCGTGCCCGACCCCGCGCAGGCGTCACCCGAATGGCGGAGTCCTTGGTGGCAGCGCAGCTGGAACTCGCTGCGCGGACACTTCCGCTCCCCCGGGCGTCCCCGGCTGTGGTTCGAGCTGCTGCTGATCGCCGTCAGCTACTGGCTCTACTCCCTGGTCCGCAACGCCGTCCCGGAGATGCAGAACGAGGCCGAGCGGAACGCCCACAACGTCTGGCATTTCGAGCAGACCCTCGGCTTCGCCTGGGAGCGGTCGATCAACCACTCGGTCGACTCGGTCACCTGGCTGATCACCGGGATGAACTACTACTACGCGACGCTGCACTTCATCATGACCATCGGCGTCCTGGTCTGGCTGTTCCGACGCCAGCCCGGACGGTACGCGGCGGCGCGGCTCTCGCTCTTCGTCACCACGGCGATCGCCCTGTTCGGCTACTACTTCTACCCGCTGGCCCCACCCCGGCTGATGGACGGCGGCGACTTCATCGACACCGTCGCCAAGCACCACACCTGGGGCTCGATGGCCTCCGGCGACATGGCGAGCGTGTCCAACCAGTTCGCCGCGATGCCGTCCATGCACATCGGCTGGTCGCTGTGGTGCGGCCTGACCATCGCCTTCCTGGCACGACGGCGCTGGGTCCGGGTGCTGGGGCTGATGTACCCGCTGGCCACGCTGGTGGTGATCGTGGCCAGCGCCAACCACTTCTTCATGGACGCGGTGCTGGGCGCCTGCTGCACCGGCGTGGGCCTGCTGGCCTCCCGGCTGGTCTACGGCCGCTGGGTGTTCGCCTTCCCGCGTGATGCTGCGCCCTCGTCCCGTCCCAGCAGCGCGGACGACGACACCACCCCGACCCGCGAGCCGGTCGCCGCAGGCCGCTAGGCGCTGGGCGCTCGCCGCTGGGAGCGGTGCTCGGGGTTCGGGGTTCGGAGCAGTGCTCGGCAGCGAGAGCGGTGCTCGCCCTCAACCGAGAGCGGCGCTCTCCGTTGAGGGCGGTGCTCGCGAACGGCTGAGAGCGGTGCTCTTCACCAGGAGCACCGCTCTCAGCCGTAGAGCGCCGCCCTGACAAGGCGGATGTCACCCGTAGAACAAGGCTTCCACCACGGTGCGCGCGTCGCGCGCCCCGCGGCGGTAGTCGTCGACCATCTCGCCCGCGTGCCCGGCCGGGTAGCCGAGGTAGCGGGCGACCCCGGCCAGCTCCTGCGGGTCGCCAGGGAAGCTGTCCCCGGCCCGGCCGCGGACCAGCATCACCGCGTTGCGCACCAGCGAGGCCCGTACCCAGGCCGCCCGCAGCACCTCGGCCTGCTCCGGTTCCAGCAGCCCCGCCTCGACCGCCGCCGTCAGCGCGGCCCCGGTCCTGGTCGTCCGCAGCCCCGGCACCCGGTGCCCGTGCTGCAGCTGCAGCAGCTGCACGGTCCACTCCACGTCGGCCAGCCCGCCCGGGCCGAGCTTGGTGTGGGTGGTGGGGTCGGCCCCGCGCGGCAGCCGCTCCCGCTCCACCCTGGCCTTGATCCGCCGGATCTCCAGCAGCTCGGCGTCGCTCACCCCCTGCGCGGGGTAGCGCAGCGGGTCTATCAGTTCGACGAAGGCCGCCCCCAGGGCGGCGTCCCCGGCCACCGGCGCGGCCCGCAGCAGCGCCTGGCTCTCCCAGGTCCGGGACCAGCGCCGGTAGTACGCCGCGTACGAGGCCAGGGTGCGCACCAGCGGACCCTGCCGGCCCTCGGGCCGGAGGTCGGCGTCGATCAGCAGCGGGGGCTCGGTCGAGGGCAGCTGGAGCAGCCTGCGGACCTCCTCGAACACCGCGCGGGCGGCGTTCCCCGCCTTGGTCTCGTCCGCGCCGGGGACCGGGTCGTGCACCACCATCACGTCCGCGTCGCTGCCGTAGCCCAGCTCCCCGCCGCCGTACCGGCCCATGCCGATGATCGCGATCCTGGTGGGGATCGGCTCCCCCGCCCCGGCCTCCCAGGCCGCGATGCAGGCGCCGAGCGCGCCGCCCAGGGTGGCGGTGGTCAGGTCGGTCAGCGCGGTGCCGGACGCCTCGGTCGCCGCGGCCGGGGTGTCACCCAAACGGCCCAGTACGTCGGCCGCGGTCGTCCGGAACAGTTCCCGGCGGCGGACCGAGCGGGCCGCGGCCACCGCGGACGGCGCGTCCGCGGCGCGGCCCACCGCCGACTCGATCTCCCGCTCCAGCGCCTGCCGGGTGCGCGGCTGCAGCCCGTCCCGGTCGCCGAGCAGGGCGACCGCCTCGGGGGCGCGCAGCAGCAGCTCGGGGGCGAGCCGTCCGGAGGAGAGGATCCGGGCCAGGTTCTGCGCGGTGGCGCCCTCGTCCCGGAGCAGCCGCAGGTACCAGGGGGTGGAACCGAGGCTGTCGGAGACCTTGCGGAAATTGAGCAGGCCCGCGTCCGGGTCGGCCGAGTCGGCGAACCAGCCGAGCATCACCGGCAGCAGGGTGCGCTGCAGCGCCGCACGGCGGCTGACCCCGGTGGCCAGCGAGCGCAGATGGCGCAGGGCGTCGGCGGGGGCGCGGTAGCCGAGGGCGGCGAGCCTGGTCCTGGCCGCGGCGGCGGAGAGTCCGTTGAGTTCGATCCCGCTGGTCAGCCCGGCCTCCTCGGCGCCGAGCCGGGCCACCGCGTCCAACAGCGGCCGGTAGAACAGCTTCTCGTGCAGCCGGCGCACCTCGCGGGCGTGCCGGCGCCACTCCTGCCGCAGTTCCTCGACCGGGTCGGCGCGCAGCCCCAGCGAGCGGCCCAGCCGGCGCAGGTCGTCCTCACCGGTCGGCACCAGATGGGTCCGGCGCAGCTGGTAGAGCTGGATCCGGTGCTCCATGGCCCGCAGGAACCGGTACGCGGAGTCCAGCGCGGCGGCGTCGGAGCGACCCACATATCCCCCCGCCGAGAGCGCCGCTAGCGCGTCCAGGGTGGTGGAGCTGCGCAGTGTCTCGTCCGCGCGGCCGTGCACCAACTGCAGCAGCTGCACCGAGAACTCGACGTCGCGCAGTCCGCCGGGGCCGAGCTTGAGCTCGCGCTTGACCTCGGCGGCGGGGATGGCGTCGATCACCCGGCGGCGCATCTGCTGCACGTCGGGGACGAAGTTCTCGCGGTCGGCGGCATGCCAGACCATGGGGCTGACCGCGTCCACGTAGGCGCGGCCGAGCTCGGCGTCCCCGGCCACCGGGCGGGCCTTCAGCAGGGCCTGGAACTCCCAGGTCTTGGCCCAGCGCTGGTAGTAGGCGAGGTGGCTGCCCAGGGTCCTGACCAGGGGTCCGTTCTTGCCCTCGGGGCGGAGGTTGGCGTCGACCGGCCAGATCACGCCCTCCCGGGTGGTGTCCGAGCAGAGCCGCATCAGCCTGGCCGCGAGCCTGGTCGCGGCCTGGACGGCGAGGGCGTCACCGGCCCGGTCCGGCTCGCCGCCGGCCGGCCCGTCCGCCCCCTGCCCCTCCTGCTGCGGGCGGGGCTCCTGCGGGCGGGGCTCGGCGACGAAGACCACGTCCACGTCGGAGACGTAGTTGAGCTCATGGCCGCCGCACTTCCCCATCGCGACCACGGCGAGCCGGCAGGCCGCGGCCGAGGCCGGGTCCTCCTCGGCGGCGATGTCCAGGGCGGCCTGCAGGGTGGCCCCGGCGAGGTCGGCGAGTTCCGCCGCGGTCTGGCCGATCTGGGTGGTGCCGGTGAGGTCGCGGGCGGCGATGCCGAGCAGGCAGCGACGGTAGCCGGTGCGCAGGGCGTCGGCGCGGGGCTCGTCCGCGTGCTGCTCCCAGATGTGGGCGTAGAGGGTGCGCAGGAACTCCTCCGGGCCCGGGTGGATGTCGCTGAGCTCGAAGGTGACCAGGGCGTGCCAGTCGTGCGGGTGCCGGGCCAGGTGGTCGCCGAGGGCGGCGCTCGCGCCGAGCACGCCGAGCAGCCGGTCCCGCAGCGGCTTGGCGGTAGTGACGGTGTCCAGCAGCGTGCGCCGGTCGGCCGGGGCGCAGGCCTCGGCCAGCCGGGCCAGGCCCAGCAGCGCCAGATCGGGGTCGGCGGTCGCGGCGAGGGCGTCCAGCAGCACCGTGTCGGAGGCATGCGGCGCGAGCGCGGGCTCGGCCAGGCGGCGCACGGCGGCGTCCGGGTCGGTGAACCCGCGGCGGACCAGCCGTGCGGCCGGGTTGCTGCGCCGGGCGTGCCGGGCCGTCAGATCGGTCGCGCTGCTGTTGCCGTCCGCACTGGACAAGGCGGTTCCCCTCAGACGCCGGTTCGGATGCTCGAACAAGATCCGAGACTACGTGCCACGGGACCGTTCTTCCCCTCTGAACCCCCGTGACTCCTCCGGCGGCTCCGACGTTGTCCACGGCGTGGACACCCCCCGCACCGCCCCGCAACGCGACCGGCTGCCCTCGCTCACCGGGCTGCGGTTCTGGGCGGCCCTGCTGGTGGTGCTCTACCACCTCAGCCGCGAGTACCGGCCGCTGCCCTGGATCAGCCCGCTGGTCTGGTACGGCAGGGACGGGGTGACCTTCTTCTTCGTCCTCTCCGGCTTCGTACTGGCCTGGTCCTACGCGGGCCGGGGCGTCCCGGCGACGGTGTTCTACTGGCGCCGGCTGGTCCGGATCGGCCCGCTGCACCTGCTGGCGACCGGCTTCGCCGTGGCCGTGTCGCTGGCGCTGGGCGCGGCGGTGGCGCCGCGCGGCGTGCTGCTGTCGCTGCCGCTGCTGCAGGCCTGGACCCGCGGCACCTCGACGGCGGGCAACCCGGCCGCCTGGTCGCTCAGCGCCGAGGCCTGGTTCTACCTGCTGCTCCCGCTGCTGCTGCCGTTCCTGCTGCGGCGCCGCACCCGCACCCTGGCCGCCCTCGGCCTCGTCGCCTCCGGCTGCGGCCTGCTGCTCTGGCTGGGCCTCGGCCCGGTCGCGCCCCCCGCGCTGCGCGGCTGGCTGCTCGACTACTTCCCGCTCTCCCGCACCCCGCAGTTCCTCCTCGGCGCCGTCACCGGCCTGGCGGTACGGAGGGGGGCACGGGTGCGGGTGCCGGTCCCGGCTCGGGCGTGGATGCCGGCGCGAGTGCACGGCCGCCCGGCGCGGGTGCCGGTGGGCGCGGCCGTGGCGGGGCTGCTGCTGTGGCACCTGGCGCTGGTCCGCTGGCACCACGCGGTCCCCGACGGCCGCTGGTACGGCCCGTACAGCGCCTCGCAGTTGCTGGTCGCCCCGCTGTTCGCGCTGCTGATCGCGACCGCGGCCGGCCGGGACGCCGACGGCAGGACCGGACGCCTCGGCAGCCCCTGGATGCGCCGCCTCGGCCACTGGTCCTTCGCCTGGTACCTGGTGCACCAGACCTGCCTGCGCCTGGCCCTCGCCGCCTTCGGCCCCCCGCACGGCCCCTGGCAGACCCTGGGCGGCTGGCTCCTGGTCCTCGCCCTGAGCCTGGTCCTCGCCGCAGCCCTCCACACCTGGGTGGAACACCCCGTCGAGGCCCACCTCCGCACCCGCGGCCCAGGCGCCCACACCCCGCAGGCGGCGACAGCCCCGCCGCTACCGCACCCGCGGTCGCACCCCCTGCTCCCCGGCGCCCGGACGGCCCCGGACCACGCGGGCGCCCCCGACCACGCGGGCGCCCCCAGCGCCCTCAGCACAGCCCCAGGCCCCCGCCCACGGTTGTAGTCCCCCCGCCCGCCACCAGCCTCGGTTAGACCCCGACCATTTTCGTAGCAAGGCCGCGAAGTTAAGCGGTTTGTGGCGGTGTCAAGGGCTGCTGGTTGGTTCGGCGAGCTTGTAGGCCCCCGGGCCGGTTTTGCGTAGCATGGCCTGTTTGCTCCAGCGGAGCATCTGTTTCCGGAAGGCGTCGAACCCTGTCGCCCCGATCTCGACTGTCTGGGCGCTGTCGCGGGTGCGCCAGTCTCGCTGGGGGTCTGTTCGCAGGAGCGTGAGTACGCGTTCTCGGGTGCTGGTGCGGGCGGCGGAGTCCGGGTGGCGTCTCGGGGTCAGGCTGGAACCGGCGGGCTTGGGCGCCCCATGAGTGGGTTGGCTGGGTGGCGATCAGGGGCGGTATGTCGTTCGACTCGTGCACGGTGATCGTGACAGCGGTGATCTTCTGGCTGGTCTCGGGGCGGGGGTCGACGGGCCGGGATTGGTAGCGCGAGAGTGGGCATTTTGCGCACCTGCCGCCCACCCACCCGCAGCCCGGCCGCGACCACCGCCGTCGACTCCCCGGCCACGAAGCGCCCAGCCGCCTCCAGCCGCACCCATTCCCGCTGCACCTACCCCTTCCGCGACAGGCCACCACCCTGCGCATATCCCATGCAACCGGCGTACCGCAGGGATCAAGGAACGTCAGCCCCCCCGAACCGGCCATCACCCTTTCAACCTCAGCAGTCACAGAACGCATTCAGAGCTCAGGCCAGGGATTGAGCCACTCGCTTCTTAGGCGCCCCTCCTCTCTCCAGTGCATGAACCTGGGTGACTCCGGCGAGAAAAGCGCCACTGGAATATCTTCCGTACGACTTCGCAGCAAATATAGAAGGAAGTCAGCCATGCCAAAGCTGAAATCCGTACGGCTTCCAGTTCTTCCTACCACAGAAACTGTCCACTCGTTTGGATCTCTCCCTTCTGCGTTCCAAAAAACATATGCCGCCGCACAGTCTTCTCCCCACGCGACGCCGGGCCCCACACCATCCAGAAGATGAAGACCGTCTGACGTAATATCGCCAATGAACCTGGGAGGCCAAGAAGAATCTTCAATCAACACGGGGGAGCCGATGGAAAATGAATCATTGATAGCCCCTGGCCCATAGGCGCCCATGAAATCCATGTAGTCATCCGGGAAGCCATGGCCGAACCGCCGCGCAACGGCACTCCAGTTGATTTCATCTCGAACTGCCTCATCCGGCGGAAGGATATCGATCAGACGCAGCACGCTTTCATGCATTTCAGCTCTCCACCCCTGGAATTCCAGTACACTTGAACACGTTCCATAGAGGACTATATCACCAAGCTTCTCCCTGGCAAGCACCGAGGAAGTAGGCGTGCGCTAGCAATTGAAAGTGCGCACAGAGAGCCTCACGACGGGTCCGCCCTAAGTCTATTTCTCCAGAGCGATTATTCAGGCAAACTTGGATTTACACTCGCCTCACGGGGATCAATGACTATTGCGGTATAGAGCCATTACTTGCAGTAGACGCGCCAATATTGTGTGGGTAACCTGCGCTGTCATAGACGGAATTGCCAACCGTCTCATCCACGATGACTCCACTCACTGATCCAAACCCATATAGCATGAAACCCGTGGGTACCGTTCGAGATCCTCGATAGAGAGGAATGGCTTGATAGTAGACCACCTGGCCGCCTGATATACCCAACGCGGCAACGAGTTTTTCCTCCGCAACAGTCATCGGGCTCCACGTTGCGATTGCCTGCGCCGCGTTCGTCGCACGGCCACACGTGGCCAGATTTGCCTTGACGCCTCGTCCTCCCACTTGCTGTGGAATCAAGTGGCAGGCATTAATATTCTTCGACGAGTTAACACCCAGGTCATTGGTCACATAATTTTTAGCCCATTGATAGCCAGGGATACTTGTCTGCGCAGTTGTTCCTGATGCTATGCGCGTAAGGCAAGCATCTGCCCCGGTCGCTCGATTCCCCCTTTGAGGATCGGTTGCCCAATAGTCAATAATATTTGGACCGGTCGGCGAGCCGGTGAGGCACGAAGACTCTGGGTCACTGATCCCTGTAGGCAATCCCGTTGTTGGGTCAATGGCAGAAACTGCAAATGGATCCTGCTGAGTCGACCCATTTACACCCGCCTGGGCGTTGTGCGTACGGCTCGCCTCGGGGCCGTTCCCGTCACCGTTCTGGAGGGTCGTCACACAATGGTCAGCGGATGAAGCACATACCCGCGGCTTCTGCTTGTGCCAGTCGATTGGCGGTGGCGGAAGAATCGTCCTCGTCCTGCAGCTGCTCGCAGAAGCAGTCAACCCGAAATCACTTTGCAGTGCCCCTACTGCTGCCTCCCCGAAAAAGTCGCCAAACCCTTCGAGACCCTCAGTGAAGTCGCCGTAAAAGTCGAAGCCAAAATCAAACCCGTACGACGATGAACCATACTGGTATCCGCTGTACATCCATGAGTTGTAGTTGTAATCGGTGTTGTACATCCAACTGGTCGAGGAATCGTTTCCGTTCCAGGCGTAGTTGTGGTCGTAGTCGTAGGACGGGTAGTGCATTGCTCCGGACGGTGATCCGCTGCCTCCGGGGCCGTAGCCAGGGGATGATCCGTTTGCGCAGGGGCTGTTGCCGCTGGGGTCGGCGTTGCTGACGGGGTTGTCGTCGGCGTAGGCGTAGAGGTTGCCGTTGGCGCTGGTGGTGGGGTTGAGGGGTGCGGCGTCGCGGCTGGTGAAGTCGGCTGTGGCGGGGTTGTACCAGCGGCTGGCGGTGTTGACCTGGCCGGTGCTGGGGTCGGTCCAGCCGCCCTGGTAGCCGAGGTCGTGACCGGTGCCGGCGGTGGCGGTGGGCTGTCCCCAGGGGTCGTAGCTGGCGGAGCCCGCCAGGGCGGTGCCAGTACCGGTGAAGGTGCCGAGGAGGTCGCCGTGCGGGTCGTTGTAGGCGAAGGCCGCGCTGGTGCCGTTGCCGATCGAGGTGAGTTGGTCGGTGCTGCTGCGGGTGTAGTCCTCAGTGCCGTCGGAGCTGACCGCGTCGCTGGTGTCGTCGTAGGTCAGGCTGTCGGTGCCGGCGGTGAGCAGGCGGCCTGCCGCGTCGTAGGTGTAGTTCTGTGCGCCCTGGTTGGTGAGTTGGTCGAAGGCGTTGTAGCTGGAGGTCATGGTGGCGGTGCCGCCGACCGTGGTGCTGGCCAGTGTGCCGCGGGCTGTGTAGTTGTAGCTGGTGCTGCCGGCACTCTGGAGTTGGTTGCGCTGGTTGTAGGTGGCGGTGGTGCTGCCGCGCTGGGTCAGGTTGCCGTTGTCGTCGTAGGCGTAGTTGGCGGTGGTGGTGCCGTTGTTCCAGCTGTTGAGGCGTCCGCCCTGGTCGTAGGTGTAGGTGTTGCTGCTTGGTCCGGCAAGTCCGGTGGTGGTCTGGGACTTGACCCGGCCGGAGGGGTAGTAGCCGTAGGCCTGGGAGGCGATGGTGGTGCCGCTGCCGGTGGCGAGGGTGTTCTGGGTGACCTGGTGCAGGGCGTTGTAGGTGTAGTTCTGGGTGGGGCCGCCGGTGCCGTAGGTGGTGCTTTTCAGGTCGCCGTTGCCGTAGTAGCCGTACGTGAGGGTGGTACCGGTTACGGGGTCGGCGAGGGTGGCAAGTTGGCCGGCGTTGTCGTAGGTGAAGTTGGTGGTGCCGGTCTTGTCGGTGCGTGAGCTGACTTGGCCGTTGGTGTCGTAGAGGTAGGTGGCGTTGCCGGCGGGGCCGCTGGAGGCCCACAGTTGGCCGCTGTCGTCGTAGGCGTAGGTCTCGTTGCCGGTGGGGGTGGACAGGTTGGTGACGCGGCCGTCCTGGTCGTAGCCGTAGCTGCGGGCCGCGGTCGCGGATTCTGCTCCTGTGCCTGCCTGTGTGAGGAGGTTGCCGTCGGCGTCGTAGGTCGCGGTCTGGGTCACGCCACCCGGCTCGTCGATGGCGGTCGTCTCGCCGGCGGTGTCGTAGGCGGTGGTGTAGGTGCGGTCGGCGAGGCTCGGGTAGGCGGTGGTGGCGGGGTCGATGACGGACTCCGGCAGACCCAGGGTGTTGTAGGTGGTGTAGGTCGTGTTGAGGTTTCCGTCGGTGTAGGCGGTGGCGTTGCCGTCGGGGTCGTAGGTGTAGCGCGTGGTGATGCTGTGGCTGGCAGTCGTCGGCTGGACCTGTTGGACGATCTGGTCAGCCGCGTTGTAGCTGGCTGTGGTGGCGCTGGTGGTTCCGTCGTCCGCGGTGGTGGCGACCGAGGTCGGGTTGCCGTCGGCGTCGTAGCCCGTGGCGACGCTGGAGACGGTCTTCCCGGTGGGGTCGGTGACGGCGGCGGTGGCGGTATTGCCCGCCTGGTCGAACGTCGTGACGGTGGAGGAGCCTGTGTGGCTGCTGTCCGTGCCGGGCTCGGTCGCCTTGACCTGGTCGCCGACCAGGTCGTACCCGAAGGTGCTGGTGCGCTGCAGCGGGTCGGTGGCGCTGACGACCTCCTGGGCGGCGTCGAAGGTCGTGGTCCCGGTCTCCCCGTTGGGGGCGACTGTGGTGGTGCGGTCGCCCGCGTCGTCGTAGCCGTACGCCGAGGTGTGGACGCTGGCGGCACCGCCGGTCGAGGTGTGGCTGGTCTGGCGGATCAGCTGGGTGGCGGTGATCCGGCGGCCGAGGTCGTCGTAGGTGGACTGGGCGACGGCGCCGGTCGGGTCGGTGGTGGAGAGGATCTCTCCGTCCAGGTCGTAGGTGTTGCGTGTGACCGGTGCGGTGCCGTTGACGGCGGGCTCGTCGGTCTCGACGTTGTTGCCGAGCTGGTCGTACGTGGATGTGCTGACGCGGTCCAGTCCGGTGGGGTCCAGGGTCGTGCGCAGCGGGTGGCCAAGGGCGTCGTAGTCGGTCTGGACGACGGGGGTGACCGCGGTGCTGGCGCCGGGTGCGGTGTAGCTGTTGGCGGCGACGGACAGGTGCATCCCTGTGCTGTCGATGGTGTGGGTGTAGGTGGTGATGTTGCCGTCGGCGTCCTTGGTTTCGGCGGTCTCGCCGAAGGTGTCGTAGCCGGTGGCGGTGATGGCGCTCGTGCTGGCCGTGGTGGGCTGCCCGGTGCTGGTGTTGAAGGTGGTGGTGCTCACCGGTGGGGCGATGACCTGAGTGGGCCGCCCTGCGGCGTCGTAGGTGTAGCTGGTGGTGAAGTCGGCGGGGGTGGCGCCGCTTGCGTTGCCGTTGGGGCTGACACTGCTGACCACCTGGCCGGCCTGGTCGTAGCTGGAGGTGGTGACGGAGTTGGCGGGGGTGTTGACGACGGTGGTCTTGAGGGTGTCGCCGAGCGCGTCGTAGGTGTTGTCGGTCTCGCGGGTCTGGCCACCGCCGGTGGTCTTGGTGGACAGGACGTGGTTGTCGTTGTCGTAGGTGTAGCTGGTGGTGCGGTCCAGACCGGCGGGGTCGAGAGTGCTGCTGGTGAGGCGGGAGCCATCGTCGTAAGTGCTGGTGACGGTGGTTTTGCCGCCGCCGGTGGTCTGCTGGATCTGGTTGCCGGCCGCATCGTAGGTGTCGGACTCCTCGACGACGGTGCGCGTGGTGCCGGTGAAGGTCTTGGTCTGCGGGCTGAAGTCGTGGAACGCGTCGAGGTCGACTTCGGAGACCTTGTTGTCGTTGAAGTAGTACGTATGGGTCGTGCGGCCCATCGCGTCGGTGTCGGTGGCCAGACGCCCGGCGGGGTCGTAGGCGCGGGAGTCGATGATCTGCAGGCGTGCGGAGACCGGACTGTCGGGGTTGCCCGTGTAGTTCGTGATGGCGGTCTGCTGGAGCTGGCCCATCGGGGAGTAGCTGTAGCTGTAGTTGGTGCCCGCCGGGTCGGTCATGCTGGTGCGGTTGCCGTAGCCGTCGTAGCCGTAGCTGGTGGTGTGGCCGGCCGGGTCGGTGGTGGAGGTGACCAGGTCGTTGGTGGGGTTGGCGTAGACCCAGGTGGTGGTGCGGGCCTTGTCGTCGCCGGTGGCGTCGCTGACGGTCTGTCCGGTGTGGTTGCCGTCGTTGTCGTAGGTGTTGGTGGTCACCCGGGTGTGGGTGATGGCGCCGTTGACGGCGTCCGTGGTGGTGGGGTCGGTCTCGGTGAGCAGGTTGCCGTGGCCGTCGAGGGTGTAGGACGTGGTCGTGGTCTGCGCGCCGGTCGAGCAGTCGGTGCAGGTGACGGTCTGGCTGGCGATGCGGCCGAGGTTGTCGTAGGTGTAGCTGGTGGTCAAGCCCGAGGGGCTGACCGTGTGGTCCAGGTCCCCGTTGCTCTTGTAGGCGTACGAGGTCTTGTTGTTGTCGTAGTCGCTGGTGGTGGCGGGCAGGCCGGGGGGCTCGGTTCCGCCGCCGACCGCTGTTTCGGTGCCTGCGGTGTAGGTGTTGGTGGTGTTGAAGGAGCCGGTCATGCTGGGGAGATTGGTGTTGACCAGGTCGCCGATCGTGTCGTACCGGTAGCTGGTCTCGTAGGTGGAGTCGGTCGCGTCGGCGGAGCGGGCGTCGGAGGAGCTGACGATCTGGTCGTTGCGCGGGTCGAGGGCGTTGACGCTGTTGATGAAGTACGTGGCATAGCTGGTCTGGCAGTTGCCGGCGGTGCGGCAGGTGGTGGTGGAGACGGTGTTGCCGTCCGCGTCGTGGCCGTAGGTGGTGGTGTGGCCGTCCGCGTCGGTGACGGTGTACAGGTTGCCGTTGGTGTCGTAGCCGTAGCTGGTGGTGTCGCCGTAGGCATTGGTGGTGGAGAGGGCGCGGCCGCCGTTGTTGGAGTCGTAGCGGTAGGTGAGGGTGTTGCCGCCGGGGTCGGTGACGGTGGCGGTGGTGACCGGGGTGGGGTTGGCGGAGTTGCCCATGGCCGTGTAGTGGGCCTGGACGGTGGTCGCGCTGAGGGTGGCGGGATAGTAGGCGGCTTCGGCGATGGAGCCGTTGAAGTAGTTGGTGGAGGTCCCGTCCGCGGTGGGGGCGGCTGGCCAGAAGCTGGGGTTACTGGTGCCGGCGCCCAGGTAGACGTAGGGGTAGCCGTTGTACTGGAGAGTCCCCTTGGACTCGGTCGCGGCCTGGGCGCCGTCGAGGTAGAGGGTCTGGCTGCTGGTGGTGGCGGCCAGGACGGCCTGGTGCCACTTGCCGTCGGTGACGGTGCTGCTGGAGGTGAGCTGGTCGGCGGAGCCATTGCCGTCGCCGAACAGGCCGTGGAGCTTGCCGTCGGTGCCGACGTAGAGCGCCGGGTTCCAGTTGGTCGTGGCGCTGCCGAGCGGGTTGGACTGGTAGGAGTACAGGACGCCGGCCGTGCTGGTTTTGAACCACAGCTCGATGCTGGCGGGGCCGGTCGTGGGTGCCGCGGTGGAGGGAAGTTGCAGGCTGGAGCTGGTGCCGTTGAACGTGGCAGCGGCTTCGTCGGGGTTGCCGGAGGGGCCTGCGGTGTTGAGGGTGGTGTTGCTGTAGGTACCCGCATAGGGGTCGGGCAGGGAGGTGCCGAGCTCGTCCTGCGCGTACGAGGAGCCGGACGGATCGTTGAGACGCCAGTAGTCGGTCGCGCCGTCCTGGACGATGCGGGTGCGGTAGGCCTCGTCGGCGGTCATTCCGGTGCCGCCGGTGGCCGTGGTAGCGCTCTGGTAGTCAGCCGCGATGGTGGACGCGTCAACGGCGTAGCTGTAGCTGGCGAAGTCGGCGATGGACCCGTTCAGGTGGCCACTGGTGTCCGTCGGCGGGTTGGGCCAGCTGCCGTCAACGGTGCCGGCGCCGAGGTAGACGTCGCCCTGGCCGTTGTACTGGACGGTGCCGGTGATGGGGCTGCCGCTGGGCCGGCCGTCGAGGTAGAGCTGCTGGCTGGTCCCGGAGGCGACGAGCGCGGCCTGGTGCCACGCACCGTCAGTGACCGTCGTGGCCGAGACCGCGGGGGCAAGTGCACCGTTGAAGAACTCGCCGTGGAGCTTGTTGTCGGAGCCGACGTACAGCGCGGGGTCCCACTGGTTGGTGCCGGAGGTGTGCGCGGCACCGAGGGGGAAGGACTGGTAGGAGTAGATCACTCCAGGACTGCTGGTCTTGAACCACAGCTCGACGCTGTAGGGCGCTGCGGTGGGCTGAACGGTTCCGGGCAGTTGGACGGAGGAGCTGGTGCCGTTGAAGCCGGTGGCGGTGCTGGTGCCGGAGGCCCATGGCCCGGTGGCGCAGCAGGTGGTGTTGGTGTAGGTGCCGTGGTTCTGCTGGGCCAGGGTGGAGGAGACCAGTTCGCCGGCGGTGTTGCCGCTGGTGTCGTTGAGCCGCCAGTAGGCCTGCGGGTGGTAGTTGAGGACCGCGGTGTCGTAGAGGTTCTGCGGGGTGGAGGTGTTGGTCGGCTTGGCTGCGAGGGTGGTGATCTGGCTGGCGGTCAGACCCTGCGGGTAGACCGCGACGTCGGCGATGGTGCCGTTGAAGTGACCGTCGGGGTCGCTGGGGGCCGCCTGCCAACCGTCCGCGGTGCCGGCGCCGACGTAGACGTGTGCCGTGCCGTTGGGCGTGATGGTGCCCGCCAGCGTGCCCTGGGATGTTCCGTCCAGGTAGAGGGTCTGGGAGTTGGTCGAGGTGGCGGCCAGGGCGGCGTAGTGCCAGTTGCCGTCGGTCACCGTGGCCGTGGAGGTCAGAGTGGTGGCCTGTCCGGGGATGTAGAGCATCCCGTGGAGCTTGCCGTCGGTGCCCACGTAGAGGGCGGGGTTCCAGTGGTCGGTACCGGCGGTGTGCGCCTGCCCCACGGCGAAGGACTGGTAGGAGTAGAGGACACCGGCGCTGGTGGTCTTGAACCACAGCCCGATCGTGCCGGGTCCCTGGGTGGGCACGTTCGCGGCGGGCAGCTCCGTCCACGATGTCGCGCCGTCGAAGCCGGCGGCCGGCGCGGAACGCGTGGTGCCCTGCCCGTCGACGTAGTTGAAGGGGCCGGGCGCGGCGAGGGAGACGTTGGAGTAGGTGCCGTTGTCGGGGGTCGTGCGGTTGGCGTAGATCTGGTTGTCGGCCTGGATGCCGCTGCTGTCGGACAGGCGCCAGTAGCCGGAGGGGTTCGAACCCAGGACCGCGCCCCGGTAGTTGTCGGTGGAACCGGAGATGCTGGTGGGATTGAGCTTCCAGGTACCGCCGTTGGCGTCGGTGATCTGTGAGGCCCGGTCGTGGACCGCGTCGTAGGTCGCGGAGAACTTTGTCTTCCCGGACGGCAGCACGATCGAGGTCAACTCGGTCGCCGCGTGCTGGCTCGCCTGCCACTGCTGTGCGATCGCGGCAGCACCCAACGCACGCTGGTAGAGGGACACCTGGGCGATGTCACCGGTGAACCTCATGACGTAGCCGGTGTTGCCGCTCTTGCCCTGGTCCACCTCGTCGGGCCACACACCCCCGATGAAGCCCGCACCGATGTCGGTGTGCGGCTCCGCGATCGGCTGGACCTGCCACGTCGTTGATCCGGCCAGGGAGCCGTCCAGCCACAGCTGCTGCGCGTTGCCGGCCGCGGTGAGCACGACGTAGTGCCACTTGTTGTCCGTCACGGCGGCGCTGGAGCTCATGGGCATCGGCGCCGTCGAGGCCGTACCGGAGAACAGCCCCTGCAGCTTACCGTCGTGACCGACGTAGAGAGCAGGGGTGTAGGGGTGGCTGGTGGTGCCGGCAGTGACAGTGTCGTCAGCCTGGTACGAGAACAGCACCCCGTCCGGGGTGGACGTCTTGAACCACATCGCGACGGACACGTAGCTGTTCTTGGCAACCTGGTCAGGCAGGGTTATCTCGGAGCTGACGCCGGAGAAGCCGGCCACCTTCGTGGGCGAGCCCGGCAGCAGCGACGGTGATGGGGTCTCCCCCGTGACGCCGCGGACCCCGGCCCAGTCCATACCGCTGTGCAGCATGGACTCGTCAACAAGCTTGTCCGAGACCACATCGTTCAGGCTCCAGTACTGCACCGGCGCGGAATCCTGGACCGTGCTGGTGAAGTGCGAACCGGACGAGCTGCCGGAGGTGTAGTTGTAGGTCGTGCACGCGTTCTGGGTGTTGGTGCCGGTGGGCGGAGCGCACACCGTGTCCAGCTCGTCCGGGGCACTCGTGTTGTAGGTGTAGGTCCACGTCAGGGCGGTGCTGGTGTTCCCGGCCGTGACCGGGTCGGTGGTCACCTGCGTCACATGGGTCTTGGTGCTGTTCCAGGCGAAGTGCAGGGCGCGGCTGCTGGCGGTGTCGGTGACCGTGGCCAGGGTGCCGTCGATGTTGTAGGCCAGCGTCTGCGTGCGCCCGTGCTTGTCCGTGATCTTCGACAGCTGCCAGGTGGAGGATCCGGAGGCCTGCTGCGCGAATGTGTACACCGTCCCGCCGCGCTCGCGCAGGACCCAGCTGCCGTCGCTCTGACGGAACAGCTGCTCCGACTCCCCCGACGGCGAGGTGTACAGGTTCATGCCCGTCACCGTGCGGCTCGCGACGGTGTAGCTGGTGGCCGAGTGGTAGAGGTACTGCGCGCCGGTGGCACCGTCGGTGGCGATGAAGTCACTGGAGCTGTCGCCGGGGATGCCGTTGACACGGGAGAGTCCGTACGCCTGGCTCCAGCCGGTGGACAGCAGCCGGTTGGCACCGAGGACGCTGGTGCCGAGCGAGCCGGTGCCGGTGCCGGGATAGAGGTAGAGGCCGCCGCTCGGGCTGATCGCGATCAGTGATCCGGTGCCGGCGGTGCTGCCGGTGAAGTTGCCGCCGGTCAGCTGCGTGTATCCGCCGGTCCAACCGCTGCCGATCTGCACCCGGGTGCCCAGCGTGCCGTCGGTGTTGATCGGATACGCGAACAGGTAACCGGTGGAGGTCTGCACGGCGACCAAGTCCAGCTTGCCGTCACCGGACAGCGGCGGCGTGATCGTCAGCTGCGACATGGTACGCCAGTCGGTACCGTCGGTGACATCCGTCGGATCGCACTGGAACGGCAGGCCCGCCCCGAAACTGGTGCCCACACCGTAGGTCGAGCGGACAACTTGAGGGCAGGTGTTGCCCCACTCCCACAGCTTGCCCGTGCTCGGGTCCACGCCGACCAGGTCGCCCATCTCGGAGCCGATGAGATTCCCGGTCGGATTGGTGGGGAACTTGAAACCGGTGAGCCAGGTCAGACTCGCCCAGTTGCCGTTGGGTCCGCCGCTCCAGCCGTGGGACAGGCCCACCCGGGTTGCCGCGGAGAACGAAGGGCCGCTGTAGGCGTACAGGTCCCCGGCCGCGTCGTCGACGGCCACGATGTCGTCCGAGGTGCCGCCCGACAGGTCTCCGACGCCGGCGACGTTCGCGAGCGCGTAGTCGTTGCGGCCGAACCGCTGCACCCGGCCGTCCTGGCCGGTGACCTGCACGCCGCCCGAGCTGTCGCCGTCCAGTTGCAACTGCATGTCGTACGAGGAGGACCAGCCAGCGCCGAACAGGCCCGTGGTGCGCGGGTCGAGCGAGTTGTAGGAGCGTGTCACCGCGAGGCTGGGGCCGGTGACCTTGACGTTCGCGTCGGTTGCCGCCGTGGTGTAGTTGCCCACCTGCGGATCGAAGGGACGCCCGGACCCTGAGCCCTGCGCCAGCTGCGAGGTGAGGAGCGGCTGCTGCACCTGGGTGGTGAGCGAGGCCGGGTTCGACCAGGCGCTCGCGTTCTTGCTGTCGGAGACCGCCACGTCCCAGCTGTAGGTGGCGTTCCAGGCCAGTGTCCCGCGCGGCACCACCCAGGAGGTGGTTGAGACCCAGCCGGAGGAGGCCGTCACCGAGCCGGTCGGGCCGAGCAGCTGGAAGTCGTAGGTCAGGCCGGTGCCCGGGTAGTTGTCCGGGTCATGGGCATCCGCGTGGAGTTCGGGCATCAGCGAGCCGACGGTGGTGTTCGACAGCGGCTGCATGGCGTCGATCTGCGGCGGAATGTTCGCCGACGCCACCCAGGTGCAGTTCTGGAACGGCACCCCGTAACTGGTCTGCAGCGAGGTGGTGCCGTTCACGTACAGGTCCCAGCACAGCTGGTACGACTTACCGGGTGCGATCGCCGGGATGGTGCCGGTCATGGTGACCGAGCCGTTGGGTGCCACGGTGCTGGGGACCGCGGTCAGCGGGGCCGAGGTGGAGATCTCGTTCCAGCTCGCGTCGTACAGCCGGGCCTTCAGTTTCATGTTCGTGCTGGTCCACGACGACGTCCCGCGGTTGGTCAGCGTGACGCTCTGCGACCCGGTGCTGCTGGAGGTGGGCGGGATGTAGCTGGTCGGGGTGGAGTAGTCCGCCCCGTAGGCGCTGTAGGTCACCGACAGATAGGGCGGGTAGGACGAGGAAGCGCTGTTGAAGACCTTCCAGGCGTTGGTGTCGGACAGGCTCGCGGTCAGGGCGACACCGTAGTTCGAGCCGCCGTGCACCCAGTTCTCGACCAGCTTGGTGCCGGCCGCGGAGGCGTTGTCGCCCAGGTCGAACGGGATCCACACCGCGCCGCTGGTGCAGCCGTTCTGGTTGCTCTCCTTGAACGTGTCGTTGCCGAGGTTGGCCCCGAGCGCCACCTGGGAGGCCAGCGTGACCGTGGACGGGTTCCAGGACTCGGTGATCTCCCGGACGTTCACTTCGGTCGCGGTGGAGCACTGCGAGCCGTCGACAGCGTCGACGTTGAGGGTGACCTTCTCGATGTACTGGTTCTGCAGCGAGGACGAGCCGATCGAGGGGAACTTGAGGTAGCCGGTGGCCTGGTGGGTCCCGGAGTCGTAGGTGCCGACCTTGATGCTGACGTCGCTGGAGAAGTTCTGGTTGTACGGGGTCTCCACATAGGTGGACGTCGTGGTCTGCCCCTGTGTGGTTCCCGTGGTCGTGGGATCCACCCGGACCGGGAAGACACGCTTGGGGTCGTGCAGCCAGGACGCGTCCAGGCTCACCTGCAGCGCCTGCTGCCCACCAGCGGTGGTCGTGAGCCGGTAGGTGACGCCACCGGAGACCGCGCCGTCGCCGTGGTGGCCGGCGTCGCGCATGAAGCCGCGTGGGATGACCAGATCCACCTTCCCTGCGGAGTCGGTGAACACCACGTCCCCGCCCTTGTCGGGCGCGGCCGTGAGGCCGACAGTCTGCAGCGGGAACGTCCACACGGTGGGCGCGGTGGCGTCGTGCAGGACCAGGGTCTCCTTGATGGAGGTGGCCAATGCGTCGTAGACCACATCGGCGGACTGCCGCGCGCCGAGGTAAGTGACGGTGTTGCCACTGACCTTCGGCGCGACCGCCGAAGCCCCCTGCAGCGAGTAGGAGACCTGGTGGCCGGCGTCCAGGGACCAGGACACCACGGCCGGGTCGGCGGCCGTATTGGCGAAGCTGCTGCCCTGGTCGTCCGCACGGGCCGTCCAGCGGCCCGCCGCGTCCTGGACCAGGCGGGTGTCGATGTTCCCCCAACTGCCGTCGCTCTTGCGGAAGTGGACCGGGCGTGAGTACACGCGCATGGTCCGCGTGCCGTCCGCATTCTGGAACACCGACGTCGTCGCGGTGCGCAGCGAGGGGAGCTCCGACCCCGCGGGCGCCGCGCCGGGTATGCCCGCGCTCCCGGTGGCGTCGGGGGCGGCCTTCGCACTCGCGCCCTGGGGCTTGGCAGCGGCGGCGAGTTGCCGGTCCCGCAGGTCCCCCGGCGGCTGCGTGTGCGCGCCGGTCTGCGCCGCCAGTCCCGGACCCGACTCGCGTGAGGGTCCATGTCCTGCCGGTCCCGGAGCTGCGGGCAGTTCGCCCTTGCCTGGCTGGTGCTTCTTGCCGGTGCCCGCACCACCTGTCTCGGTGGCCGAGGCACCCACCTGGTGCTTGAGGTTCGACAGCGCCCTGCTCAGCTGCTGCGGCGTCACCGGGCTTCCCGCGCTGCCGGCGTGGGCGGCAGTGAACGCCTGGGCCGGCTGCGTCCCCAGCGTCACCACCACAGCGACCGCCGCCATGAGCGAGGCCCAGCGGCGAGGCCGCATCACCTTCGCGTCCAGCGGTGCCCGGGTGAACGCGCCGACCTCGCTCGCGCCGCGAAGCGCGCGCCGAAGACCGGTGCTGACCTGGGACGACAAGGAGCGGCTCACGCCGGAACCTCCACGGTGGTGCGGGCATGCGGAGGCCCCGCACGATCATTCTGTCGGCATTCGTACAGCAGCCCCACAGGCAATGTCGACTGATCGCTAAGGTGATGATCGGCCGTTTTGATCGCATAGTGGCCCATGCGTTCCGTGATCTCTTGTGCGACTCTTACCCACCGGGGGGAGTCCGTTCGCGCTGACCTGTCCGCATTCGTCAGATTTTGCGTAACTGCTGGTCAGCCCAGTGTTCGTGACGGCTCGTAGGCCGCGTAGCATCACTGCCCCGACCCCCGCCGAGCACTCCGGAGCAGCCGTGCACGACCCAATCAAGCGCCTGCCGTCGCCACGGCGGGTGCTCGCGGCGCTCGCACTCGTCCCCGCCGTCCTGCTCGGTGCCACCGGCGTCAGCCCAGCAGCAAGCCCGTCCCCCGGCCCTTCCCAGTCGCCTGAGGGCGACATCACGGGCGAGTGGCCGCTGCAAAGCGCACACTTCGACGCTCAGAAGATCTGGGCACTCACCCGCGGCCAGGGCATCACCGTCGCAGTCGTCGACTCGGGGGTCGCCGCGAACCACCCCGACCTGACCGGCCAGGTCCTGCCCGGTACCAGCCTGCTCGGCGACGGTGACGACGGACGCACCGACACCTCCAGCGAATCCCACGGCACCGCGATCGCCGCCCTCATCGCCGGCACCGGCGCCTCCGCCCACGGCAAAGGCATCATCGGCCTGGCACCCGACGCCAAGATCCTGCCCGTCCGGGTCACCAGCGGCAGCCAGGTCACGGCGCCACTGCTCGCCCAGGGCATCATCTGGGCCGCCGACCACGGCGCCCAGATCATCAACGTCTCCATCGGCAGCCCCACACCGGACCCCCTGCTCAAGCAGGCCGTCGCCTACGCCGGCCGCAAGGACGCGGTCGTAGTCGCCTCCGCCGGCAACAACGGCCAGACCGGCAACGAAATGCAGTACCCCGCCGGCTTCCCCGGCGTCGTCGCCGTCTCCGGCACCGACCAGAACCACGCCTTCTGGCCCACCAGCGCGTCCGGCCCCGACATCACCGTCGCCGCCCCAGCGGCCCAGATCGCATCAGCCGGCGACAACGGCCAGTACGTCCAAGCGGACGGCACCAGCTACGCCGCAGGCTACGTCTCCGCCGCCCTGGCCCTGATCCGCTCCCACAACCCCCACCTGACCGCCGGTCAGGCCATCGCCGCCCTCATCTCCACCACCCGCGACCACCACGCGGTGCCCGACGACCAACTCGGCTACGGCGAAATCGACCCCCTCGCCGCCCTGACCGCCCCGCCCGCCGCTTCGACCACGAACCCGCTGCTGGCGCCGCGTCCCACCGCCCCCACCGCATCGCCGACTCTGTGGGCAGGGCTCGGCGTGAGTGCTGTCGTCCTGCTCGCCGCAGGCGGGGTCTGGCTGTGGTGGCGACGCACTCGGCCCCGCCGACCGACTCCCGGCGCAGCCGCTCCCAGACCGGCAGCGGGCGAACGGCCAAGGAACGGCGCGAAGAAGAAAGGCCGCCCGACGTCAAACGCGTCGGCGACCGCCCCGCGCGCCCGCTCCACGTCCTCTGCCCGCCGCCGCTGACCAACCGACCGAACCGGAATCGCCATGCAGCCCCTGTTGCGCACCCTGCTCGCCCCCGGACGCCGTTGGACGACGGCACTGCTGACCGGCCTCCTGGTGCTAGCCGCCGGGGCACTCGTATGGGGCCTCACCGGTGGCAGCAGCGCACCGCCCCCGGTCGTCGCCGCCGACCTTTCGGGACGCCCGACCGCCTGTATGGCCGCCGACCAGGCCACCGCGAGCAAGAACCCGGACACCAAGCTGACATGGGCAGCGATGCAGCACGGCGCCCAGAACCGGAAGATCAACATCCAGCAGCTCGTCCTGCCCGCCACCAGTACCCAGGCCAAGCCCTACCTCGCCGGGCTCCTCGCCCAGCACTGCGACCTCGTCGTCACCATCGGCTCCCCCTTCGGCCACGCCATCCCCACGTCCGCCCACCTGGCCCCCACCACCCGGTTCCTCGCCATCGACGCCGGAACACTCCCCGCAGCCAGCGCACTCACGACGATCGACGGACCCTCAGCAGCCGCCACCGTGCAGGCAGCCGTCGCCGCACTGGCCACCCAGCACAGCTGACCACACCCGGCAAAGGCATCCGCCATGTGCTGGGCCACACGACGGCACCGCTGTCCCGGCGGCGGAATTCCACCACGACAACACGCACGCCACCTGAGTCTTCACGGTCACCGACCGCGGACCCGACAGCGTGGCCATCCTGCGGCCTGGATAGTCTGCTGACCTGACTCGACCAGGGCACACCCGCGGGCCGACCCCAGGGATCCTCTGTCGCCACCCTGGCAGCCTGACCAACCCCCGGAACGGAACGCTCGGGCCCGAGCGGACGACCACGGTTGCGGCCGTCCGCTCGGCTCTCCCGAACCGCACACAAACGTGGCTACAGCACCGGCAGGCTCTTGCGGAGTTCGAAGGGGGTTACCTCGGAGCGGTACTCCTCCCACTCCTGGCGCTTGTTGCGCAGGAAGAAGTCGAAGACGTGTTCGCCGAGGGTTTCGCGGACCAGGTCGCTGTTCTGCATCAGGTCGATGGCCTCGCCCAGGTTCTGCGGGAGCGGCTCGATGCCCATGGCGCGGCGCTCCATGCTGCTGAGCGCCCAGACGTCGTCGTCGGCGCCCGGGGGGAGTTCGAGGTTGTCGGCGATGCCCTTGAGGCCGGCCGCCAGGATGACGGCGTAGGCCAGGTAGGGGTTGCAGCCGGTGTCCAGCGAGCGGATCTCGACCCGGGTCGAACCCTGCTTGCTGGGCTTGTACATCGGCACCCGGACCAGCGCGGAGCGGTTGTTGTGGCCCCAGCAGATGTACGAGGGGGCCTCGCCGCCGGCGCCGGCCGAGCGCTGCGAGCCGCCCCAGATCCGCTTGTAGGAGTTCACCCACTGGTTGGTGATCGCGGCGATCTCGGCGGAGTGCGCGAGCAGTCCGGCGATGAAGGAGCGGCCGACCTTGGACAGTTGGAACTCGGCGCCCGCCTCGTGGAAGGCGTTGCGGTCGCCCTCGAAGAGGGAGAGGTGGGTGTGCATGCCCGAGCCCGGGTACTGCGAGAACGGCTTGGGCATGAAGCTGGCGTGCACGCCCTGCTCCAGCGCGACCTCCTTCATGACCGAGCGGAAGGTCATGATGTTGTCGGCGGTGGACAGCGCGTCCGCGTAGCGGAGGTCGATCTCCTGCTGGCCCGGGGCGCCCTCGTGGTGGCTGAACTCCACCGAGATGCCCATCGACTCCAGCATGGTGATCGCCTGGCGGCGGAAGTCGTGGCCGACACCGCGCGGGGTGTGGTCGAAGTAGCCGGACTGGTCCGCCGGGGTCGGCACGGTGCCATCGCCCGGGAGGTCCTTCAGCAGGAAGAACTCGATCTCGGGGTGGGTGTAGAAGGTGAAGCCCAGCGCGGCGCACTTCTCCAGCGTCCGCTTCAGGACGTAGCGCGGGTCCGCGTAGGACGGGGAGCCGTCCGGCATCAGGATGTCGCAGAACATCCGCGCCGTGCCCGGCGACTCGGAGCGCCAGGGGAGTATCTGGAACGTCGCCGGGTCCGGCTTCGCCAGCATGTCCGACTCGTAGACCCGGGCGAAGCCCTCGATCGCGGAGCCGTCGAAGCCGATGCCCTCCTCGAAGGCCTGGTCGAGCTCGGCGGGGGCCACGGCGACCGACTTCAGAAACCCGAGGACGTCCGTGAACCACAGTCGGACGAACCGGATGTCACGCTCTTCGAGTGTGCGGAGAACAAACTCCTGCTGCTTGCCCATGGCGACAGTCTCACCTCTGCTCTTTACGATTACGTTACGTGAAAGCGGCCACCAGGGGCAGTACTCCGGGCGCTGACTTGTCCGCTGGTCGCATCATCGCAGATTCGGCGCGTAGGGAAAGTCCGCATACGGACCCGTGTGCGGGTCCGCACCCGGCTGTCAGCCCGTGTCAACCCGTGTCAGCTCAGGACACGGCCGAAGTGGGTGGGCCAGTAGCCGGTGGACAGGACCGAGATCCGGACGTCGATGCCGGGGCGCGGGGCCTCGATGTAGCGGTTGTCGCCGAGGTAGATCGCGACATGGTGGATCCCGGACGCCCGGCTGCTGGTGGACCAGAACAGCAGGTCGCCCCGGCGCAGGTCACTCGCGGTGATCGGACGGGTGGCGGTGAACTGGTCGGCGGCCACCCGGGGCAGCTGTATCCCCGCCCGCAGGAACGACTGCTGGACCAGGCCCGAGCAGTCGTAGCCGTTCGGACCGTTGCCGCCCCAGACGTAGGGCTTGCCCAACTGGGCCGAGGCGTAGGCGAGCGCGGACTCGACGGCGCCGGGGGGCGTGGCCTTCGGCGGGCTCGTGGGCGCGGGCACAGGCTTGGGCACCGGCGTGGGGACGGGCGCGGGAGGGTCGGGGGGTGTCGGGGTGGGGGGTTGGGCGGTGCCCTTGGTGTAGCGCAGGTAGACGTCGTAGTGGCTGGTCCAGCGCCAGGCGTGGTCACTGGCCCGCTGGAACCAGTAGCGCTGGCCGTCCCAGCCCTGTCGCAGCGGGGCCTTGAGCGGAGGGGTCGTGGCCGGGGGCGTCTTGGGCGGGGCCGGGGCGGTGGTCGAGCCGGTCGGCGTCAGATGCTGCTGGTAGATGGCGTAGTGGCTGGTCCAGCGCCATTCGCCGTGGGAGCGGAACCAGTAGCGGTGGCCGTCCCAACCGGGGTGGGTGGGGGCCGGGAGGGCGCTGGCGGTGGAGGCGGCGGCCAGGCTCATGCCCGTCCCGCCGACCGTGCCGCCGACCACGACCAGCGCGGAGGTCGCGGCGGCGCGGACCAGCGGGCGTCGTCCGTGCGGGTGCGCGTGCCGCTGGGCCGCGGTGGCCGCGGCGGAGGCGGTGGCGCGGGACGCGGCGGCTGCGGCGCAGTGGATGCATCCGCAGGATGCCGTGCCGACCGCAACGGCGTCGAGTTCTATGAAGGCGGTCATGAGAGCCCTCCCGATGCGGGGCGATTCCGGGCGACGGCGGCCACCCGGGGGTCACGCGGGGTCCGGGGGTCGCCCCCGGAGAGTCGCAGCATGAAGGTGGTCATACCTCTCGGGCTCCGTTCAGCGTTGCGGTGGCGGGGGTCTTGGCGGCGGGGACGGTCTGGGTCTGCGGGTGCGATCCGCCCTGCGGTTGCGATCCGCTCTGCGGCTGCGGCACGCCCTGCGGGGGTGGGACCTCGGCGGGGGTGGTGACGGCGGGGAGGGTGAGGAACGCGGTGACCAGGTCGCGGACCAGGCCGGCCCGGGCCTCGCCGTCGAAGGCCGCGCCGTGGGTGCGTTCCAGCCGGGACACGGCCTGGGCCGCGGTCTCCAGCGCGTCGCCGACGATGACCTCGCGGGTGCCCGCGTCCAGCTCGGCCAGTCGGCGGCGGCGCAGCGCCCGGCCGAACTCGCCGGTGTAGTCGAGGGCGACGGCCTGCGCGGAGTAGACGGCGATGCCGACCGGCGCGGTCTCGGCGATCAGCAGCCGGGTGAGCTCCCCGTCCAGCCACTGTCCGTCGCGCAGGCAGGGGCCCGGGCTGGCGAAGCTGTCGCAGGGCAGGGTCGAGGTGACCCGGCGCAGCGCGGCCTCGGTCGCCGCGGCGAGGTAGCCGCGGTGGTCCTGCACCGCGAAGCGGGCCCTGGCGGTGTCCCGGACCGCCCAGACCAGCAGTACCTCGGCCTGGATCGGGGAGCCCTCGCGGTCGGTGGCGCGGATCGGCTCGCTGCGCCAGTGGCGTACCCGGACGTCCACCGCGTGCCGCTTGAGCAGCGGGTTCACCCACACCAGGCCGGTCCGCCGGACCGTGCCGCGGTATCCGCCCCAGCGGCTGAGCACCCGCGCGGTGCCGACCGGGTTGGCCATCAGGCCGAGCAGCGCGGCGATCCCGACCACCGCGCAGCCGCCCAGCAGCGGCCAGGCGTGCGGCAGCGTCCCGCGCCGGAGCTGCACCAGCACGGCCCCGGCGACGGCGGCGGCGAGGGTGAGCAGCCCGGTCCAGCCGGGGAGGACGAGGCGGGCCGGACGCTCCCTCAGTTCGGCGTCGGCACGCGGCGGACGGCGGACGGCGGTGCCGTGCGCCACGCCGGCAAAGGCACTGTCGGCGGCACCCCCGGCTGAGCCGACGGCGGGACGGCGGGGGACGGGGCTGGCTCCGGCGGGCTTGCTGCGCTGATCCACGTGGATGTCTCCCTCTGGGGCGCGTTCCTGACTGAACGTATCTTTATATCCGACAAATAGTCAAAAGCAGGAGATTGCCGTCTATTAGGGGTGTCCCCTCCTTCGCCCCGCCCCGAACCCCCATAGCGTCGATTAGACGATTAGGCTGGAGCCGTGTCCTACCTACGCCTCGCGCTGAACCAGATCGACACCACCGTCGGCGACATCGCCGGCAACGCCGAGCTCGTCGTCCGCTGGACCAGGCACGCCGCCGACAGGGGCGCCCACCTGGTCGCCTTCCCCGAAATGGCGCTGACCGGCTACCCGGTCGAGGACCTGGCGCTGCGGCCCTCCTTCGTGGACGCCTCCCGCGCCGCGCTGCTCGCGCTGGCCGAGCGGCTGGACGCCGAGGGCCTCGGCTCCACCGCCGTGGTGGTCGGCTACCTGGGCCGGTCCACCACCTCGTCGCCGAAGCTGGGCCTGCCGGTCGGCTCGCCGCAGAACTGTGCGGCGCTGCTGCACGGCGGCCGGGTGGTGACCCGGATGGCCAAGCACCACCTGCCCAACTACGGGGTGTTCGACGAGTTCCGCTACTTCGTCCCGGGCGACACGCTGCCGGTGGTCCGGCTGCACGGCGTGGACGTGGCCCTCGCCATCTGCGAGGACATCTGGCAGGACGGCGGCCGGGTGCAGGCCGCGCAGCAGGCCGGGGCCGGGCTGCTGCTGGTGGTCAACGCCTCCCCCTACGAGGCGGACAAGGACGACACCAGGCTGGAGCTGATCCGGCGCCGGGCCGCCGAGGCCGGCTGCACCCTGGCCTACGTCAACCAGGTCGGCGGCCAGGACGAGCTGGTCTTCGACGGCGACTCGGCCGTGGTCACCGCCTCCGGCGAGGTGCTGGCCCGGGCGCCGCAGTTCGAGGAGGGCTGCGTCCTGGTCGACCTGGACCTGCCGCGGGCCACCGAGCCGGCCGAGGGCAGCCGCTTCGTCGCGGACGGCCTGGAGATCGTCCGCACGGTGCTCTCCGAGGAATCCCTGCCCCAGCCCGCCGAACGGGTGACGCCGGGTCAGGCGCCGCGCCTCGGCGAGGAGGAGGAGATCTACGGCGCCCTGGTCACCGGGCTGCGCGCCTACATCCAGAAGAACGGCTTCAAGTCGGCGCTGGTCGGCCTGTCCGGCGGCATCGACTCCGCGCTGGTGGCGGTGCTGGCGGTGGACGCCATCGGCGCCGAGAACGTGCACTGCGTGTCGATGCCGAGCGCCTACTCCTCGCAGCACTCCAGGGACGACGCCGCCGAGCTGGCCCGGCGCACCGGGCTGCACTTCCGCACGGTGTCGATCGCGCCGATGTTCGACGCCTACATGGGCGCGCTGGGGCTGACCGGCCTGGCCGAGGAGAACCTGCAGTCCCGGCTGCGCGGCACCACCCTGATGGCGATCTCCAACCAGGAGAACCACCTGGTGCTGGCCCCCGGCAACAAGAGCGAGCTGGCCGTCGGCTACTCCACCCTCTACGGCGACTCGGTGGGCGCGTACGGGCCGATCAAGGACGTCTACAAGACCCTGGTCTTCCGGCTGGCGCGGTGGCGCAACCAGGCGGCGGCCGAGCGCGGCGAGACCCCGCCGATCCCGGAGAACACCCTCACCAAGCCGCCGAGCGCGGAGCTGCGCCCGGGGCAGGTGGACACCGACTCGCTGCCGGACTACGACCTGCTGGACGCGGTGCTCACCGCCTACGTCGAACGGGACCTCGGCCGGACCGGGATCCTCGCCGAGGGCTACGACCCGGCCGTGGTGGACCGGGTGGTGCGGCTGGTGGACACGGCCGAGTACAAGCGGCGGCAGTACCCGCCGGGCACCAAGATCTCGTCCAAGAACTTCGGACGCGACCGCCGCCAGCCGATCACCAACCGCTGGCGGGAGGCATAGCACGCACAGCGGGGCTCACAGCTCGATGTGGGCGCCGACCGGCAGGTGGTCGCTGCCGGTCCTGGGCAGGGTCCAGGCGTCGGTCGGGGTCACTCCCCTGGTCATGATCTGGTCGATCCTGGCCATCGGCAGCGCGGCCGGCCAGCTGAAGCCGAAGCCCGATCCGGCGGAGCCCTGGGCCGAGCGCATCTGCGAGGTGACCGGGGCCAGGCTGCGGTCGTTCATGGTGCCGTTGAGGTCCCCGAGCAGCACCACCCTGGACAGCTTCTCGGCGGCCAGCGCCTGCCCCAGCGCCTGGGCGCTGTTGTCGCGCTGGTTGGCGGTGAACCCGGCGTCCAGGTTCACCCGCACCGACGGCATGTGCGCCACATAGACCGCGACGTCGCCGTGCGGGGTGGCGACGGTGGTGCGCAGCGCCCTGGTCCAGCCGATCCTGATGTCCACGGGACCGCTGTCCGACAGCTTGTACTTGGACCACAGCCCGACCGTGCCCTCGACCACGTGGTACGGGTACTCGGCGGCCAGGTCCTGCCGGAAGGCGTCCAGCTCGGCGCCCGCCGACAGCTCCTCCAGCGCGATGACGTCCGGTTTGGCGGCCTCCAGGACCGCGACCGTGCCGGGGATGTCGCTGTTGCCGGCGTTGACGTTGTGCTGGACCACGGTGAAGTCGTAGGAACCACCGCTCTTGTCTGTGAGCAGTGCTCCGAAAAGGTTGACCCAGGCCAGCACCGGCACCAGCAGGACCACCAGCGCCGTCGCCGACCTGCGGATCAGGCCCAGTACCAGCAGCACCGGGATCGCAAGCCCGAGCCAGGGCAGGAAGGTCTCCAGCAGGCTGCCCAGGTTGCCGACCCGGTTGGGCACCTCGGCGTGGAACAGCAGCAGCAGGGTGAGCAGCACAGCCAGCCCGGCCAGGATCCGGCCGCGCCGCCAGGTGGAACGCCCTCTGGCGTCCCGTCCCCAGCCGCCCAGCCCGGGGATCCGCGAGCGCGGCGCCCCTCCGTCCGTGTCCGGATGTGTCTGTGCGTAAACCATCTGCCTACCCAACGTGCCGTTTCGTCCCTGATCTCACCCTATGGGGAGGAGGACGTGCGACCCGCTCGAACAGGTTCCGACTTGCGCAGGAAAGTCCGATCTACACAGGATCCGCCGACGGTTGCGGGGCCAGGCCCTGGAGCAGGGTGTCCACGATGGTCGCGGACAGGGTCGGGTCCTCCAGCGGGGCTCCGGGGCGCAGCAGCGTCCGCGACAGCATCGGGCCGATGACCAGCTCACCGAGCAGGTCGAGGTCGATGTCGCCCCGGATCTCGCCCTGTGCGACGCCCCGGGCGAGCAGCTGCCGCATCCGCTCCCGCCGGGGTTCGATGACCTTCTCGTGGTAGCGCCGGTAGAGCTCGGGCATGGAGCGCAGCTCGTTGGAGATCAGCGCGAGCGAGGAGTGCGAACGCCGGGCCAGCGCGGCGCGGCGCAGGAACTCCAGCGCCGCGACCAGCGCGTCCCGCACGCTGGCGGACAGCAGGGCCGGGTCCGGCTCCGGCTCGTCCAGCCGCTGCAGGACGTCGAGCAGCAGCTCCTCCTTGTTGGGCCAGCGCCGGTAGATGGTGGCCTTGCCGACCCCGGCCTCCCCGGCGATGCCCTCGATGGAGAGCAGCGCCAGCGGATAGCCCTGTTCCAGCAGCCGCAGCACCGCCCCGACGATCGCCTGCTCGGCCGCCTCGCTCCGGGGCCGCCCCCGGCGCGGCGCGGCCGCCGCCGCGTCCGGCACACCCGCGGGCACACCCGCCGGGACGCCTGCCGCCACGCCCGCCACTGCTTCTTCGCCCGTCCTGGTCACCCGTCTATCCTGCCTGCTCCTCCGGCTTCACCCGGCCGGGCAGGAAGGCCAGCGCGACCACCGCCCCGATCAGCGCGACCCCGGAGGAGGCCAGCGCGGTGATGTGCATGGCATGGACGAAGGCGTCCTTCGCCGGGTCCACCAGCCCCGCGGCCCTCGGCCCGATCTTCTGCACGATGCCGAGGGTGCCCTCGATGGACTCCCCCGCCGGGGCGCGCAGCGGCACCGGCAGCACGCCGAGCTTGTCCTGGATGCCGCTGCGGTAGGTGGTGGACAGCAGCGCGCCCAGGATGGCCACCCCGAGCGAGCCGCCGACCTGCCGGAAGGTGTTGTTCACCGCGGAGCCGGAACCCGCCTTCTCCCGGGGCAGCGTGGACATGATGGTGACCGTGGCCGGCGGCATCACCAGGGCCATCCCGGCGCCCTGGAAGAAGGCCAGCACCTCCAGCACCCAGATCCCGGTGTCCCGTCCGAGCAGCAGGAAGCCGGCGAAGGTGGCGGCGATCATCAGCAGCCCCGAGGCGCAGGTCGCCTTGACCCCGAACCGGTCCACCACCAGCCGGGCCCGGGGCGAGACCAGCAGCTGGGCCACGGCCAGCGGCAGCAGCAGCAGTCCGGCCTGCAGCGCCGAGTAGCCGCGGACGCTCTGCAGGTAGAAGACCGAGAAGAAGGTCACCCCCATCAGCGCGAAGAAGGTCAGCCCGACCGCGACCACGGACGCGGAGAAGTGCTTGTTGCGGAACCAGCCCATGTCCAGCACCGGGTGCCGGGTGCGCAGCTGGTAGAGCACGAAGCCGGCCAGCACCAGCAGTCCGACCAGGATCGGCAGCCAGGACTCGGTGACGGTGAAGTCGGCGACCTGGCCGCCCTTGATGATGCCGTAGATCAGCGAGACCAGGCCGACCACGGAGAGCAGCACGCCCAGCGGGTCGAGCTTCCCCGGTTTGGGGTCGCGCGAGTCCGGGACCAGCCAGACCATGCCGATCAGGGCCAGCACCACGATCGGCACGTTCACCAGGAACACCGAGCCCCACCAGAAGTGGGCCAGCAGCAGGCCGCCCGCGATCGGGCCGATGGCGATGGCGAGGCCGACCGCGCCGGACCAGATGCCGATGGCCCGGGGCTGCTCCTCCCGCTCGAAGACGTTCATGATGATGGCCAGCGTGGCCGGCAGCACGAACGCGCCGCCGACGCCCATCGCGGCCCGGTAGCCGATCAGCTCGGCCGGCGAGGTCGCCATCGAGCAGAGCAGCGAGCCGAGGCCGAACACCACCATGCCGAAGAGCAGGGTCTTCTTGCGTCCGAGCCGGTCACCGAGCAGCCCGGCGGTGAACAGCAGCCCGGCGAAGACCAGGGTGTAGGAGTTGATGGCCCATTCGAGCTGGCTCTGGGTCGCGCCGAGGCCGGTGGGCTCGGGGCTGGCGATGGTCTTCATCGCCACATTGAGGATCGAGCTGTCGAGCACGACGACGAGCAGGCTGAAGATCAGGACGGTGAGGATCCCCCAGCGGCGGCGGTGCACCGCCTCGGGGACCCGGCGCGCGGCAGTGGCGGCGGGGGATGTGGTGGTCATGGAGGACACGCTACCCCTATTTTCGATACGGTACCGTCTCGTATCGAAAATACCCGCGCTGCGCGCCCCTTTGCGCACGGCCCGACACGTGCCAGCATGGAGGGGAATCCGGGGACGCCCACCGCGGCGCCACGAGACGACCCAACAGGAGACCAGCCATGCAGCACGGTTCGCTTCCGCCTGCCCCCGCGCCTTCCTCCGCGAACGCGCCCGCGCCGAAGGCCCAGCAGTCCCTCTACGGCGGTGTCACCTCCCGCCGGGTGACGGTGCGCGACCTCGCCGCCGCCAAGCAGCGCGGGGAGCGGTGGCCCATGCTCACCGCCTACGACGCCCCCACCGCCGGGATCTTCGACGAGGCCGGGATCCCGGTCCTGCTCGTCGGCGACTCCGCCGGCAACGTCCACCTCGGCTACGAGAACACCGTGCCGGTGACCATGGACCAGATGGTGATGATGTCGGCCTCGGTGGTGCGCGGCACCAAGCGCGCGCTGGTCGTCGCCGACCTCCCCTTCGGCTCCTACCAGGAGTCCCCGGCGCAGGCCCTGCACAACGCGGTCCGGCTGATGAAGGAGGCCGGGGTCGGCGCGGTCAAGCTGGAGGGCGGCGAGCGCTCCGCCGCCGCGACCGAGCTGCTGGTCCAGGCGGGCGTGCCGGTGATGGCGCACCTCGGCCTCACCCCGCAGTCGGTGCACGCCCTCGGCGGCTACCCGGTCCAGGGGCGCGGCGACGAGGCGGCGCACCAGCTGCTGCGGGACGCCAAGACCGCCGAGAGCGTCGGCGCCTTCGCCCTGGTCCTGGAGGCCGTCCCGGCCGAGCTGGCCGCCGAGGTCACCGCCTCGCTGCACATCCCCACCGTGGGCATCGGGGCGGGCGTCGGCTGCGACGCCCAGGTCCTGGTCTGGACCGACATGGTCGGCCTCACCGGCGGCCGGGTGCCCAAGTTCGTCAAGCAGTACGCCGACCTGCGGGCCACCCTCGGCGACGCCGCCCGGGCCTTCTCCGCCGACGTCATCGCCGCGACCTTCCCGGCCGAGGAGCACACCTTCCACTGACCGCCGGTCCGTCCCCGTCGGGCCTCCGTCAGCCGGGCTGACGGAGGCCCGACGGCGTGCTGACGGTGCCCGCTGCCAGAGTCCTGGCTATGACATGGAGCCCAGGGAAGGCCCCGGCCGTCGCGGTACGGGGGATGGCGAAGTACTACGGAGAGACCAAGGCGCTGGACGGTGTCGACCTCGACGTCCAGGAGGGCACGGTACGGGGGGTGCTGGGCCCGAACGGGGCCGGCAAGACCACGCTGGTGCGGATCCTGTCCACGCTGGTGAAGCCGGACGCCGGCAGCGCCGTGGTGGCCGGCTACGACGTGCTGCGGCAGCCCCGGCAGCTGCGCCGGGCGATCGGCCTGACCGGGCAGTACGCCTCGGTGGACGAGCTGCTGTCCGGCTTCGAGAACCTCTATCTGATCGGGCGGCTGCTGGACCTGTCCGCCAAGGGCGCCAGGGCCAGGGCCACCGAGCTGCTGGAGCGGTTCTCGCTCACCGACGCGGCCAAGCGGCCTGCCAAGACCTACTCCGGCGGGATGCGGCGGCGGCTGGACCTGGCGGCCTCGATGATCGGGCAGCCCCGGGTGCTCTTCCTGGACGAGCCCACCACCGGCCTGGACCCGCGGACCCGCAACGAGGTCTGGCAGGAGGTCCAGCGGATGGTGGGCGAGGGCTCCACCGTGCTGCTGACCACGCAGTACATGGAGGAGGCGGAGCAGCTCGCGCACGACCTGACCGTGATCGACAAGGGCCGGGTGATCGCCGAGGGCAGCGTCGAGGCGCTGAAGCGCGAGGTCGGCGGGCAGACCCTGACGGTCCGTCCGGCCGACCCGGGGCAGCTGGAGCAGATGGTGCGCTGCCTGGCCGCGTTTGGCGCGAGCGACGCCGAGGACCGGCTCGAACTGCCGGTCGGCGGCGAGGAGCAGCTGACCGCGGTGATCGCGGAACTGGCCCGGGGCGGCTTCGGCATCGCCGGGATCGAGACCCGGCTGCCCAGCCTGGAAGAGGTGTTCCTGAGCATCACCGGCACCGGGGCCGCCAAGGACCTGCCGGCCCAGTCACCGAATCAACCCCAGCCGCAGAAGCAGATGGAGAGTGCCCGATGACCACCGCCGCAGTCGCCCCGGTCCGGACGCTGCCGCCGCTGGAGGACCAGCGGATCAGCGTGCGGGCCTCGCTGCACCACATCGGCGCGCTGACCCGCCGCAATCTGATGCGGATCAAGGCCGACCCGGAGTCGATGCTCGACGTCCTGCTGATGCCGATCCTGTTCACCACGCTGTTCGTCTACGTCTTCGGCGGCGCGGTGTCCGGCAACCAGACCAACTACATCCAGTACATGGTGCCCGGGATGCTCGGGCAGATCGGGATCTCGCTGGCGATGGCCGTCGGCACCGGGCTGAACTCCGACTTCAGCACCGGGGTGATGGACCGGTTCCGCACCATGCCGATCGGGCGGGCGTCGGTGCTGATCGCCAAACTCCTTGCGGAGAGCCTGCGTTCGCTGGTCTCGCTGGTGATCCTGATGGCCTTCGCGATGATCCTGGGCCTGCGGATCCATACCGGCCCGCTGCAGCTGCTGGCCGCGCTGGCGCTGGCGATGGCCTTCGGGGCGGGCATGGTCTGGGTGTCGATGCTGCTCGGGATGGCGCTGAAGAACCCTCAGGCGGTGCAGGGAGTGGGCCTGCTGATCGTGATGCCGCTGCAGTTCGGCAGTTCGACCTTCGCGCCGACCAAGACCATGCCGGGCTGGCTGCAGGCGTTCACCAAGGTCAACCCGCTGTCCGCGCTGGCCGACTCCAGCCGGGCGCTGATCAACGGCGGTGCGGTGCTGCATCCGGCGCTGGAGGTGCTGGGCTGGTCGGTCGGGCTGACCGCGGTGTTCGGACCGCTGGCCGTGATGAAGTTCAAGAAGCGCACCTGACGATGCCTCACTCCCCGCGCAGCAGCGCGATCGCCTCGGCCGAACTCAGGGCGGCGCCCTCGGCCCAGGCCTGCTGGTAGGCCTGATCGCCCATCAGTTCCCGCAGCCCCGCGACGGTCTCCTCCATCAGCTGGCGTTCCAGGTGGTGACCCCGGTCGCGCAGCTGCAGGTGCTGGTAGGCGCCGAGGAGCCGGGCGGCGAGCTGTTCCGGCTCGCCGCCCATCGGCACGCCGTCCCGGGCGCAGCGCAGCAGGATGTCCGCGGCGGAGGGGATCAGCATCAGCCCGAGCACATCGTTGACGAAGCTGACCATGGGGTGGTCCGCGATGCTGCCCACCCCGGCCCTGAGCCGCCGCATCCCCTCGACCGGACGGCCCTCCCTGGCGTCGAGCCAGCCCAGCATCCCCTCCAGCATCCCGCTCAGCATGGAGGCCATGCTGCCTGCCCGGAACTCCCCGAGCATCGGTTCCAGCAGGGCCCTGGCCTCGGCGAAGCGCTCCTGGCGTGAGCGCAGGGCCGCCAGCAGCACCGTGCCGAAGAAGCCGGCGCCCTGGCCGAAGCTGGTGTGGACCCGGGAGTTGTCGACACCGAGCAGCAGGTGCCGCTCGCCGCCCTCCAGGTCGCCGGAGCCGAGCAGCGCGTCGCCCAGCCGGACCTGGAGGATGGCGACGCCCTGGTCCGCGCCGATGCTCTCGGCGAGGACGATGGCCCGGCGGGCGCAGTCGGCCGCGGTCGCGTAGTCGCCGGAGAAGGAGGCCGCCTCCGACTGCCCGGCCAGCGCCTCCGCCATCCCCCACCGGTCGCCGAGCCGGCTGAACAGCTCCAGGCTCTCGGCCGCCTCGTCCAGCGACAGTTCGTACTTGCCGGCCTGGTCGTTGTGCATCTTGCAGCTCAGTTGGAGCGCGAAGGCCAGCTCCCAGGGGCGGTCGAAGCGGCGGCAGCCCTCGATCATCCCGTCCACGGTGGAATGCATGTGCTCCACCCGGGCCGCGACCATGGTCACGAAGGCACGGTGGATGCCCGGGATCCGGGCGGACTGCGGCAGTTCCGGCGGGTAGGCCTCGAGGGCGTCGACCGCGAGCCGGGTGAACTCCTCGCTGGGCGTGCGGGTGAAGTCGCCGACCGAGGTGGCGCAGCGGAAGATCAGCAGGCCGCGCACGGCCTCGTCCAGCACCTCGGGCGCCCAGGGCGGCGCCAGGTCCATCGGCCCCAGCGGCAGCGGGACCGGCGGACCCGGCGGGAACTCGGTCGGGCAGAACTCGGCGACGGCGGCCACCCAGGCCCGGGACTCGTCGGTGAAGTCGCGCAGGTTCCAGAACCAGGCCAGGGAGAGCACCAGGCTCAGCGCCTCCTGCTGGTCCCGGGCGGCGACGGCGCGGCGCAGGGCGGCGCGGAGGTTGTCGTGCTCGGCCTCCAGCAGGGCCAGCGCTTCGATCTGCCGCGCCTCGCGCAGCAGCGGGTCGGTGGTCCGGGCCAGCTCACGGAAATGGACGCTGTGACGGAGCGTCACCGCCTCGGCGTCGGGACGCTCGGCGAGGCGCTCGCGCGCGTACTCGTGGATGGTCTCCAGCATCCGGTAGCGCGGGCCGCCCGCGCTGCCGAGGCCGTGCAGGGACGCCTGGACCAGCGACTTGTCGACCAGTGAGGCCAGCAGCGAGGCGATCCTGCCCCGGCCGAGCCCGTCGTGGTCCCCGTGGCCGCCGGGGTCCCCCGGTTCCACCGGGTCGGCGCAGATCTCCTCGACCGCCTCCAGGGTGCAGCCGCCGGCGAAGACCGACAGCCGGGCCAGCAGCGCGCGTTCGGGCTTGTCCAGCAGGTCCCAGCTCCAGTCGACCACCGCGCGCAGGGTCTGCTGGCGCGGCAGCCCGGTCCTGCTGCCCGCGCTGAGCAGCTGGAACCTGCCGTCCAGGCGGTCGGCGAGCTGACGTGGCGTCAGCGCCCGGAGCCGGGCCGCGGCCAGCTCGATGGCCAGCGGCAGTCCGTCCAGGCGGCGGCAGATCTCGGCGCAGGCGTCCGGGTCCTGGGCCGGGTCGGCCGGGTCGAAGCCGGGACGGGCGGCGGCGCCGCGCTCGGCGAGCAGCCGCAGCGCGGCCGGGTCCGGCAGCGGGTCGACCGGACGCACCACCTCGCCGGGGACGCCCAGAGGTTCGCGGCTGGTGGCGAGCACGGTCACCCCGGGGCAGCCCGCGGTGAGCGGCTCGGCCAGCTCGGCGGCGGCCTGGACCAGGTGCTCGCAGTTGTCCAGCACCAGCAGCAGCCGGCGCGGGGCGCAGTGGTCGATCAGCTGCCGCAGCGGGGTCTCCGTCTCCGCCGAGGCCAGCGCCTCGGCGGCCAGCGCCTCGGCCTTGCCGCCCATGTGCAGCTGGGTCCCGCGCAGCCCGAGCGCGCTCAGTACCGCGCCGGGGACGGCCTGCGGGTCGCTCAGCGGCGCCAGCTCCACCATCCACACGCCGTCCGGGTACTCGGCCGCAAGCGCCTCACCGGCCTGCTGGGCCAGCCGGGTCTTGCCGCTGCCGCCGGGGCCGGTCAGCGTCAGCAGCCGCCGGGCCGGGAGCTCGGCCCGGAGCGCGGCGAGGTCGGCGTCCCGGCCGACGAAGCTGGTCAGCCGCGGTCGCAGATTGCCCGCGGCGGCCGAAGCACGGACCGGCGCGGCGGCGGCCGGGGCGGCGGTCCCGGACGGCGCGGCGGCGGGTGCGGGGCGCGGGTTCAGCAGCTGACCGTGCAGGGCCCGCAGCTCGGCGCCCGGGTCGGTGCCCAGCTCAGCCGCCAGGGTGCGGCGGAAGTCCTCGTACGCGAGCAGGGCCTCCGGGGTGCGACCGCTGTCGCGCAGGGCGCGGATCCGCAGCACCCGCAGCGACTCGTCCAGGGGCCGGCGCTCGATCAGGCCGGCCACCTGCTCCAGCACCGGCTCGGTCCGGCCCAGCGCAAGTTCGGCGGCGAGCAGCCGGCGCAGCACCGCGTCCCGCTGCGCCTCGTAGCGGGCCGCCGCGTCCGCCCGGCTGGGCAGGTCGGCCAGCGCGGGGCCGCGCCACAGCGCCAGCGCCGCGCGCAGCTGCTCCACCTCGGCGGAGCCGGCCAGGGCCTCGAACCGCTGCAGGTCGGAGCCGTCGACGGCGAGCCGGTAGCCGTCCGCGGTGGAGCTGATCCGGCCCGGGCCGAGGGCCCGGCGCAGTCGGGCGACCAGGGTCTGCAGCGCGTCCTGCGGATCGGCCGGGGGCCCGTCCGCCCAGATCTCCTCGATCAGCGCCCAGGACGGGACCGCCCGTCCCCCGCGCAGCACCAGCGCGGCGAGCAGCGCGCGCAGCCGCGGCCCCCCGAGCGGCACCGGGGTGCCGTCGTCACGGAGCGCCTGCGTCGTGCCGAGGATCCCGTACCGCATCCGATCATTCTCGTTCATCCGGCGGCTCCGACGGAACGGAGCGCCGATTGTCGACGTTCAGCAGGTTGTCGCTTGTCCCGGAGTCGGTAAGCCGGAATGATCGGCACTCCCTTCCCAGTTATCGGAGCCTGAGAATCCGTATGACCTTCACCGACGTCCGCCCCCGGTCCGACCGGAAGATCAGCGTGATCTTCTGGGTGCTGCTCGCCGTTCTGGCCACCTCCGGCTGGGCGCTGTGGACCGGCTGGGGCAATGCCAGGTTCGGCATCTTCCTCTTCGTCATCGCCGGCTGGCTGGTCTCGCTGTGCCTGCACGAGTACGCCCACGCGCGGACCGCGCTGCACGGCGGCGACATCTCGGTGGGGAGCAAGGGATACCTGACCCTCAACCCGCTGAAGTACACCCACCCGATCTACAGCTTCGTCCTGCCGGTGGTGTTCCTGATCCTGGGCGGCATCGCGATGCCCGGCGGCGCGGTCTACATCGAGCGCGGGCGGATCCAGGGGAAGTGGAAGCACAGCGCGGTCTCGGCGGCGGGCCCGGCGGTGAACCTGGCCTTCGCGCTGGTCCTGCTGCTGCTGCTCGGTCAGGTGGGCCTGGACACCACCCACGTGGCCTTCTTCGAGGGCCTCGGCTACCTGGCCCTGCTGCAGGTGATGGCCGGGATCCTGAACCTGGTGCCGATGCCCGGCATGGACGGCTACGGCATCATCGAGCCCTGGCTGTCCTACGCCAACCGCCGCGCCTTCGCGAACATCGCCCCGTACGGGATGATGATCCTCTTCCTGCTGCTGTGGAACCCGACGATCAACAACTGGTTCTTCAACACCGTGATCTTCGGCATCCTGGGCCACTTCGGCGACAGCTCGACCTTCGCCTACTACGGGATGGGCTCGTTCCAGATCCTGAACTTCCACCTCGGCGGCATCTTCGGCAACTGACGGCGCCCAGCGGCTACGGCTGCTGCACCCGGTCGCGGCGCCACTGCACCCAGCCGATGTTGCTGGCGATCCCGGCCAGCAGCACCGAGACCAGCCCGAGCCAGAAGCCGGCGAGCACCGAGACGACGGCGGCGATCAGGCACAGCGCGGCGAGGACGAAGGCGAGCAGGGCCAAACGGGACATCTGGGAACTCCGCGGAGGGGTAAGGGCGGGCCGGGCAGGGACCATTGTCCCCCGCCCGGCCCGCCCCCCGTGCAGGAGGGTCGCGCCGTGCAGCGGGGTCGCCCCCGGCGGGGTCAGACGTCGGTGATCCGCAGGCCCGCGTGGGCCTTGTAGCGGCGGTTCACCGAGATCAGGTTGGCCACCAGCGACTCCACCTGGTGCGCGTTGCGCAGCCGTCCGGCGAACACTCCGCGCATCCCGGGCATCCGCTCGGCCAGGGCCTGCACCGCGTCCGTGGCCGCCCGCTCCTCGCCGAGCACCAGCACGTCGATCTCGACCCGGTCCACCGACGGGTCCAGCAGCAGCACTGCCGAGAGGTGGTGGAACGCCGCCGTCACCCGGGAGTCGGGCAGCAGCGCGGCGGCCTGCTGGGCCGCGCTCCCCTCCTCCGGCTTCAGCGCGTAGGCGCCCTGCTTGTCGAAGCCGAGCGGGTTGACGCAGTCCACCACGATCTTCCCGGCCAGCTCCGACCGCAGCGCGGCCAGCAGCTCGGCGTGGCCCTCCCAGGGCACGGCGACGATGACGATGTCGCTGGTCGCGGCGGTGGTCGCGTTGTCCGCGCCGCGCACGCCGTGGCCCAGCTCGTCGGCCTTCTCCTGGGCGCGCTCGGCGCTGCGCGAGCCGATCACCACCTGCTGGCCCGCCCTGGCCAGCCGGTAGGCCAGGCCGCGGCCCTGCGGCCCGGTGCCGCCGAGGACTCCGACCACGAGACCGGAGACGTCCGGCAGGTCGTGCGGGCTGCGGGCGGGAGCGGGGGCGGGAGCTGGGGCTTCAGGTGTACTCATTCCCGAATCCTCCCATCACCGCGGCCGACTGCGGCAGCATGGGGACCATGGATGCGGCCAGGGTCACAGTGCTGCGGGAACTCCTCGCCGGGACGGCGTGGCTGGAGCGGACGTACGACTTCGCGGGAGCGCTGCGCGGCTCGGTCTCCCGCGCCTCGGCCGCGCCGGACGGGCTGCTGCTGGTCGGCACCCGCGGCGCGGAACCGTGGCACCTCGCCGCGCACCTGGACGACGAGGCCGCCTGGTCCGGGCTGCCCCAGCTCTCCCCCACCCTGGTCCGGCGGCTGGTCCCGCCGGGCGCGCCGCCGCACCTTTCGGTACCGATGCAGCGGCTGGAACAGGCCCGGCGCGGTGAGACGGTGTTCGTGGTCGCCCCGGAGAGCGCGGACGGCGGCCTGCTGGAACGGGTGCACGACGCGCGGCGGGCCGGGGCCACGGTGCTGGCGCTGGAGAACGGCGACCGGGAGCTGCGCGGACTCGCCCACGAGGCGCTGACCGTCCCGGCCGAGGAGGACACGCTGAGCGCGGTGGGTTTCGACGCGGTGCAGCACCTGGTCAGCAGCGCCGCCGGGACCGACCCCGGCGCGGGACGGCGGCGCACCCGGCGGGCGCTGGCCGGGATCATCGCCCGGCTCACCGCGCCCGCACCGCCGATGCGCTGGTGATGCGCGGGGTGATGTCCTGGTGAGCCGTCAATAACCATTTGCCCCGATACCGCCGTCCGGGTCAGGATCACCCCTTGTGACCTCGAACGACGCCCCTCCCGAAGGACGGCGGCTGCGCCGCCTGCTCTCCCAGTTCAGCGTGGACCTCGCCCCCTGGCACAGCTCACGGGACTTCCGGCTGCTGTGGAGCGCGGGCGCGATCACCGTCTTCGGCAGCTTCCTGACCCTGGTCGCGGTGCCGCTGCAGCTCAAGCAGCTGACCGGGTCCTCGCTCGCGGTCGGGCTGATCGGCGCGGTGGAACTGGTCCCGCTGGTGCTCTGCGGGCTGTGGGGCGGGGTCCTCGCGGACGCCATGGACCGGCGGAAGCTGGTCGTCCGCAGCGAGTTGGCGCAGGGGGTCTGCGCGGCGGCGCTGCTGCTGAACGCGCTGCTCCCGCACCCCGCGGTCTGGCCGCTGTACGTGGTGGCCGGGCTTGCCTCGGCCTTCGGCTCGCTCCAGCGGCCCTCGCTGGACGCGCTCACCCCGCAGATCGTCGCCCACGACCAGCTCACCGCCGCGGCCTCGCTCACCTCGCTGCGCTGGAACGTCGGCGCGATCGCCGGGCCCGCGCTGGCCGGCGTCGTCGCCACCACGGCCGGCGTCCCGGTGGCGTACGCGATCGACCTGGGCACGTTCGCGGTCTCGGTGCTGCTGATGTACCGGCTGCGCCCGGTCCCGCCGTCGCCCTCGGCGGAGAAGCCGTCCGTCGGCGCGATCGTGGACGGCCTCCGCTACGCCCGCAGCCGGCCCGAACTGCTCGGCACCTACGCGGTCGACCTGGCGGCGATGCTGTTCGCGATGCCGACCGCGGTCTTCCCCTTCCTCGCGGACCGGCTGCACGCCAGCTGGTCCCTGGGGTTGATGTACGCGTCCTTCGCGGTCGGCTCGCTGCTGGTCACGCTGACCAGCCGCTGGGCCGGCCAGGTGCACCGGCACGGACGGATGGTGGTCTGGGCCGCGATGGCCTGGGGCGCGGCGATCGCCGGCGCGGGCCTCAGCGGCGAGGTGTGGCTGGTGCTGCTCTGCCTGGTCGCGGCGGGCGGCGCGGACATGGTCAGCGGACTGTTCCGCTCCACCATGTGGAACGGAACCATCCCGGACGAGTACCGCGGACGGCTGGCCGGGGTCGAACTGCTGAGCTACTCGGTGGGGCCGCAGCTGGGACAGGTCCGCGCGGGCGGGATGGCCGCGGTGGTCGGCGTCCGCGCCTCGATCTGGGTCGGCGGCGCGGCCTGCGTGGTCGCCGTCGGCGCGCTGGCCGTCTCCCTCCCCGCGCTGCTCCGCTACGACGCCCGCACCAACCCCCACGCCCTCGCGCTCCGCGCCCACCGCGAGGCCGAATTCTCGGCGGAAGCAACGGAGGTGGCCGCCCCGGCACTCGGCTAGGCCTGCCCGGCCGGGCTTCGCGAAGGCGAGGGTGCGGCCCCGCCGTGTGGGTTCCGCCGGCCCGAGGCCGGGGCGCGGCCGGCGCCAACGCGGCGGAGCCGCGCGCCTTGCCGTGCCTCAGCGTGCGAAGCACCCCCATGCGGCGGAGCCGACATGTGTCTACGGTCGGCGGCGAGGAGTGAGGGCGGCGATGACGGCTGCTGCCGCGCCTGCCAGGGCGAGGGCGGCGAGGAGCCGGGCCCAGGGGCCGGTGGGGGCTACCGGGAGCAGCGCCGCGGTCAGGGCCACCGCGCTCGCGCCGTAGGCGCAGAGCAGGACCAGCGGGCGGCGCAGCAGCCGGGCCGCGGGCGGGCCCGCCGCCAGCGCGTCCACGCAGAGCAGATAGGTCAGCAGCAGCGCCGTGTCGCAGGCGGCCAGCCACCCCGGCGGCGGGTTGAAGGCCGCGAGGACCACGCACATCACCGCGAAAGCGGTATTGCGGTGCCGGGACAGCCGGTTGCGCCAGCGGAAGCCGAGCGCGACCGGACGGGCCGTCAGCGGCGTGGCCGCGAACCACGCGGCGAGCCCCGCGGCCAGCGGCAGCACCAGGTCGACCGTCGGACGCCCGGCCCACGCGGTCGGGTCGGTGACCAGCAGGGCGACCAGGCAGCCGAGGTAGCGCGCGAGTTGGTCCACCCCCGAAGGGGCGGTAGTGGTGGTCAACTGACTCTCCCTTGGAGGCGGCTGCGCAGCAGCGGGGCCAGCGACAGGTCCAGGGTCTCGCCGAGCCAGGGGACCACCGGGATGCCCTTCTCGACCAGGCTGTAGCGGACCGCCTCGCGGTCCAACCGCCAGAGCCGCAGCGCGAGTTGCTCCACCGCGTCGCTGGCGGAGACCCGGGGGTCGCCGATCGGGACCTCCACCACCACGATCGGGTTGCCACGCTCGGCCAGACCGCCGAGCACCTCCATGATCCGGTTGTCGGCCAGCGGTGTGACCGCGTACACCAGCGCGCCGTGCGGCAGCGCGGGCGGGGGCAGCCGGTTCAGGTCGGGGGTGTTGAAGGCCAGGTCGCGGCGGACGTCCAGGACGGTCTGCACGATCCGGTAGAAGTAGGCGTCGCCCATGCCCGGCTGCAGCCAGTACAGCTTGCCGCCGACCGAGACGATGCCGACCCGGTCGTGGCTGCGCAGATAGGTGCGGACCAGACCCGCGGCGACCCGCAGCGACTCGTCCAGGCTGGAGCGTCCGGTGACCGGGTCCGCGACGTCGGCGAAGGCGTCCAGCAGGATCACCGCGTCGGCGGCGCGTTCGGCGGCGAACTGGTTGATCTGGATGCTGCCGCGCCGGGTGGTGGACGGCCAGTGGATCCGCCGCTGCCGCTCGCCCCAGACGTGCGGGCGGACCCCGATCACCTCGATGCCCTCGCCGGTCTGCCGGGCGGTGTGCTCGCCGAGCCGGTCCGGCAGCCGGACCGGGATCGGCGTGAAACTGCCGTCGGCCGGCAGCGGGAAGACCTCGACCTCGCCCAGGTCGACCCTGACCGTGCTCCGGGCGAGGCCGCCGGCGTCGTACAGGTCGAGGTCGACCACGCCGAGGGACCAGCGCCCCCAGCGCCGGGCGGCGAAGCCGAGGGTCACCACCGGGCCGCTGACCTGCACCGACACCAGCTCGGCGCCGGGTCCTGGGGAGACTCCCGGGTCGATCCAGCCGACCAGGCCGTCGAAGGCGACGGTGACCACCGCGGTGAGCGGCTCGCCCTCGAAGCAGCGGCGGCTGGGCACGTCGGCCTCGACCTCGGACCTGGACGGACGGCTGCCGGCCGAGCCTGAGAGCAGCAGCAGGGCGGCCGGGCCGGCCGCCAGGGCCAGCAGCCAGGGTTGGCCGGTGAGCACCGCCGCCGCGACCGCGACCACCGCGACGGTGATGAGCCGCAGCGCCCGCTCGGCCGGGCGCCAGCCCTCGGGCCGGACCGAGGGCGGCTCGGAGTCGGCCCTGGCCTCCCCGTCCCGCCCGAGCGCGCGGCGGACCGCCGCGGACACCGGTGCGCCCGGCGGCGGCACGGCGGGTGCCTGGGCCGACGCCTGACCTGCCGGCGCCTGGACGGTCGGGGTCGGGACGGTCGGAGTTGGGCTCCGCGGGGCGGCCGGGACCGGCTCGAAGGTCGCCCGCCGCTCCGCGGCCCGGCGCGCGGACCGGCGCTCCGGCTTCGGCCGGGGCTCGGGCGAGGGCGGCACCGGCTGACGGGTCGTCATGTCTGCTGCGGCTGCGCCGGAACCGCCGGCGCGGCCGTCCGCGGGGTGGTGCGCGGCGTCGGGACGGACTCGACCAGCCCGGCGATGACGTCGTCGGCGCTGATCCGGCGCACCCACAACTCCGGTCGCAGGCTGATCCGGTGGGCCAGCGCGGGCACCGCGATGGACTTGACGTCCTCCGGGGTGACGAAGTCCCGTCCGGACATCACCGCCCGGGCCCTGGCGAGTTGGACCAGGGCGAGGCCGCCGCGCGGCGACGCGCCGACCTGGATCTGGGCGTGCCGACGGGTCGCGTCGATCAGCGCCACGATGTAGTCGACCAGGTCGTCGTCGATCTCGACCCGCTCAAGGCTGTCCCGCATCGCCAGCACCTCGGCCGGGTCCGACAGCGGCTTCAGCACGGCCTCGGGGGCGGCGCGGTCCAGCCGCGCCCTCAGCATCGCGGCCTCGTCGGCGACCGGCAGGTAGCCCATCCTGACCCGGAGCAGGAAGCGGTCGAGCTGGGCCTCGGGCAGCGTGTACGTGCCCTCGTACTCAATGGGGTTGTCGGTGGCGATGACCACGAACGGCGCGGGCAGCGGACGGGTCACCCCGTCCACCGAGACCTGGGCCTCGGCCATGGCCTCGAGCAGCGCGGCCTGGGTCTTCGGGGGCGTCCGGTTGATCTCGTCGGCGAGCAGCAGGTGGGTGAACACCGGGCCGGGCCGGAACACCATCTCGCCGGTGCGCTGGTCGTAGAACGGGGCGCCGGACACGTCCGAGGGCAGCAGGTCGGGGGTGAACTGGATCCGGCTGAAGTCCAGGCCGAGGACCGAGGCGAAGGAGCGGGCGAGCAGGGTCTTGCCGAGGCCCGGCAGGTCCTCGATCAGCACGTGCCCTCCGGCGAGCACGCCGAGCATCACCAGCTCCAGCGCGGCCCGCTTGCCGACGACGGCGCGCTCGACCTCGGCGAGGACGGCATGGGCGCGCTCGCCCGCCTGCTGGGGCGTCAGGACGGGGACGGCATCCTGCGGGCTCAGGTTGGACACGGTGCTCCTATGTCGTGCGTGTGGTGCATGCGGAAGGACTGCTGAGGAACTGCTGAGGGTGCGTCATAGCGTTTCCAGGCGCTCGACCAGCGCGGCCAGGGTCCGGTCGGGGATCGGCCCGGGGGCGAGTCTGGGGTCGACCTTCGGGGCGTCCTTGCTCAGCCGGGGCTTGGCCGGGTCGATCCAGGGCCAGAGTTCGGGGCCGAGCAGCGCCGCGGCCCGGCCCGGCTCGGTGTACAGGGAGACGCCGTGCCGCTCGGCCAGCCGGACCGCGTAGAGCCGCTGCAGCAGCGGGCGCAGATGCAGCTCGTACCCGGCCAGCGACTCGCGGGCGTCGTCGATGGCGGCGTCCCAGTAGCGCAGGGTCGGCTCGCGGCTGCTGACCAGGCGCACCTTGCGGCGGTAGTCGCTGTCCATGGCCTCGGCGCCGTGCACATAGCGGGCCGCCAGCAGCGCGGCGGCGACCAGCACGGCCGCGCCGACACCGGCCACAGCCAGGCCGCCGACCAGGGCGAGGGCGGTCTCGCAGCCGACCGCGGCGATGCCGAGCACGGCCAGGGCCTCGGGCAGGACCGCGATCCGCGGGGCGGGACGTGAGCTCATCGGGCCGACACCTCACTGGCTTCGGAACCCTCGGCGGCTGCGGCGGCCTCGCGTTCGGCGGCCAGCGCCGCCCTGCGCCCGGCCAGCAGCGTCCCGATGGCGTCGAGCGCGCTTCTGGCCCGGTCCAGCTCGGCCCGGCTCATCGGATGGCTGGAGTAGCGGGCCACCCGGAACAGGTCGGCCAGCTGCTGCGGCGCCGGGCCGACCAGCAGGCCCGCCTCGGCGGCCCGCCGCAGCAGGTCGGCGGGGCTGTCCGAGGCCCGGCGGCCGAGGCCGCTCTCGGCCAGCGAGTCCTCCATCGCGGCGTAGCAGGCGATCACCGCGGCCCGGACGTCCTCCCCCTGCAGCGCGAGCCGGCCTGCGCTGACCGCGGCCGAGAGCGCCTGCTCCTCGGGAGCGGGTTCGAGCGTGCCGACCAGTTCGGACGGGACCCCCGGGCCCCGGCCGAGGTAGCGGCGGGCCAGCACCACCACGAGCACCAGCAGCGCCGCCGACGCCAGCACCAGCAGCCCGAGCAGCAGGTACGGCAGCGAGATCGGGTGCGGCATGTGGAAGTTCGAACCGTTGCCCGAGCCGGTCTCGGTGACCGGCCGGGCCTTCATGGTGGGCATCGGCGCCGGTGGGGCCGCCGGGGGCGGCGGCGCCGGGTCGGTCTTCGCCATGCCGACCAGCACCAGGGCGACGGCGGTGCCGAGCACGGTCAGCACCACGGCGGTGACGGTCAGGGTGACCAGGCGGCCCTCCCTGGCGGTGCCCATCGGGCGCTCGTTCTGCCGGGCGTAGTACTTGGCGACCAGGTACCAGCCGCCCGCGGCCACCGCCAGCAGGACCAGCAGCCACTCGCCGTGCAGCGGCCCGACGCCGTCCAGCACTCCGCTACCGTCGCCGCCGCTGCTGTTGTCCGCGGCGTTCAGGGACAGCGCGGTGACGGCGAGGCCGACGACCATGGCGAGCAGCAGCAGCGCCCGGGGGCCGCCGGGCCGGCCCGGCCCGTTCCGGATCCCGGACCGCCGCGCCGCACCCGTGTCGTCCGCCACGCCCCTGATGCCCCCGCGCCCTTGCCGTACGTCACCGGCCCGTGCGGAGCACCACCATGTGCGTACGCGAGCCAGTCTCGACGGCCACCCTGGCATGCCGGGCGGCCCTGCGCCAAGGGATGTCCGTGATGTCCGGCTCGTCCCCCGGCGCGGGCGGGCCGGTCACGTCCGGCCAGGTGGGGCTACTTCCAGCGGGGGTCGTTGTCCCACTCCTCGTTGCGCTCCTTGGTGCGCTCGATCGCCCTGGCCGCCTCCGCCTCGGTCGCGTACGGGCCGAGCCGGTTGCGGGCCGGACAGACCATCCCCTCTTCGACGGTCTTGTGCTTGAGGCAGTAGAACCAGCCCTCGGCCTTGTCGACTCCATCGGCCATGACCCGTCGTCTCCTTCACTGTCACTGTCTTCGCTGTCACTGGCGTCTTCGCTGTCACTGGCGTCACATGTTCTGTGGCGTCCCGGCACCAGCATGCTGCCCCGGAACGGGCCCCGCACGCCCCGGTCCGGCGCCCGTCGCAGATCGTTAGGATTGCCCGCATGTCTCCCCTCGTTCCCGGCACCCTCTCGCCGACCCGCAGCGTCCCGGCGCACATCCCCCGTCCCGAGTACGTCGGCCGCAAGGGCCCGGCGCCGTACGAGGGGCCCGAGGTGCAGTCGGCGGAGACGATCGAGAAGATGCGGATCGCCGGCCGGATCGCCGCCCGGGCCATGGACGCCGCAGCCGCCGCGATCGCGCCCGGGGTGACCACCGACGAGCTCGACCGGATCGCGCACGCGTACATGTGCGACCACGACGCCTACCCGTCCGACCTCGGCTACCGGGGCTTCCCCAAGTCGATCTGCACCTCGGTCAACGAGGTGATCTGCCACGGCATCCCGGACTCGACCGTGCTCCAGGACGGCGACATCGTGAACCTGGACGTCACCGTGTTCATCCACGGGGTGCACGGCGACCTCAATGCCACCTACCTGGTCGGCGACGTGGACGAGGAGTCGAAGCTGCTGGTCGAGCGGACCAGGGAGGCCACCAGGCGCGGGATCGCGGCGGTGAAGCCGGGGCGGCAGATCAACGTCATCGGCCGGGTGATCGAGTCCTACGCCAAGCGCTTCGACTACGGCGTGGTGCGCGACTTCACCGGGCACGGGATCAACACGTCGTTCCACTCCGGCCTGATCGTGCCGCACTACGACAGCCCGTACGCGACCACGGTGATGCAGCCGGGGATGACCTTCACCATCGAGCCGATGCTGACGCTGGGCACCTACCAGCACGACATGTGGGCCGACGGCTGGACCGTGGTCACCAAGGACCGGAAGCGCACCGCTCAGTTCGAGCACACCATGGTGGTCACCGAGGACGGCGCCGAGGTGCTGACCCTGCCGTAGTGGCGGTGCAGTGGTCTGCGCCTAGCCGATCAGCCAGTGCTCGCCGACCGCGACCGCGCCGACCGCGGTGCAGGCGTCGGTGAGCACGTCCAGCACCCGCAGCGGGTCCGGGAGTTGCCGGTCAGGCTCGCGCACCCAGCTGACCGTGGAGCCGTCCACCAGCCGGGACGGGGGCAGCAGGACGTAGCTGCCGCGGGTGTGCCAGCGCAGGCCGGGGTGCTCGGTGACGTTCTCCGGGCTGGTGTCCAGCTCCGAGGTCCACCACTCGTCCTCGTCCAGGGCGGCGCGGCTGGTGGTGAAGAAGAGGTAGCGGTCGTCGCCCACGGCGGCGACCGGGCCGACCGCGACGCCGAGCTCGTCCATCCGCTCCAGCGCGAGCCGGCCGGCCTCGGCCGGGACGTCCAGGACGTCGTGGTCGCGGCCGGTCGCGGTGACCGCGTTGGCCTCGGGGTCGCGCGCCAGCCAGCGGGTGATCTGTTCCACGTCCGCGGACGCCTGCGACTGCCAGGCGAAGGAGAGCGGGTGCTGCGCCGGGGCCGGACAGCCGACCCGGTCGCAGGAGCACCGGTAGTCGACCGCGTGCGCGGCGGGGGCGACCGGGAAGCCCGCGCGGACCGCGCGCAGCAGCTGTTCCAGTCGGGAAGCGCTCTCGGTCGCGCCGAGCGGGGCGACCGTCCGGGCGCCGGAACCCGGCCGCCTGCGCCACCAACTGCTTCGCCTGCTCGCGGATTCCATCGAGCCCCTCTCGCCTCCGTACACATCTCCAGGGTTGCCGGAATGTGTACAGAGCAGGATACGGGTGCGGGTGAGGTGCTGAGCGCCACCGGCGGGAAGTGTGGCCGGATGTAGCTGCTCGGGCGGGAGGGTCAGCTGTTGACCATCTGGGTCAGCTGGCTCGCCGAGGGGATCTGGTCGGTGACATTGAGGCCGCTCTGGCTACCGGCGCTCTTCACCCCGTCGATGACACCCTGGACCTGGTTGAAGTCGGCGTCGGTCGCGGTGCCGCCCTTGATCTTGGAGGGCAGGTCCTTGATCTTGTCGATACCGGACTGCAACGCGGTCGTGGCCTTGGACAGGGTCGGGTCGCCCTTGGCGTCGTTGAGGGCCGCCTTCAGCCGGTTGTAGGTGAAGGCACCCGCCAGGCCCGCCTTCACCACCGCGAAGGTCCTGCCCTTGGCGCCCTTCTTGAAGGTCCCGGCCTTGTACGGCTTGTACAGCCACTGGTACGCGGCCCCCGCGGCGAGGCTGGCGTTCGCCACGAACTTGGTCTTGGCGAGCTTGACCCGCTCGGCGCTGGTCGTCGGCGAGGCGACGCTCCCCGCCAGCGGGGTGGCCGAGCTGCTGCTCTTGCCACTGCTGCTGCAGGCGGGCAGCACCAGCAGGGACGCGGCCATGGTGCCTGCGGCGAGGGCGGTGCGGAAACGGGCTGTCGACACGACGGTCCTCCGGGGAGTCTGTGCGCCGCGACGCGGTTCTGCGCGGGCTCTGCGACTCACGCTCACACGCCCTCCACCCGGCGGCGACCCCCTACGGGCCGAACGGGTGAGCAGGCGCGGCACCGCCGCCAGACCGCGCCTGGTCGGCGGCGGGCGGTTACTTGGCCGGAGTCGACTGCGACTGGTAGGACGGGGGGCATGAGTGAAGCGGTGGGTCCCGGGCGTTCGCGGTACGACGTGGTGGTGGTCGGGGGCGGCCACAACGGGCTGGTGGCCGCGGCCTATCTGGGGCGGGCCGGGCGGCGGGTGCTGGTGCTGGAGCGGCTGGGGCACACCGGGGGCGCGGCGGTGTCGACCCGGGCCTTCGCCGGGGTCGACGCACGGCTGTCGCGGTACTCGTACCTGGTGAGCCTGCTGCCGCGGCAGATCATGGCGGACCTGGGGCTCGCGGTGGAACTGCGACGGCGCAGGGTGTCCTCGTACACGCCGGTGTCGTATGGCGGGCAGGCGACAGGTCTGCTTGTCGACAATGAGGACGCGGTCGGCACGGCCGAGGCGTTCGAGCGGCTGACCGGCTCCGGCCGGGAGTACGCCGCCTGGCAGGAGTTCTACGCGCGGACCCGGCGGGTCGCCGAGGCGGTGTTCCCGACGCTGACCCGCCCGCTGCCCCGGCGGGAGGAACTGCGTCAGCGGGTCGGCGACGACCGGCTGTGGCAGTCGCTGGTCGAACGGCCGCTCGGGGAGGCCGTGGAGCAGACCTTCGCCGACGACCTGATCCGCGGGATCGTGCTGACGGACGCCCTGATCGGGACCTTCACCCACGCCCACGACCCCTCGCTGCGGCAGAACCGCTGCTTCCTCTACCACGTGATCGGCAACGGCACCGGCGACTGGGACGTCCCGGTCGGCGGCATGGGCGCGGTGACCGACGCGCTGGCGGACGCCGCGCGGGCGGCCGGGGCCGAGCTGCTGACGGGGTGCGAGGTGACCTCGGTCGAGACCGACGGGACCGACGCCGAGGTGGTGTTCCGCAGCGGCGGCGAGGAGCACCGGGTGGGCGCGCCGCAGGTGCTGTGCAATGCCGCGCCGCGCGAGCTGGAGCGACTGCTCGGCGGGGACGTCTCCGGGCCGGGCCCGGAGGGGTCGCAGCTGAAGGTGAACATGCTGCTGCGCCGGCTCCCCCGGTTGCGCGACCGCTCGGTCGACCCGCGGGCGGCCTTCGCCGGGACCTTCCACATCGCGGAGTCCTACACCGAGCTGGAGACCGCCTACCGGGAGGCCGAGGGCGGGGCGGTGCCGGGCGTCGCGCCGTCCGAGATCTACTGCCACTCGCTGACCGACCCGTCGATCCTCGGCCCCGAACTGCGCGAGCAGGGCTACCAGACGCTGACCCTGTTCGGCCTGCACCTGCCCGCGCGGCTGTTCGACGAGGGCAACAACGAGGAACGCAGGGAGGCCGCGCTGGCCGCCGTGCTGCGGCAGTTGGACGGGGTGCTGGACGAGCCGCTGACCGACTGCCTGGCCCTGGACGGCGACGGGCGGCCCTGCGTGGAGGCGCGCACCCCGCTGGACCTGGAACGGGACCTGGGGCTGCCCGGCGGCAACATCTTCCACCGCGACCTGGCCTTCCCCTTCGCCGAGGACGGCGATCCCGAGGACACTGTCGCGGGCCGCTGGGGCGTCGGCACCGCGCACGCCAATGTGCTGCTCTGCGGGGCGGGCGCGGTGCGCGGCGGCGGGGTCAGCGGCATCCCCGGCCACAACGCGGCGATGGCCGCCCTGGGCAAGTAGCCCCGGAACCGGCGGAGGTCAGCCCTGCGAGGTGCCCGGGTCGTGCGCGGGCCGGGGTTGGGGCTCGGCGGCGTAGCGGGCGCCGTGCAGGCGGGGTTCCAGGCCGATCCAGATCACCGACATCAGCCGCCGGGCCGTCTCCTCCGGCGGCTCGGGCCCGGTGTCCAGCACCCAGCCCGCCAGCGCGTCGGCCGCACCCACGATGGCCTGGGCGACGGCCGCGGCCTCACCCCGGTCCGGGCGCTCGCCCTTGCGCGGCGGCGGCGCGGAGTCCAGCGCCGCCCGGCGGACCAGCGCGGTCACCGCGTCCACCACCTGGCGCCGGGCCGCGGCGACCTCCTCGACCACCGGTTCGCCCTGGGCCCTGGCCTGCTGGTAGAGCACGATCCAGCTCTCCCGGTGCTCGGCCACGAAGGCGAAGAACGCGGTGAGGCCGCGGCGCAGCTGCTCCCCGGTCTCAAGGCCCGGTTCGGCGGCCTGGCCGACGGCCTGGATCAGCCGGTCCGCCTCGCGCCGGATGCAGGCGGCGAACAGCTCCTCCTTGGAGCCCAGGTAGAGGTACAGCATCGGCTTGGAGACGTCGGACGCCTCGGCGATCTCGTCCATGGAGGCGGCGTGGTAGCCGCAGCGGGAGAAGACGCCCACCGCCGCGTCGAGCATCTGCTGCTCCCGCTGGGCGCGCGGAACCCGCTTCGCCTTGGGCGCAGCGGGGCCGGTGCCGGTGGCACTCTTGGCCGCGGGGCGTGCATCCGATCGCATTGGGCGAGTCTAGGGCCAGAAGAAGGCGCGGATTCAACCGTCTTCAGGCGTGGAACGGTGCGCTTTGCGCCAAGCTGCTGACCGGATCACCTGCAGCGCCCTCCCGGGTGACGCGCGGCACGTCCGCGGCACTTGCGCCGGGTGCGCTCCGCGACATTAACTAGCGACGCTAGTTAATGCGTCGGCCGGCGCCGGCAGCGAGGCCCCAGGGCCGCGACGGAAGGATCATCTGGTGCAGCAGCATGGAGATCAGTACATCGGCGGCGCATGGGTCGCATCCCTGGGAACGGACAGCATCCCGGTACTGAACCCGGCGACCGAGCAGGTCATCGCCACCGTCCCGGCCGGGACCGGCGAGGACGTGGACGCCGCCGTGCGGGCCGCCCGCGCCGCCGCCCGGGCCTGGGGCGCGACCACCCGCGAGGAGCGGCTCGACCACCTGACCCGGCTGCGGGACGGCCTGGCCGCGCACCAGCAGGAGATCGCCGAGACCGTGGTCGCCGAACTGGGCGCGCCGATCGGCTTCGCCACCCCGGTGCAGGCCGGGCTGCCGCTCGGGGTGGCCAACTCCTACCTGGAGATCCTGGCCGGGTACGAGTTCACCGAGCAGGTCGGCAACTCGATCGTCCACGCCGAGCCGGCCGGGGTGGTCGCCGCGATCACCCCGTGGAACTACCCGCTGCACCAGGTGGTCGCCAAGGTGGTCCCGGCGCTGGCCGCGGGCTGCACCGTGGTGCTCAAGCCGGCCGAGGACACCCCGCTGGTGGCCCGGCTCTTCGCCCGGCTGGTGCACCAGGCCGGCTTCCCGGCCGGGGTGTTCAACCTGGTCACCGGCGTCGGCGCGGTCGCCGGCGCGGCCCTGGCCGCGCACCCCGAGGTCGACCTGGTCTCCTTCACCGGCTCCAGCGCGGTCGGCGCGAAGATCGCCGAGACGGCCGGCGCCGGCATCAAGCGGGTCGCCCTGGAGCTCGGCGGCAAGTCCGCCAATGTGGTGCTGCCCGGCGCCGACCTGGCCCGCGCGGTGAACGTCAACGTCGGCAATGTCTTCGCCAACTCCGGCCAGACCTGCACCGCCTGGACCCGGCTGCTGGTGCACCAGGACCAGTACGAGGAGGCGGTCGCCATCGCCGCCAAGGCCGCCGCCAAGTACGTGCCCGGCGATCCGACCGACCCGGCCACCCGGCTCGGCCCGGTGGTCAACGCCAAGCAGCGGGACCGGGTCCGCGGCTACATCGAGACCGCGGTCGCCGAGGGCGCCCGGGTGGTCGCGGGCGGCCCGGAGGCCCCCGAGGGCCTGGAGACCGGCTTCTACGTCCGCCCGACCGTGCTGGCCGACGTCACCCCGGACGCCACCGTGGCGCAGGAGGAGATCTTCGGCCCGGTGCTGTCGATCCTGTCCTACCGGGACGAGGCGCATGCCCTGGAGATCGCCAACGGCACCTCCTACGGCCTGGCCGGCGGGGTCTGGGCGGCCGACAACGAGACCGCGGCGGCGTTCGCCCGGGGCATGGACACCGGGCAGGTCGACATCAACGGCGGACGGTTCAACCCGGTCGCCCCCTTCGGCGGCTACAAGCGCTCCGGCGTCGGCCGCGAGCTGGGCCGGCACGGCCTGGAGGAGTTCTTGCAGACCAAGTCGCTGCAGTTCTGAACCGTCGCAGCCCTGAACCGTACTGACGCTCCCTCACCGTCCGCCCGCAGCAACGGAACCCAGCCAACGAAAGAGGCCGCCATGGTCCGCGCCGCCCTGCTCACCGCCGTGGGCGCACCGCTCGAACTGACCGAGATCGAGCTGCCCGAGCCCGGCCCCGGCAGGGTCCGGGTGAAGCTGGCCGCGGCCGGCGTCTGCCACTCCGACCTGTCCCTGTCGACCGGTCTGCTGCGGGCGAAGACCCCGGTCGTGCTCGGCCACGAGGGCGCGGGCACGGTGGTCTCGGTCGGCGAGGGCGTCAGCTCGGTCCGTCCCGGCGACCCGGTGGTCCTCAACTGGGCGCCCGCCTGCGGGCACTGCCACCTCTGCGCGCTCGGCGAGCCGTGGCTGTGCGAGAACTCCTACGCCGCCTCGGTCGAGACCTACGCCGCGCTGAAGGACGGCACCGGCCTCTACCCCGGCCTCGGCGTCGCCGCCTTCGCCGAGGAGACGGTGGTCGGCGAGAACGCGCTGATCCCGCTGCCCGAGGGCGTGCCGCTGACCTCGGCGGCGCTGCTCGGCTGCGCCGTGCTCACCGGCTACGGCGCGGTCCACAACGCGGCCCGGGTGCGGGCCGGCGAGTCCGTGGTCGTCTACGGCCTCGGCGGGGTCGGCCTGGCCGTGCTGCAGGCCGCGCGGATCGCGGGCGCGTCCCCGATCGTCGCGGTGGACGTCACGCCCGAGAAGGAGGAGCTGGCCCGCCGCCACGGCGCGACCGACTTCCTGGTCTCCGACGAGCACACCGCCAAGGCCGTCCGCGCGCTCACCGGCGGGCACGGCGCGGACCACGCCTTCGAGTGCGTGGGGCGCGGCAGCACCATCCGCGCCGCCTGGTCCGCGACCCGGCGCGGCGGGAGGACGACGGTGGTCGGCATCGGCGGCAAGGACGACCCGGTCACCTTCTCCGCGCTGGAGCTGTTCCACTTCGCCAGGACCCTCACCGCCTGCGTCTACGGCAACAGCGACCCGGTCAAGGACGTCCCGGTGCTGGCCGGGCACGTCCGCTCGGGCGCACTGGACCTGGAGTCGCTGATCACCGACCGGATCACGCTGGACGAGATCCCGGCCGCGTTCGAGCGGATGGCCCGGGGCCAGGGAGGCCGCTCGCTGGTCGTCTTCTAGCCGCGGGCCCCGCCCGAGCGGGTGGCGATGGTTCGACTGACGGGCGGACGGAACGTTAGGGTGGTTTGTTACGCCCGCCCGAGGACCGAGGATTTCACGTGAGTTCCGACCACCCCGCCAGCGCGTCCCAGGTCCTCGAAGAGGCCTCGCGGCGTCGCACCTTCGCGGTGATCAGCCACCCGGACGCCGGCAAGTCGACGCTCACCGAGGCGCTGGCGCTGCACGCCCAGGCGATCACCTCGGCCGGTGCCGTGCACGGCAAGAGCGGGCGGAAGGGCGTCACCTCCGACTGGATGGAGCTGGAGAAGGAGCGCGGTATCTCGGTCACCTCCGCCGCGCTCCAGTTCGGCCACCGCGGCCATGTGATGAACCTGGTGGACACCCCCGGCCACGCCGACTTCTCCGAGGACACCTACCGGGTCCTGGCCGCCGTCGACTGCGCGATCATGCTGGTGGACGCGGCCAAGGGCCTGGAGGAGCAGACCCGCAAGCTGTTCTCGGTCTGCCGCCACCGCGGCGTCCCGGTGATCACCTTCATCAACAAGTGGGACCGCCGGGGCCGCGAGGCGCTCGAACTGCTGGACGACATCGAGAACGTGCTCGGCATCACCCCGGTCCCGGTGGTCTGGCCGGTCGGCAACGCCGGCAATCTGCGCGGGCTGGTCGAGGCGTCGAACACCGAGCAGATGCGCCGCTTCACCCGGGTCCCCGGCGGCACCCACAAGGCCGTCGAGGAGAAGCTGACGGCCGCGCAGGCGACCGAGCAGGAGGGCGAGCTCTGGGAGACCGCCCTGGAGGAGATGGAGCTGGTGCTCTCCTCCGGCCCCGGCTGGGACGAGGAGGCGTTCCGGGCCGGAAAGATCTCCCCGGTGTTCTTCGGCGCGGCCCTGACCAACATCGGCGTCGGCCTGCTGCTGGACGCGGTGGTCGACCTGGCCCCGGCGCCCGGACCGCGTCCGCTGGCCAAGGGCGACACCCGCCCGGTGGAGAACGACTTCTCCGGTCTGGTCTTCAAGATCCAGGCGAACATGGACCCGGCGCACCGCGACCGGATCGCCTTCGTCCGGGTCTGCTCCGGCGTCTTCGAGCGCGGGATGAACGTGACCAGGGCGGCCAGCGGCCGGTCCTTCGCCACCAAGTACGCGCACACCGTCTTCGGCGCGGAGCGCACCGTCGTCGACACCTCCTACCCCGGCGACGTGGTCGGCCTGATCAACGCGACCGCGCTGCGGGTCGGCGACACCCTCTACGCGGGCAAGAAGGCCGAGTTCCCGCCGCTGCCGGCGTTCGCCCCCGAGCACTTCGCGGTGGCCCGGCCGAAGGACATCAGCCGCTCCAAGCAGTTCCGCAAGGGCATCTCGCAGCTGGACGAGGAGGGCGTGGTGCAGGTGCTGGTCTCCGACCGGCGCGGCGACCAGGCCCCGGTGCTGGCGGCGGTCGGCCCGATGCAGTTCGACGTGGTGCTGCACCGGATGGAGCACGAGTTCTCGTCCCCGATCACCCTGGACCACCTGCCCTACAACATCGCCCGGGTCACCGACCCGGAGGGCGCCGCCGTGCTCAACCGGGCCCGCCTGGTCACCGGCGAGACCCTCACCCGGCGCAGCGACGACGTGCTGCTGGCGCTGTTCGGCGACAAGTGGCAGATGAACAGCTTCGTCCGGAGCAACCCGGACGTGAAGCTGGAGACCCTGATCGCCACCGCGGACTGACGCTCCGGCCGGCCGCTCAGGCGGAGCCGCGGAGGACCAGGGTGGGGTGGAAGACCGCGGACTGCAGCGCCTCGGAGGGCTCGACGATCTGGGCCAGCAGCAGCTGGGCCATCCTGGCGGCCATCTCCTCCAGCGGCTGCCGCACCGTGGTCAGCGGCGGGTCGCAGGCCAGCGCGGCGCTGCTGTCGTCGAAGCCGACCAGGGCGATGTCCTCGGGGACCCGGCGGCCGGCCCGGTTCAGCACCGGGATCGCGCCGAGCGCCATCAGGTCGGAGGCGACGAAGACCGCGTCCAGGTCGGGCGCCTTCGCCAGCAGCTCGCGCATCGCGGCGGCGCCGCCGGCCTGGGTGAAGTCGCCCTCGCCCACGCCCGCCTCCTGCAGTCCGTGCGCGGCGACGGCCTGGCGGAAGCCGGTGAGCCGCTCCTGCGCCGAGGGCATGTCCTGGGGGCCGGCCAGGTGCGCGATGCGGCGGCGTCCGGTGCTCACCAGGTGGTCCACCGCGAGCACCGCGCCGGCCCGCTGGTCGGCCTCGACGAAGCTGATCGGGGTGGTCTGCCCGGGACGGCCGGAGAGCACCGCGGGGACCCCGGCCTCGGCCAGCAGACCCGGCAGCGGGTCCGCGACATGGCCGCAGATCAGCACCACGCCGTCGACGTGGCCCTGGCGCAGGTAGCTGACCAGGTGGGCGCGCGAGTCCGCGTCGTCCACCAGCATCAGCACCATCTGCACGCCGCGCGGGCGGATCACCTCCATCACACCGGTCACCACCCGTCCGAAGAACGGGTCGGTGAACATCCGGCCGAGGAAGGGGTCCGCGACATGGCGGGACTCGGCCTCGGAGACGACCAGCGCGATCGAGTCGGTGCGCCGGGTGACCAGTGAGCGGGCCGCCCGGTTGGGGACGTAGTTGGTGGCGGCGACCGCGTTCTCGACCAGGAGGCGCATGGCCGGGTCGACCGTGGTACTGCCGTTGATGACGCGGGAGACGGTGGCACGGGACACGCCTGCGACCCGTGCCACGTCTTCGAGCGTGACCGATCCCAGCGACGGCGGCTTCCTCTTCATGACGTAGTTATACCTGGTGTCACGAATGGGAGGAGCCGCCGTCCTGGGTCGGGGGTTTACCGATGCCTACTCAGCCGGGTCCGCCCGCTACGGGAAGCTCGGCAGGTAGACGTTGTTGGTGGTGGAGTTGGCCGTGTCACCGGTGCTGTTGATGACATGGGTGATGGTCCCGGTCCCGCCCAGCGACACCGTGAGCAGGTCGTGGAACTTCACGTTGGCCGTGACCGGCGCCTGGAAGGCGTTGGCCGAGACCACCGCGGGGTTGACGTTGAAGTAGCAGTAGCTGCCGACGCCCCAGGCCTCGTGGCTGGTGACGTTGTCGGCGACCTTGTAGGCGGGGTAGCCGTTGGAGCTGCCGTTCATCCAGGCCGCCTGGTTCGGCGGGTCGTAAGGCATCTCGTTCTGGAAGAAGTAGGTGCGCCCGCCGTTGCCGTTCCAGAGCACCTCGGTCTTCTGGAAGTGCTCGACGGCCAGCCCGTAGAGGGTGACGTTGTCGCCGTTGACGACCAGTCCGGTGTCGGCGGTGTTGACCGTCCACCCGGTGTTGTCGCCGTGGTCGGCGCGCCAGAGCCAGAAGTTGTCACCGACGGTGTTCCTGCTGTTGATGACCAGGCTGGTGGTGGCCTTGCCGACGACCCCGGTGCCGCCGATGCGGACGAAGATGTCGGACAGGACCGTCGGGTCGGCGGAGTGGTCGGCGCTCGCGCCGGCCGGACCGACCTGGACCAGGGTGTTGGAGTTGGTGGTGCCGGCGTCGATCAGGAAGCCGCCGATGCGGATGCCGTTGACGTCGGCGGTCTGGATCGCGGTGACGCCGTTGTCCGGGACCAGGGTGGCCATGCCCAGGCTGAGCACCACGGTGTCGGCGCGGTTGACCTGGAGGGTCTGGTCGAGGTGGTAGACGCCGGGGGTGACCAGCAGGTTGTCACCGGCCGCCAGCGCCGCGTTCATGGTCTCGGCGGTGTCGTTGGGCTTGGTGACGTAGAAGGTGTGCATGGCCAGCGAGGTGCCGGCCGGGGTGCCGTTGATCCAGCTGGCACCGGCCGAGTTGGTCCGGTCCCCGGGCACGAACACCTTGTAGGTGTTGCTGCCGGTGTCGAAGTAGAGGTAGGGGACCTCGGCCGAGGTCGGGGTCTGGTTGACCACGGTGTGCGAGGGGTTGGGGAAGTTCTGCGCGGGCGCGCCGGTGTCGCCGACGAAGACCATGTTCCAGACCGAGCCGTTCCAGCTGCCCATGGTGCTGTTGCGGGTCAGCCACTGCTGCTGCGAGCCGGAGTTCACCGAGCCGCTGATCCGGGAGTCGGCCAGGAAGCCGCCGCTGGCCCAGTAGTCGCCGGTCGGGTCGAGCTTGAGGTTGCCGTGCACGTCCACCCGGCGCAGCGAGGTGCCCTGGGCGGTGGCCCAGGTGTCGGTGCCGCTGGGCGGGGTGATCGACAGGTTGCTGGCCTCGCGCCAGAAGTTCTGGGTGGCGTTGCCGTTGAACCAGCCGGCGTCGACGGTGACGTACCCGTTGATGTTGACGTCGTCGGGCGACAGGCCGAGGCCGGAGACCTGGGTGTTGAAGCCGACGTTGGCGCTGACGCTGTAGTTGCCCGGCTTGAACAGCAGCGCGTTGCGCTGGGTGCCGAACTGGTTGGTCTCCTGCTGGCTGAAGACCGAGTCAAGCTTGCTCTGGATGCTGGTGGTGGACATGGTCGGGTCGAAGACCGTGACGTTGGGACCGAAGTCCGGGGTGTCGGTGGTCGGCGGTCCGGTGACCGGCGGGGGCGTGGTGGTGGTGCCGCCGCTGCCGCCGGTGTAGACGCCGAACTCCCAGAGGGAGTAGCCGTAGCCGGTGGCCCGGACGGTCCCGTAGACCCGGACGTAGCGGCCGGTGCCGGTGACGTTCAGCGTCTCGACGCCGCCGGGGCTGGTGGTGGTGGAGTAGATGGTGGTCCAGTTGGCGCCGTCGGCGGAGGTCTGGATCTGGTACGCCTTGCCGTACGCCGTCTCCCAGTTGAGGACCACCTTGCAGATGCTCTGCGAGGAGCCGAGGTCGACCTGCAGCCACTGCGGGTCGCTGGCGGCGCTGGACCAGCGGGTGCCGGTGTCGCCGTCCACGGCCGCGGAGGCGGGGGTGCCGCCGTTCTCGGTGGAGGAGGCGGTGGCGGTCTTGCCCTGGGCCGCATTGGCGGTGCCGCAGGTGGTGGGCGGAGGCGTGGTCGGCGGCGTGGTGGTGGGCGGCGTGGTGGTGGGCGGGCTGGTCGCGCCGCCGACGGTGCCGTAGACCTGGAACTCCCACAGCGAGTAGCCGTAGCCGGTGGCCCGGGCCGTCCCGTACATCCGGACGTAGCGGCCGGTGCCGCTGACGTTCAGCGTCTCGACCCCGCCGGCACCGGTGGTGGTGCTGTAGACCGAGGTCCAGTTGGTGCCGTCGGCCGAGGTCTGGATCTGGTACGCCTTGCCGTACGCGGCTTCCCAGTTGAGGACGACCTTGTCGATGGAGGCGCTGGCCCCGAGGTCGACCTCGAGCCACTGCGGGTCGCTGAAGGCGCTGGACCAGCGGGTGCCGGTGTCGCCGTCGACCGCCGCGGAGGCCGCGTTGGCAGCCGCGTTCTCGGTGGAGGAGGCGGTGGCGGTCTTGCCCTGCGAGAGCAGGGTGTCGGCGGCGTGCGCCGGACTCGCCGGGGACATGAAGACGGCCAGCACGGCGGCGAGCACCAGCAGCACCGACCAGAGGGCAAGTGGACGCCCGGCCTGGGCTTGGAGGGGACTCCGGGGGTGGAACTGCGCCCGGGTATGAGCCGATCTCATGGGCATCTCCTGCGCGATGAGACAGAGGGTGGGGGAGGAAAAACGGCATGGCGGATCGACGCTCCGTCCGGACCGGACGGAGCGTCAGCCATGGTCCTGACTAGGGAAGGAGGCGCACTTGAGGGGTGGGAGAGCGCTCTCTCGCTGCGAGTTTCATGCCCCCGCACCGTCACGTCAAGACCATGAGCATGCCGGAACCAAAGGATGTCCGACCGCTGTCGGCCGGTCACCTGAGGTGACTTCGGGTCACCTCAGGCACTCACGGCGCGTCCGCTCCGCGCGGGCGCATCCCCGCGGCGCGGTAGATGTCGTCGATCAGGCCCATGGTGACCACGGCGTCCTCGGCCGGGGTCAGCACCGGGCCGCCGTTCAGCACCGCCTCGGTGAAGGCCCGCAGCTGGTACGTGTAGGTGTGCCCGCCCGCCACCCGCTCCCGGCGGGTGCCCGCCGCCGTCCGCACCGTCAGCCGGTTGTAGGCGTGCGGGGCCAGGTAGTTGACGATCCTCAGCTCCCCCGCGTCGCCGCGCACCGAAGCGGTGAAGTCCAGCAGCCGCCGGGACCACATCGAGGCGGTGATCCGCCCGGTCGCCCCACCGGGGAAGCGCAGTTCGGCGGTCATCGCCCGGTCCACGTCCGCACCGCGCAGCCTGGCCTCGGCGCCGACCACCTCCGGCGTGCCCTGGGCCTCACCGCCGAGCAGCCGCAGCAGGTGCAGGGCGTAGCAGCCGGCGTCCATCAGCGCCCCGCCGCCCAGCGGGTAGCTGTAGCGGATGTCGTCGAACTTCGGCAGCGGGAAGCACATCGCGGTCCGCACCGAGCGGATCGTACCCAGTTCGCCGCTGTCCACGATCTCCCGCATCCGCGCCGCCATCGGGTGGTAGCGGTAGTGGAACGCCTCCATGACCACGAGACCGGACGCCCCGGCGGCGTCGGCGACCGCGCGGGCCTCGGCGGCGTTGGAGGTGAACGGCTTCTCGCAGAGGACGTGCTTTCCGGCCGCCAGCGCCTTCAGGGTCCACTCGGCGTGCAGGGCGTTGGGCAGCGGGTTGTAGACCGCGTCGATCTCCGGGTCGTCCAACAGCTCCCGGTAGCCCGCGTGGACGGTGGGGATCCGGTGCTTGGCGGCGAACCGGCGGGCCCGCTCCGGATCCCGTGCGGCCACCGCGGCCACCACCGCCCCGGGCACCTTGCCGGCCGGCCGGACCAGGGCGGAGGGGGCGATCCTGGCGGCGCCGAGCACACCGAAACGAAGCTGCGTCATACCGGCCAGCCTAGGGGTGTCCTGGGCCGCCAGCCCTAGGCCGCCGTCCTGGGCCGCCAGCCCCGGGCCGCCGCCCGGCCGGCGCCGTCCTCCTCGACCTGCTCGCGGGCGGCCTGCCAGAGCGCCCGGAGCGTCGCGGTCCAGTGGTGGTCCGCGATGGCCGCGGCCATCACCGGGTGCTCCCGCACCACCTGCTGCGCGGCCTCACGCTCGCCGCGCAGCCGCTGGTACTCCGCCTGCCGGGGCAGCGGCCAGGCCACCACCGGGCTGCTGGGGCCGTCCAGTACGAACGCGCGCGTCGCCGCCTCGCAGGCCCAGACCTGCTGCTGGGCACGCACGAGCTCGCGCGGGAAGCGACTGCCTGATGACATGCCGATATTCTTGCAGCGGCCACTGACAAGTGGCTCTGAGGCACATGAACGTCTCCTGAGGATCCCGGGTCGGGCCCGGATCAGGCCGCGACGGCGGGCAGCGGGATGTCGCGCATCCGCCGGATCGGCGAGAACACCAGCCAGGCGCCGGTGAGCGCCATGATGGTGGCCCCGACCCACAGCGTCGGACGCAGCCCGAGCCAGGTGCCGAGCAGCCCGCCCAGCAGCGCGCCCACCGGCACCGTCGCCCAGATCAGCCAGCGGATCGACGCGTTCATCCGGCCGAGCAGCTCCGGCGGGCACACCGACTGGCGGTAGGAGATCTGCGCGGTGTTGTAGACCGCCCCTGACGCGTTGAAGGCCGCCCAGCCGACCCCGTAGACCAGCGCGCCCCAGCCGGACCAGGCCAGCGGCATGAGGAAGGCCAGCGGCGCGGGCACCACCAGGGCGACCCACATGACCCGCGCGGTGCCGATGGCCAGGGCGAGCCGACGGGCCATCAGGCTGCCGGCGAACCCGCCGAGCGTGCCGAGCCCCAGCACGATGCCGACCTGGGTGGGCGTGGAGTGCACCGCGCGGAGCAGGAAGACCACCTCGATGGAGGTGACCAGGCTGATGGCCAGGTTCGCGGTCGCGGTGCAGGCGGCGATCCGGCGCAGGATCGCGTCCCCGAGCACAAAGCGCAGCCCCTCCCCCATCGCCGCCCGGAAGGTGACCCGGGGCGCGCCGGCCGCGGGGTCCCGCGCCGGCTCCCGGGTGCGGATCAGCAGCAGTGAGAGCGCGCTGACCGCGTAGGAGACGGAGTCGGCGGTGAGGGTCCGGACGGCGCCGACCAGCCCGGTCAGCGCGGCGCCCAGGGAGGGGCCCAGCGAGTCCGCGAAGGTCTCGGTGGCGCGCAGCTTGCCGTTGCCGTCGACCAGTTGCTCCCGGGGCAGCAGGGTCGGCAGATAGCTCTGGTCGGCCACGTCGAAGAAGACCCGGAAGGTGCCGAGTGCCAGTGCCGCCAGCACCAGTTGCCACATGGTGACCCGGTCGAACGCGGAGACCAGCGGGACCGACCCGATGGCGAGCATCCGCCCCAGGTCGCACCACAGCATCAGGGTGCGCCGGTCGACCCGGTCCACGATCACCCCGGCGGGCAGGGTCAGCACCAGGAACGGCAGCCGGGCCATCACCCCGAGCAGCGCCACCTGGAAGGTCGAGGCGTCCAGCGCGGTGACCGCGACGAGGGGCAGGACCAGGGTGGAGACGGCCGAGCCCAGGTCACTGACGGCTCCTCCGGACCAGAGGAGCAGAAAATCCCGATGCCTCCAAAGGGAAGGGGTCGGCGGAGGGGACTCCGATATTGTTGGCATGGTCTGTTCAGGCACCCCCTATGCCTACACCGCTGGAGCGCCTGACCCAACCACACTTGAAGAACCTTCACAACTGAGCGTGGTGTCACCTGTCGGCGACAGCCCCCGCGAAAGCGGTGACGAAACCTCCGCCAGCGCCCCGGCCGCTTCCTTCGCAGGTCAGAGCGGTGCCGGAGGTCTCGCCCCGAGCACCCGCGGCACGGCCGACATGGTTCCTGCGCGGACTAGTTCGACGGCTGGCGGGCCGATCTTCAAGAGCGGGTCACGAAAGGCGTAATCAAGCCGCTCCAGTCCGCAACCGGGTTGCCCAACCAGCGGGTTCGCGCGGGAATCGCCTCGCCGCGCATCACCAGCGAGGACGGTCCGACCACGGCGGCCTCCCCGACCACGGCGCCCAGCAGCACGATGGAGTGCGGCCCGACGGTGGCCCCCGCGCCGATCCGGATGCCGTCCATCCGCATCAGCCGGTCGTGGAACAGATGGGTCTGCACCACCACGCCCCGGTTCAGGGTGCAGCCCTCGCCCAGCTCCACCAGGTCGGTCTCCGGCAGCCAGTGGGTCTCGCACCACACCCCCGGTCCGATCCGCGCCCCCAGGCTGCGCAGCCAGGCGTTGAGGAAGGGCGTGCCGACCAGCGTACTGCCCAGCCAGGGCATCCCCAGCTCCTCGACAAAGGTGTCGAACAGCTCGTTGCGCCAGACGAAGGAGCTCCACAGCGGCTGCACCCCGGCCCTGAACCTGCCCATCAGCAGCCGCTTGGCGGCGGTGGTGAGCGCACACGCGACCAGGCCGCAGAGCACCAGCGGCAGTCCGGCCGACAGCAGCGACGCGGTCAACCCGTACCGGTCGAGCAGCGCCTGCAGTCCGGCCGCGGACAGGGCGCCGAGCAGCACCGAGAGGACCGTCGGGGCGACCCGGCACAGCTCCACCGCGGCCCGGGCCAGGACCAGCCGCCGGGGCGGGTCATAGGTACGGGCGGTGTCGCCGGTCTCCACGGTCCGCTGCATCGGGAAGCCGGGGCGTCCGAGCCAGGAACTCCCCGGTTCGGCCCGGTCCGGGGCGTCCGAGAGCACGCCGACCAGGGAGTCCTCGGGCAGGCTGCGCCCGGGGCCGACGATCCCCGAGTTGCCCACGAACGAGCGCCTGCCGACCGACACCCGGCCGAGCCGGAGCCAGCCGTTGGCGATCTCGAACGGCGCGAGCAGGGTGTCGTCGGCCAGGAAGGCGAAGTCCTGGACCGTGGTCAGCCCCGGGAGCAGCAGCACGGTCGACGCCTCGACCCGGCGGCCGATCCGCGCCCCGAGCAGCCGCAGCCAGTGCGGGGTGGCCAGCGAGGCGTAGAGGGGGTAGAGCTGGGAGCGGGCGGATCCGGTCAGCTGGTGCACCAGCCAGACGGACCAGCCGGTCCGTCCGTGGGCAGGGTGCAGGCCGGGCCTGACGGCCCGTGAGAGCAGCCGCACCAGCCCGGCCAGCAGCAGGGCGTGGAGCACCCGGCCCAGCAGGGCCAGCGGCACCGAGGCGAGCAGCAGCCGGGTGAGGGCTCCGCCGGGGGACGGCTGGTGGGCGAGCAGCAGACAGAGCGTCAGCAGGGACGGGGCCGCCGCGGCCAGCGGGAGCAGTTGCAGCGCGGGGAGGGTGAGCGCGTAGACGGCGTCCCAGAGCCGGTCGCGCACCGGGGAGCGCGGCGGACGCCCCTCCGGCCAGGGCGCGGCGTCCTGCGGCGCGGCGGCGGGGCTCTGCGGGGCGGGGCGGGACGGGGAGCCGTGGACCCGGGTGCGGTCCGGGACCCGGCCGAGGACGCAACTGCCCGGGGCGACCTCGGCGCCCGCGCCGACGTCCGCGCCCGGCATCAGCATCGCCCTGGAGCCGATCCTGGCCCCGGGGCCCACCGTGATCGCGCCCAGCCGCAGCAGGTCACCCTCCAGCCACCAGCCGGCCGCGTCGACCTCGGGCTCCAGCGTGCAGCCGGCGCCGAACCGGGCCAATCCGGTCACCGGGGGCATGGTGTGCAGATCGGCCTCGGGGCCGACCTCGCAGCCCAGCAGCCGCGCATAGCGCCGGGCCAGCGGGGTCCCCACCACCGCGGCCACGTTGAAGGTGGCGACCAGCCGCTCCGCGGTCCACAGCCGCAGATGGACCCGGCCGCCCCTGGGGTACGTGCCGGGCCGGAGCCGGCGGGTGAGCAGCCGCGCGCCGGCCGCGCCGAGCAGGGTGCGGCCCGGCGCGCTGCTGAACAGCAGCCAGCCCGCGCCGATGATCCACCAGGAGGTGGGCCGGGTCCAGGCCAGTGGGTCCGCGGCGGCGCCGAGCGCTCCCCCGCCCAGCAGGTCGCGCAGGAGGCTGTTGCGGAGCAGGTTGTCGAGGGCCGCGAGCCCGAGGACCCAGCGGGCGCCGCCGAGGGTGTGCAGCAGCATCAGCACCGCGGCCTGGTAGAGGCCGGTCCGCCGGGGCGTGCGGGTGATCGAACGTTTCCGCTGGCCGGGCGGGTCCGCCGGGGCCGCCGGGCGCGGCAGCCGGTGGGCGGTGTGCTGGTCGTCAGCTGTGCGGTCGTCAGCTGTGCGGTCGTCAGGTGTGCGGTGGGGAACGGCGATCAGGTCGAGGTGGGCGGCGAGGTCGCCGAGCCGCGGCCGGTGGTAGAGGTCGGCGACCGAGAGCCCCGGGTGCCGTACCCGCAGCTGGGAGACCAGCTGGGCGGCGGCCAGGCTGGTCCCGCCCAGGGCGAAGAAGTCCCCGTCGGTGTCGGTGCTCACGCCGAGCAGGTCGCGCCACTGCTCGGCGAGCCGGGCCGCGGTGCCCCGCGGCTCGCTCCGGCCGCCCGGCCCGGCGCTGCCGCCCTGCGGAGGCAGTCCGCTCGGCGGCGGCCAGGGCAGCGCGGCCCGGTCCACCTTGCCCGAGGTACGGGTCGGCAGTTCGGCCAGCAGTGCCAGCACCGGCACCAGCGCGGCGGGAAGCACCCGCAGCAGCCGCTGCCGCAGTTCCGCCAGGTCGGTGCCGGCCCCCGGCTCGGCCACCAGGTAGCCGACCAGCACCTGCCCGCCGAGCGGGGTCTCCTGGACCGCCGCAGCGGCCGCCCGCACCCCCGGCAGCGCGGCGAGCGCGGCGTCCACCTCGCCCAGCTCGATCCGCCGCCCACCCAGCTTGACCTGCTCGTCGGCGCGGCCGACGAAGACCAGACCCTGCGGCTCGGCGCGGACCAGGTCGCCGCTGCGGTAGACCCGGGTGCCAGGCAGCGCCGGATGCGGGCCGAAGCGCTCCGCGTCCTTCAGCGGGTCGAGGTAGCGGGCCGCGCCGACCCCGCCGATCAGCAGTTCCCCGGTCCCGCCCCAGCCGACCGGGGCGCCGTCCGGGTCGACCACCGCGAGCCGCCAGCCGTCCAGGGGCGTGCCGATCCGCACCGGCTGCCCGGCCCGCAGCCGCGCGGCGCAGGCGACCACGGTGGTCTCGGTCGGTCCGTAGGTGTTCCAGAACTCCCGCCCGGGACGGTCGAGTCGGGCCACCAGTTCGGCCGGGCAGGCCTCGCCGCCGACGATGACCAGCCGGACCGCGTCCAGCGACTCCACCGGCCACAGCGCCGCCAGGGTCGGCACCGTGGAGAGGGCGGTGACGCCGCGGCGCACCAGCCAGGGGCCGAGCTCGGCGCCCGCCCTGACCAGCGCACGCGGTGCCGGGACCAGGCAGGCCCCGTGCCGCCAGGCCAGCCACATCTCCTCGCAGGACGCGTCGAAGGCCACCGAGAGCCCGGCCAGCACCCGGTCACCGGGCCCGAGCGGCGCCTGCCGCAGGAACAGTCCGGCCTCGGCGTCGACGAAGGCGGCGGCGGAACGATGGCTCACCGCAACACCCTTGGGACGGCCGGTGGTGCCGGAGGTGAAGATGATCCAGGCGTCGTCCCCAGGCTCAGGGGCCCGCGCGCCGCCCGCCGGCGCCGTCCCTGTCCCCGTCCCCGTCCCCGTCCCCGCAACGGGCCCCGGCCGCAGGCTGCCGTCCGCGCCGAGCACCGCGCGGACCCCGGCGTCCTGCCAGATCAGCTCGGCCCGCTCGTCCGGGTCGTCCACGTCGACCGGGACGTACGCGGCGCCGGCCAGCAGCACGCCGAGGATCGAGGTGTAGAGCTCGGCCGTCCCTGAGGGGATCCGGACGCCGACCCGGTCGCCCGGGCCGATCCCACGGGCGCCGAGCCGCGCCGCGAGGGCGCTCGCGGCCTGGCGCAGGCCCCGGTAGTCGAGCACCGCGCCGTCCACGTCCAGCGCCGGGGCGTCGGGGGTGCGCCGGACCGAGGCGTCCAGGATGTCCACCAGGGTGCGGGCCGGCGCCGCCGGGGCCGCGGGCCAGTCGGCCTGCGGAAGCGGCAGCGCCGCCGCGAGAAGGTTTTCGGATTCCACGTGCCGCGCTCTCGTCGGGTGCAGGGATCACCGTGACTGACGAGCGCGCGGCATCGCGGGTAACTGTGAAAAGCGCATAAAGTTGGTAAAACCCTGACAAGACGTCATTCCATCGGCGGCGCTCAGCCGCTGACGCTGGCGGCCCCGGTCTCGATGTGCCCGGTGAAGCGGCGGCTCCAGGACCGATCGGTGCTGACGGTGACCGTGAAGTCGTACCACCCGTTGGTGTAGGCGATGGCGTTGAAGTAGTCCGAGGTGCTGCCCCCGGCCGGGACCTGGTACGTCCACGGGCCGTCGGAGCGGTACTGGGTGGAGGTGATGGTGAAGGTCGCCGCCGCCGTCCCGGTGTTGGCCAGGGCGAACCAGATCGCCTGCTTGCCGGTGTCCGGGGCGGGCGCGTAGGAGGAGCTGACCTCGGCGGTGCGGCCCGCCGCGGTGGTGTCGCCGGCGAAGCGGCGCAGGAAGCGGTTGGGGCCGACGCAGGTCAGGTCGTACTTGCCGTCGCCGTAGCCGCTACCGACGTTGAAGAAGTCGGTGACGGTGCCGCCCGGGTCCACGGTGTACTGCCAGGGGCCGCCGGTGCGGTCGGCGTTGGCGTAGATGGAGAAGTGGGCGGCGGCGGTGGCCTGGGCCCCCTGGTTGGCCATCTTGATCCAGACCAGGGTCTTGCCGCCGGAGTCGAACTCCAGGTGGTCCACGAAGCCGTTGGGCTGGTAGGGCAGCGCGCGGGCCGGACGGCTGCCGGTCTCCTGCGCCGGAAGGGAGTTGGTGCCGGGCGCCGGGTTCACCATGACATTGCAGTACGCCTGGCCGATGGTGGTACTGGTGGACGGCAGCGCCGGCAGGCCGTGCACCGGGTTGGCGAAGTCGAAGGCGCTGGTCAGATCGCCGCAGACCTTGCGCCGCCAGGCGCTGATGGCGGAACAGGTGGCCGGGGTGCCGAGGGCGGCGGTCCAGGTCTCCAGGAAGCGGATCACCGAGGTGTGGTCGAAGACCTGGGAGTCCACCCAGCCGCCGCGGGTCCACGGCGAGACCACGACCATCGGCACCCGGAAGCCGAGCCCGATCGGCAGCCCGCTGTACGACTCGTCGGCCGTGCCGGCCGGGGCGACCGGCGGCGGGACGTGGTCGAAGAACCCGTCGTTCTCGTCGTAGTTGAGGAACAGCACGGTCGAGTCGAAGACGCTGCTGTTGGCGGCCAGCGCCTGGATGACCAGGTTGACGAAGTGCGCCCCGTCGTTCGGCGGCGCGTCCGGGTGTTCGGAGAAGGCCTGGTTGGCGACCACCCAGGAGACCTGCGGCAGGGTGCCGGCCAGCGCGTCCGCCTTGATCGCCGCGGCGATGTCGTCGGGGGTGGAGCCGGTGGACGGGACCGAGGACATCCCGCGCTGGTAGAGCGCGCTGCCGGAGGCGGCGTTGGCGAACTGCTTGAAGTAGGCCAGGGCGTTGTCGCCGTAGTTGTCGCTCGCGTTCTGGTAGACCTTCCAGCTGACCCCGGCGTTCTGCAGCGACTCGGCGTAGGTCTGCCAGCTCAGCCCGGACTCGTCGCCGCCGTCGTAGGCCGGCCCGCCCGCCGTCCCGGCCGGGTCGATCGAACCGCCCCACAGATAGGTGCGGTTGGGGCCGGTCGCGCTCAGGATCGAGCAGTGGTAGGCGTCGCAGATGGTGTAGGCGTCCGCCAGCGCGTAGTGGAACGGGATGTCCGAGCGGTTGAGGAAGCCCATGGTCCGGCTGGAGCCCTTGGCCGAGACCCAGTTGTTCATCAGGCCGTTGTTCCAGGCGCCGTGCTGGGTGGACCAGCCGTGGTCCAGCGAGCCGTCGCACTGCGCGAGGGTCTCGCCGCTCGCGCCGAAGTACCAGGTGCCGGTGGCGCTGAGCTGCCAGGGGTACTGCCGGCCGCTGCCGCTGGGCTGGTTGAAGACGGAGTACCCGCCCGGCAGGGTGATGCCGCTGCGGTCGGCGAACCCCCGGACGCCCTTGAGCGAGCCGAAGTAGTGGTCGAAGCTGCGGTTCTCCTGCATCAGCACGACCACGTGCTTCACATCGGTGATGGTGCCGGTCGGGGCCGTGGCGGCGACGGCGCTCGGAGCGGAGCCGGGAATGGCCTCCAGTCCGATCGCCGCACCGAGGGCGGCGGCAGAACCGAGGAAAGTACGACGGGTGACGGGCGCCACGGAGTCCTCCGGATCGCTGGACGGCTTGATCGCTGGATCGCGCGCGATTCGGGAACTGACTCTGCAGTAACCAGGTGTCGCCGACCCCCGCCCAAGGTGGCAGGGACATGAAGCAAAGCCCACAACTGGACTGGACTCGTTACCGCAAAGTAATCAAACCTCAGGACAGCGGCAGGGCCAGGAGTTGGATGAGCTGACGGGCGAACAGATAGGAGTCGCCCGGCCAGCGGGCCGACAGGTAGCGGCCGTCGAGGACGGTGAAGGCCGCCGAGTCGTCGGTGGCCGTCCCGCGCCGGGACAGGGTGCGCGGGCCGCGCTCGAAGTCGGCGGGCGCCGCCAGCGCCGCCCGTACCTCCTGCTCCACATAGGCGCGGTAGGTGCGGTAGTAGCGCCCCCGGCGCCAGGCCGTGGCGAGGAAGGCGGAGCGCTCCAGGTAGCCGGGCAGGCAGGTGGTCCGCCGTCCGTGCAGGACGCTGCGGCCGGTCGCCGGGTCCTGGGTGCGGGCCAGCACCAGCACGCCGTGGCAGATCGCCGCGACCGGGCGGCGGGTGGCCCAGAAGGCCGCCGTCTTCGCCTGCAGCACCGTCGAGCCCAGGTACTGGCGCATCGCCGGCGCGTGGCCGCCGGGCAGCAGCAGGGCGTCGTAGTCCCCGGGGTCCAGGTCCGCCCAGGCGAGCGTCCGCCGAAAGGCCGGGGACTCGACCAGCTCCGCGTAGAACCGCTTGGGCTCAGGCTCGGCCCCCAGCTTGCCGAAGACCACACCGGTCAGCAGCAGCGGATCCGCCGAGGGCACCGTCCCGGCGCGCTCGGTCGCGAAGACCACCTCGTGCCCGGCGTCGCTCAGCAGCCGCCAGGGCACCGCGACCTCGGTGACGTCGAAGTCCCGGTCCGGCAGCGGGATCAGGACGCGGGCCACGGCGCGGCTCCGTTCTCCGCGGACGCCTGCGGCTGCGCGCCGTCCCGGCCCTGCCAGGTGGTCACGCAGGCCTCATTGCCCTCGCTGTCGGCCAGCACCCAGAACGAAGGGGCCCGCGCCGCGGACAGCAGCCGGCCGCCGGCCGCCAGCGCGGCCTCGATCCGACCGGGCGCCTCGTCGTGCGGGACGGACACGTCGAAGTGGATCCGGTTGCGCTGCGGACGCGGCCGGTCCATCTGCTGGAACCAGACCGCGGGGCCCTGCCCGACCGGGTCGACCAGCGGATCCTCGGGACCGTCGGCGCCCGGCTCGTCGTCGTAGCCCAGCACCGCCTTCCAGAACGGGCGGATCGCGGCGATGTCGAGCGCGTCGATGCCGATCTCCAGGAACTGCACCGACCGGGCCGCCCCGGTACCGACCTCGGGCTCGGTCCGCAGCCCCGCCTCGCCCACGGCGGCGGAGAGCAGCCGGGCGAGCTCGATGTCACGGGCCGTCAGCGCCGCCTGGTCCAAGGACTGCAGGGTGAGCACCACCCGGTCGGGACGCAGGTCGACCCGCAGATGCCGGTCGGCGTCCGCCCCGCACGCCGCGACCGCCCGCGCCGCCACCTCGGCCGCCCGGGCCAGCGACCCGACCAGCACCGAGGTGCGCAGCGTCCCCAGCAGATACCGCCACCCCAGGCCGCCGACCGCGTCGGAGACCCCCTGCCGACTCAGTGCCTCTGCCATGCGGCCATCATGGCAGCAGCGGGGTGTGGACCGCGTCGATGTTCTTGGCCGCGCGGCGGACGTAGCGGTAGGTGTCGAACATCCGGCTGCCGTCATAGACGTCCACGAAGGCGGGGTTGGGCCCCGGCGTCAGAAAGTCGAGCCAGTCGAACCGGCGCCGCCGCTCCGGCGCCCCGAGCACCGCCCAGGCCCAGCCCAGCGCGATCGCCGCGGTGACCGGGTCGTCGCAGGCAATGCCCTTCTTCGCGTTCCTGACGATCCGGCGACGCTGCTTCCGTCCCAGCGCGCCCCAGCGCTGCCGGGCCTGGAAGTCGTCCTCCGTGATGTCACTTCTGTCCATCAACGTGCGCCCTTGCAGAGAATCACCGCACCGGCCGGTGGGCGGCAGACGAGTCGAGCTGTACGCCGGATTTTGTCGCCGGTCGACCTCGCGGTCGGCCGGGAGACGGCCATCTATCTAGGACCGGCGTTGCCGCCGGCCTCAAGCGGTCTACCCGCTGACTCGGGCGGACAGCCCTCGAACGTCAGCGCAGGGCAGCTTGCGCTGCCCCCTCTTGACCTTGCTCCGGGTGGGGTTTACCTAGCTGCCCAGGTCACCCTGGGCACTGGTGGTCTCTTACACCACCGTTTCACCCTTACCGGAGGCCTGAGCCCCCGGCGGTTTGTTTTCTGTGGCACTGTCCCGCGGGTCGCCCCGGGTGGGCGTTAGCCACCACCCTGCCCTGTGGAGTCCGGACGTTCCTCGGCGGGACCGTAAGGTCCCAACGCGGCCGTCCGCTCGGCTCGTCTGCCGTGCCCTCATCGTAGTCGACCGTGGCAGGCGCTCATGACCGGGCCGGACGGGGAGCCTGGGCCGCCCCTCAGGCCGGGGCGAAGCGGATCACCGGCTTGCTCGGGTCCGCGGCGGTGAGGCGGACCCGCAGCCGGGTGCCCAGCGGGAGCGGGGTGGCGCCGGGGCGGTCGTCGCTGAGCTTGGCCCGGACCGCCGGGGCGTGCAGCTGGACCGTGCCGGACTGCGGCTTCTTCTCGTCCACGTCCACGACCACCCCGTCGAAGACCTCGCCCTCGCGTCCGCGCAGCAGCTCGGCCTCGACCAGGTCCACGCAGGCGCGTTCCACCTCGTGGGCCCGGCGGTCGCCGGTCTCCATCAGCTTGGGGATCTCCGGCAGGGCCCGCCGCACCCAGTCCGGCACCGGGTCGCCTGCGGCGACGGCGGCACAGACCTCCCCCGCGAAGCGGTCGGCCAGCCGCCGCAGCGGCGCGGTGCAGTGCGCGTACGGGGCGGCCACGGCGGAGTGGCGCGGATCCGCGGGCGCGGCGCCGTCGAAGGCGGTGTAGGCGGCGCCGCGGAGCAGCCCGGTGCACTCGTTCAGGAACGCGGCGTGGGCCGGGCGGTTGGGGTTCAGCGAGCGGATCAACTGCGGGTACGGGAGCTCCGCCGGCCAGTCGACGCCGAGGGCCCCGGCCGTGCGGCGGAGCCGGGCGTACGCGGACTCCGGCGCGGCGGGGAGGGTCCGCAGCAGGCCGATGCCGGCGTCCAGCATCATCGCGGCCGCGGCCATCCCGGTCAGCAGCGAGATCTGCGCGTTCCAGCCGTCGGCCGGACGGGGCGCCCGGTAGCTGAGGGTGTATCCGCCCTCGGCCAGCTCGATCTCCTGCTCGGGGATCGGCAGGCTGACGCCGCCCCGGTCCGCCTCGCGCTCCTCCCGGAGCGGTCCGACGGTGCCGAGCAGGGCGAGGGCCTCGTCGGCGGTGCCCTCGTCGATGGCCGCCTGCACCCCCGCGTACTCCAGCCTGCGGCGGCTGCGGACCAGGGCCCGGCGCAGGTCGGTGCGGACCAGCGCCCCGTCGGCGTCCAGGTCGAGCTGCCAGAGCAGGGCCGGCACGTCCTGGCCGGGGAGCAGGCTGGCCGCGCCCTCGGAGAGCTGCGGCGGGTGCAGCGGGACCCGCAGGTCGGGGAAGTAGAGGGTCTCGACCCGCCGCCTGGCCTCGGCGTCGATCGCCCCGCCGGGACGGACGAAGGCGTCCACGTCGGCGATGGCGTAGTGGACCCGGTAGCCGCTGCCGCGCCGTTCCAGGTGCATCGCCTGGTCCAGGTCCATCGAGTCGGGCGGGTCGATGGTGAACAGCGGCAGCGCGGTGGCGTCGTAGGACGGGAGCCGGGGCTCCCGGGCGGTCTGCTCGACCTCGGCGAGGACCTCGGCCAGCCAGCTCTCCGGAAGCTCCATCCGGGCCCGCAGTCCGGCCAGCTCGCTGTCGATCCGGGCGGTCCCGGCGGTTCGGACGCTGAGGTGGCGACGAGGCATGGTCGAAGCGTAGAGCCGGGCGGGGTGGTCGATGGGGGTCGGCCGAGTCAATAGGCTGTGGCGTGTCGTCCGCAATCGTCCACAACGGTTCACAACGGTTCACAACGAGGAGTCGCGCTGTGCTGGTGCTGTTGCCGCCGTCTGAGGGGAAGGCCGCCGCGGGGGCGGGAGCGCCGCTGGATCCGGCGTCCCTGTCGCTGCCGGAGCTGAACCCGGCCCGGGCCCGGGTCCTGGACGCGCTGGTGCAGCTCAGCGGCGGCGACCAGGACCGCGCCGCCGAGGTGCTGGGGCTGAGCCCCGGGCTGCGCGGCGAGCTGGCCCGCAACACGGCGCTGCGGACCGCGGGGGCGCTCCCGGCCGGCGAGCTCTACACCGGGGTGCTCTACGACGCGCTGGAACTGTCCACGCTGGGACCGGACGCCCGTGCCAGGGCCACCCGCTCGCTGCTGGTGTTCTCCGGGCTCTGGGGCGCGGTCCGGATCACCGACCGGATCCCCCCGTACCGCTGCTCGGGCGGTGTGAAGCTGCCGCCGCTGGGCCCGCTGGGGACGTTCTGGCGGGCCCAGACGGCCGCGGTGCTGCCGGCGGTCGCGGGCGAGGGCTTGGTGCTCGACCTACGGTCATCGGCGTACGCGGCGCTGTGGCGTCCGTCCGGCCCGGTGGCCGGGCGGACCGCGACGGTCCGGGTGCTGCACGAGCGCGAGGTCGCAGGCGTGGTGAAGCGGACCGTGGTGAGCCACTTCAACAAGGCGACCAAGGGCCGGATCGTCCGCAACCTGCTGGAGGCCGGGGCCGAGCCGGAGTCCCCGGCGGAGCTGGTGACGGCCCTGCGGGACCTGAAGCACACGGTGGAGGCGACAGCGCCCGCGGCGGGGAAGCCGTGGGCGCTGGACGTGGTCGTCAGCGAGCTCTAACGCAGGTGCGAGGTGTCGTTGAAGAGCCGTAGCGAGGCGTTGCCGTCCGCGTAGTACTGGATCGAGGAGATCGCCGCGGGCGACAGCTCCATCCGGTACAGCGACTCCTGCGGCGCCCCCAGTGCCTGCCTGACCAGGGTCTTCACCGGGGTCACATGGGAGACCACCAGCACCGTCCGACCCGGGTAGCGGGCCAGCAGCTTGTCCCTGGCGACGGCGACCCGGCGGGAGACCGCCACGAAGCTCTCGCCCTCCGGCGGGGCGTTCCTGGCCGAGCCCAGCCAGGCGTCCAGCTCGACCGGGTAGCGCTCCTTGACCTCGGCGAAGGTCAGGCCCTCGAACACGCCGAAGTCCGCCTCCCGCAGCCCCTCCTCGATCCGCACCTCCAGGCCGAGCCGGGTCGCCACCGCCGCCGCGGTCTGACGGCAGCGCAGCAGCGGGGAGCTGACGATCACTTGGACGGTGCCGCGCGCGGCGAACGCGGCGGCGGCGCGGTCGGCCTGGGCCAGGCCGCGCTCGGACAGCTCGGGGTCGACGCCCCGGCCGCTGCCGGAGAACCGCTTCTCCGGGGTGAGCGCGGTCTCGCCGTGGCGCAGCAGCACCAGGGTGGTGGGCGTGCCGAGGTCCGCGGGGGCGGCCCAGCCGGCCGGGGCGGCGGGCGCGGCCGGCGGCAGTTCCTCGACCGCGACCGTGCCCGAACCGGCGGCGCCGGCGGGCAGCGGCTTGGCGACCCACTGCCTGCCCGCCTTGCCCGCGTCCATGGCCTCGTTGGCGAGCCGGTCCGCGTGCTTGTTCCGGGCCCGCGGCATCCACTGGTAGCTGACCTGCTCGCGCGGGAAGACCGCTCCGGCCTCGGCCGCCAGCGGCCGCATGTCCGGGTGCTTGATCTTCCAGCGGCCCGACATCTGCTCGACCACCAGCTTGGAGTCCATCCGGACGTCCACCTTCGCCTCCGGGTCGATCGCGTGGGCGGCCCGCAGCCCTGCGATCAGTCCCCGGTACTCGGCGACGTTGTTGGTGGCGTGGCCGATGTACTCGGCCGCCTCCGCCAGCAGCTCGCCGGTGTCGCCGTCACGTACGGCCGCGCCGTACCCGGCGGGCCCCGGGTTGCCCCGGGAGCCGCCGTCGGCCTCGATGATGAACCGTCGGCTGGACGCCATCGCGGGGTTCCTAGAGGCCGGAGTCGGAGGTGCGGACCAGGATGCGGCTGCAGTTCTCGCAGCGGACGACCTCGTCCGGCGCGGCGGCCCGGATGGTGCGGAGGTCGGCGGTGGCGAACTCGACCCGGCAGCCCTCGCAGCGGCGCTGGAACAGCCGGGCCGCCCCGGTCCCGCCCTGGGTCTGCCGCAGCCGGGTGTAGAGCTTCATCAGGTCGGCCGGGATGACGGCGGCGACGGTCGCCCGCTCCCGGGTGATCTTCTCGACCTCGACGTCGATCTCGGCCTGGGCGGCGTCCCGGCGGACCTCGGCCTCGGCCAGGCTGTGCTGGGCGTCGTCACGGCGGGCGGTCATCTCGCTGACCCGGGTCTGGGCGGACTCCAGCCGCTCCATGATCTCCAGGACGACGTCCTCGAGGTCGCTCTGCCGCTTGGCGAGGGCGCCGACCTCGTGCTGGAGGTTGGCGAGGTCCTTGGCGCCGACCGAGCCCGAGTCCATCCGCTGCTGGTTGCGGGCGGCCCGGGTGGTGACCTGGTCGACGTCCTGTTCGGCCTTGACCAGCTCGCGCTTGGTGTCGCTGAGCTGGGTCTCGGCGGCGACGGTGAGCGAGCGCAGCTCGGTGAGGTCGTTGCCGCGCTGCTGGATCTCGTCGTGCTCGGGGAGGGTGTTGGAGCGGTGCGCGAGCAGGTCCAGGCGGGAGTCGAGGGCCTGGAGGTCCAGCAGGCGGATCTGGTCGGCGGGCGCGGCGTTCAGGGGGTGCTCCTCGGGGTGGTGCGTCGGTCGGTCAGGAAAGGTCTGTGGCTACGTCTGCGGCGTGTGCAGTGTCCACGGGTCGGTGACCTGCTGCGACACCCGGGTCTCCAGCGTCCAGCCGTGCTTCTCGGCGGCGGCCAGCAGCTCGCGCTCGGCGAGCCGCAGCCAGGGCCACTCGGTGGCCCAGTGGGCGGCGTCGACCAGGGCCGGGCCGCTGGTCTCGCGGGCCTCGGAGACCGGGTGGTGGCGCAGGTCCGCGGTGACATAGGCGTCCACGCCGGCGGCGCGGACGGCGTCGAGGAAGGAGTCCCCGGAGCCGCCGCAGACCGCGACCCGGTGGACCGGCTGCTCCGGGTCGCCCGCCGTGCGGACGCCCTGCGCGGTGGCGGGGAGTCCGGCGGCGACGCGGGCGGCGAAGGCGGACAGGGGCTCGGGCGCGGGCAGCACGCCGATCCGTCCGCTGCCCCGGCGTCCGGCCGGGTCGGTCGGATCGGGGACGAGCGGACCGGTCACCCGCAGGCCGACCGCCTCGGCGAGGGCGTCGGAGACGCCGGGGTCGGCGGAGTCGGCGTTGGTGTGGGCGGTGAGCAGGCCGATGTCGTGCTTGATCAGGGTGTGCACCACCCGGCCCTTGAAGCCGGTCGCGGCGACCGAGACCACCCCGCGCAGATACAGCGGATGGTGGGTGACCAGCAGGTCCGCGCCCCAGCCCACGGCCTCGTCGACGACCTGCCGCACCGGGTCGACGGCGAACAGCACCCGCCGCACCGGGGCCTCCGGATCACCGCAGACCAGGCCGACGGCATCCCAGGACTCGGCCCGCCCGGGCGGGTAGAGCTCGTCGAACACACGGAGGACGTCGGAAAGGATCGGCACCCGTCGAGATTACAGAAGATTCCGGACCGATCCGTACGTCGGCTCCTCCCCACTGCTCACCCTTATGAGTGAAGGGGCATCGATCCGTTCGGGTGGTGCGAGTGGCGTAAGTAGCGTCAGTGGTGCGGCGGGGGTGTCGGCGAGTTCCTTGTACCCGAGCGTTCCCCGGCTGCGGACCGGTGGCTGTGTGCTGCCCGGTCCGACCTCCTTGAATCCGGTGGTGGACTCCTCATGACTGCGTCACCTCTCACTCTCGTCGGCGCTTTTCCGCACACCAGGGCGGCGCCCGCGCTGCGGCGGCTCGGCTTCACCTTCTCCGCCAACGGCGCCTACGCGGCCTGCCTGGCCACCTCGGGGGACGGCGGCTGGTACCCGGAGAGCTGGCGCCTGGGCGGCAGCGAAGCCGCTGCCCGGGGCGGCGAACAGCTGGTCGGCGGGCTGATCGTCGGCGGTCTCGGCGGCGCCGGCGCGCTCGTCCCGGCGGGCGGGATGGACGTCGTGGCCATGCCGGTGCCGCTGCCGCAGGCGGCGGGCGGGCTGCCGGAGAGCCTGCGGTCGCAGCTGGTCTCGCTGTCGGACGGGCGGGTGCTGATCTGCCGCCAGGCCGCCGCCGACCGCCATGAGCTGGTGGTCCGCACCCCGGCGTCGGTGCGGGAGTCCTCGGCCGGGACGCTCCGCGTGCCCACCCTGCGACTGATGGCGATGCCCGCGCCGGAGCCGGGCGGCCCGGTCGCGGTGGCGCTGGGGATGGACGGCCGGCAGGTCAGCGCGGTCTGGCTGGTCAGCGCGGACGGCGCGACGCAGCCGCAGCAGGTCGCGGAGTTCGCCGGGGTCTCCGGCGGCGGGGTGTGGCTGGACCGGGGCGGACGGCTGCTGGCGCTCGACCACCTGCTGCCGGCCCGCACCGAGGGCTTCGGGACCAGTGGCCCGATGGTCAAGACCGTGGTGCTCGACCTGGCCACCGGCACGGTCAGCCCGTTCCTGGAACTGGCTCCGCACAGCAATGACCGGCTGATCGCCGCCGACCCGGGCAGCGGGCTGATCCTGGTCCGCAGCGACGCGCCGGGCGAGGACCGGATCGGCTGGGGCGTCCTCGGCGGCGCCGAGCCGCTGCGCTTCCCCGACTGCCTGCACCGGACCCGGGAGTTCCTGCGCCCGGTGGCGATCGAGCCGGCCCGCGAGCCGGGGACGGCCCCGGCCGACCTGAGGGTGGCGCTGCAGGGCGACTGGGGCGCGGGTTCCTCGCTGGCGCTGTGGCAGCCCTCGTCCGGGCAGCTCGACCCGGTGCCGGTGCCGCCGGGCCGGCTCGGCGGGGTCGGCCACTGGTCCGCCGCCGGGCTGCGGATGCCGTACTCGGCGCCGGACCACCCGGCCGGGGTCGCCACCATCGACGTGGACCGGCTGCGCGAGGGGCCGCCGGAGAGCCCCGATCCGGTGCCGACGATGCCGCTGCGGCTGGCGCCGCTGCAGGGCGGCGCGGCCGGCATGGGCAGCGTGATACGGATACACCCGGCGCCGGGCAACGCCCAGGGCCTGCACGGTTCCGCCCCGCGCGGCAGCCGCGGCGGCTCCTCCGGCTGGCGGCTCGACGGCAGCGCGCCGCCGAGCGACGGCGGGCGCTGGCACGGCGCCCGGACCGTGGAACTGCCCGGCGCGGCCGGCCCGATGGAGGCCGTGGTCTACGGCGGCGACGCCTGGCTGACGGCCCAGCACCTGGTGGTCGCCCTGCACGGCGGACCTGCCGACGCCTGGCGGCTCGAGTTCGACCCGGCCCTGCAGCGGATGGCCGCCGAGGGCCTGGCCGTGGTCGCGGTCAACCAGCGCGGCAGCACCGGCTACGGCGTGGAGTACGCGCAGGCCCTGCAGAACGCCTGGGGCGGCCCGGACCTGGAGGACGTGCTGGCCCTGCTGGAGTCCGTCAGCAGCCAGCGGTCCGCGCTCGGGCTTGAGCAGCCGTCACTCTTCGGAGTGAGTTACGGGGCGTTCCTGGCGCTGCTCGCGGCCTCGTCCGCACCCGAACAGGTGGCCCGCTGCGCGGTGGTGGCGCCGTTCCTGTCCGGGCCGCGGCTGCTGGCCGAGGCCGGGCCGGCGGTGCGGGCGCTGACCCTGCGTCTGGGCGGCGCCCAGCCGGACGGCGGCGCGGACCAGGGCCCGGACGGTCCCGGCGCGCGCGACGTGCTGCGGGTCTGCCACCGGCTGACCGCCCCGCTGCTGGTGGTCCACGGCGACCAGGACGCGGTGGTGCCGGTGAGCCAGTCCCGCACGCTGCGTCAGGAACTGCTGCGGATGGGCCGCTCCGAGGGCGCCGACTTCCGCTACGTGGAGGCGGCCGGCGCGGGCCACGAGGTGCTGGCCGAGGACGGCGCCCCGGTGCTGCACGAGCTGCTGGCCGGCTTCCTCCGTACCGGACGCCCGGCCTGACGGGGCATCATCTCCAGCTACCGACGGGTATGGACCGTGGACGTTTTGTTACGCACCCGACGTGTGACCGCGACGGCGGGTTGCATAGGGTGATCAGGTTCGTACGACCGCACAAAAGACGACACCGACGGGAAAAGACGACTCTCATGGCAGATGCCTTCACCGACATCAGTGAGAACCGGCTGAACGCAGCTCCGGGGCACCACAACAACAACGAGGACACGGCGGGCAAGCACCGCGGCACGGTGGCCGAGGACGACCGGGAGGGACGGCGCGAGCCGGCGGGGCACGGTCGCCACCGCCGGGTCGCCGCCGCGAACGACTGACGCCAACGACTGGGAGGCGCCGGTCAGGCCCCGTGCCGCAGGCCGAGCACCGCGAGGTTGGCGAAGCCGTCGCCCGGCGTCCGCCCCGCGTAGAACGGGGTGAGCAGGTCGTCCAGCTCGGCCGGGGTGAACAGGTCCTTGGCGGTGTCGAACTTCGCCAGCACCGGGGGCTGTCCCAGCACCGCCACCATCCCGCCGTGGACCACGAAGACCTGCCCGTTGACGCGCTGCGCCGCCGGGGAGGCCAGGTAGCCGACCAGGGGTGAGACATGCTCGGGTGCGAGCGGGTCGAGCCCCTGGTCCGGTGCCCCCATCCCGCCCGTGAAGACATCCTCGGTCATCCGGGTCCGCGCCCGCGGGCAGATGACGTTGGAGGTCACCCCGTAGCGGGCCAGCGCCGCCGCGCAGCTGCTGGTCAGGCCGACGATGCCGCCCTTGGCCGCGGCGTAGTTGGGCTGGCCGGCCGAGCCGGCCACAAAGGCCTCGGACGAGGTGTTGACGATCCGTCCGTAGACCGGGGCGCCCGCCGCCTTGGAGCGGTCGCGCCAGTGCGCGGCGGCGAAGCGGGTGGTGGCGAAGTGGCCCTTGAGGTGGACCTTGATCACCGAGTCCCACTCCTCCTCGGACATCGAGAAGACCATCCGGTCGCGCAGGATGCCCGCGTTGTTGACCAGGATGTCGAGCTGTCCATAGGTCGACACGGCCAGCTCGACCAGGGCCCGGGCGGCGTCCAGGTCGGCCACGTCGCCGTAGTGGGCCACCGCCTGGCCGCCCTCGGCGAGGATCGCCGCGACGGTCTCGTCCGCCGGGGCGGGCGAGGCCGCGCCGCTGCCGTCGCGCCCCGGCGCGCCGAAGTCGTTGACCACGACGCTGGCGCCGAGGCGGGCCAACTCCAGCGCCTCGGCCCGGCCGAGGCCGCGCCCCGCGCCGGTGACCACGGCGGTCTTGCCCGAGAGGGAGGTGCTCATCGCCGGTTGACTCCTGTTCAAAGGCTGTTGAAAGGTGGGGTCAGAGGTTGATGACGGTGCGGAGCGCTTCGCCGCTGCGCATCTGCTGGACGGCGTCGTTGACCGCCTCCAGCTGGACGTGATGGGTGATCATGCCCTCCAGGTCCAGCCGTCCGGCCCGCCAGAGGTCGATCACCGTCTGGTAGCCCCGCAGCACGTCCGACCCGCCGTACAGGGACGGCAGGATCCGCTTCTCGTTGAAGAACAGCTCGAACATGTTGAACTGCGCCATGTCGTCCATCGCCCCCGCGCCCACCACGACCAGCGCGCCACCGCGCCGGATCGCGTCGTACGCGGTGCGCACCGTGGCGGACTTGCCGACCACCTCGAAGGCGTAGTCGAAGCCCTCGCCGCCGGTCAGCCGCTGCACCGCCTCGGCCAGCCCGTCCGGGGCGACCGCCTCGGTCGCGCCGAAGCGCAGCGCCCACTCCCGGCGGGAGGCGACCGGGTCGACGGCGACGATCTGGGCCGCGCCGGCGACCCGTGCGCCCTGGATCGCGGCGATGCCGACACCGCCGCAGCCGATCACCACCACCGAGGAGCCGGGTTCGACCTTCGCGGTGTGGATCGCCGCGCCGACACCGGTGGTGACCCCGCAGCCGATCAGCGCGGCTATCTCGAACGGGACGTCGTCCGGGAGCTTCACCGCGCAGCCGGCCGCGACCACGCTCTCCTCGGCGAAGGTGCCAGTGCCGGAGAAGCCGAAGATGTCGGTGCCGTCGTGGTGGTAGTTGGGGGTGCCCATATTGGCGAACCCGGCCAGGCAGAGGTTGCCCTCGCCGCGCTTGCAGCTGGGACAGGCGCCGCAGGGCGGCATCCAGCAGACCACCACGTGGTCGCCGACGGCCAGGCCCTCGACACCCTCACCCACCTCGGTGATCTCGCCCGAGCCCTCGTGCCCGGGCACGAACGGGGCGGGCTGCGGCAGCACGCCGCTCATCGCGGACAGGTCGGAGTGGCACAGGCTCGCGGCCCGCATCCGGACCCTGACCTTCCCCGGGCCGGTGACGGGGAGGGTGACTCCCTCATGGACCTCGAGCTTCTCCTGGCCGGTCTCGTGCAGGACTGCTGCGCGCATGGCTGCTCCCCTGGAAGGTCTGGAAGGTCTGGATCGTGTGGATCGTGTGGGCGGGACTACTGGTGGGTGAGGACGGTGTCGGCGAGGACGGGCGCGTCGGCCCGCTCCACCGCGGTGGCGGTGACGGACAGCCGCCCGCCGCCCAGGTCCCAGATCCGGACCCGGAGCGTCTCGCCGGGGAAGAAGATCCCGGCGAAGCGGGTGCTGTAGGAGAGGACGCGGCTCGCGTCGCCGCCGAGGGCGGTGTCCACCACGGTCTTCAGGGTGGTCCCGTACGAGCAGAGCCCGTGCAGGATCGGGCGGTCGAAGCCGGCCAGCTTGGCGAAGTCGGGGTCGGCGTGCAGCGGGTTCCAGTCGCCGGAGAGCCGGTAGAGCAGCGCCTGGTCGTGCCGGACCGGGACCTCCTGCTCCCACTCGGGGACGCGCTCGGGCGGCGGGGTCCTGGTGCTGCTGCCGCGCTCACCGCCGAAGCCGCCCTCGCCGCGGACGAAGACCTCGGTGTCGCAGGTCCACAGCGGCCCCTGGTCGTCGGCGGCCTCGCTGCGCATCACCAGCACGGCGGCCTTGCCCTTGTCGTACACGGCGGCGAGCCTGCTGGTCAGCACCCCGCTGCCGGCCACCGGGACCGGCCGGTGCAGTTCGATCCGCTGGCCGCCGTGCAGCACCTGGGACAGGTCGATCCGCAGCCCGGGCAGGGTGAACACCCCGGCCTTGGCCAGGCCGCCGCCGGCGACGGTGACGAAGCTGGGGAGGACCTGGAGGTCCTTCTCATAGGTGTACCGCAGCTCGTCCGGATCGGTGGCCGGACGGTGCGCGCCCGCGCCGACGCCCAGGTGGTAGAGCAGGACGTCCTTGCTGTCCCAGGCGATGTCGTTGGTACGCGGCGGTGCCGCGAGGGCCGTGGCAGCGTCGATGGGCATCTGTACTCTCCAGCTCTGCAGGTTCGGCGAACGGTTGGTGGACCCCGACGCGACCGTCCGCACCGTCGGACGCGCCGGGGCCGCTCTGCACGGACGGCGGCTCAGTCGCCCGGCCGCTTCCGTGAGTCTATTTGTAGAACGTGTTATATCTGACTATGCGTCAGGTATAACGCATCAAGCCTCCCTTGCCCATGCCCCGGACGGCTATCCGCGCCGCAGCATGGTCACCACGGCCGCGCCGCCGAGGCCGATGTTGTGGGCGAGCCCCACCCGGGCTCCGGTGACCTGCCGCTCCCCCGCCTCGCCGCGCAGCTGCCACACCAGTTCGGCGCACTGGGCCAGGCCGGTCGCGCCCAGCGGATGCCCCTTGGAGATCAGGCCCCCGGACGGGTTCACCACCCAGCGCCCGCCGTAGCCGGTGGCGCCCTCGGCGACCAGCTTGCCGCTCCCGCCCTCCGCGCACATGCCCAGCGCCTCGTAGGTGAGCAGCTCATTGATGGAGAAGCAGTCGTGCAGCTCCACCACGTCCACGTCCTCGATGCCGAGCCCGGACTGCTCGAACACCGCGCGGGCCGCGGCCCGGCTCATCGGGGTGCCGACCACGTCGATGCAGGAGCCGGAGGCGAAGCTCTCCTCGCTGTCGGTGGTCATCGCCTGGCCCAGGATCTCCACCGCCCGGTCCCGCAGCCCGTGCTCCCGGACGAAGCGCTCACTCGCGACGACCGCCGCCGCGGCCCCGTCGGAGGTGGGCGAGCACTGCAGCTTGGTCAGCGGGTCGTGGATCGGCTTGGACGCCAGCACCTCGTCCAGGGTGTAGACGTCGCGGAACTGGGCCCGGGGGTTGGCGGCGGAGTGGCGGTGGTTCTTCACTCCGACCAGGGCGAGCTGCTCGGCGGTGGTGCCGTGGCGCTCCATGTGCTCACGGGCGGCGTTGCCGAAGATCTGCGCGGTCGGCGGGGTGCGCTCGAAGCCGTGCCCGGCCGCCATCACCCCGTAGTGCCGGGCCAGCGGGCTGGCCGCGAAGTCCCCCGCGCCGGCGCCCGCCCCCAGCGCGCCCCGGCTCATCTTCTCGAAGCCCAGCGCCAGCACGCAGTCGTTGATCCCGCCGGCCACGAACTGCCGGGCCATCATCAGCGCGGAGGAGCCGGTGGCGCAGTTGTTGTTGACGTTGTAGACCGGGATCCCGGACAGGCCCAGCTCGTAGACGGCGCGCTGACCGGCCGTCGACTGCTGGTAGCAGAAGCCCACCGGGGCCTGCTCGACCAGCCCGTAGTCGATCCCGGCATCGGCGAGGGCGGCCGTGCCGGCCTCGCGGGCCATGTCCCAGTACTGCCAGTCCCGGGTCTCGGGCTTCTCGAAGTTCGTCATTCCGACACCGACGAGATAGGTCTTCTCAGGCATGGACGGTCCCTCTTCTCAGTCCCGCGGAAGGCCGAGGATCCGCTCGGCCACGACGTTCAACTGCACCTGGGTGGTCCCGCCGGCGATGGTCAGGCAGCGCGACATCAGAAAGGCGTGGCCGACCTGCTCCCCCAGCCCCTCGTACACCGCGCCCGCCGGGCCGCAGAGTTCCAGTGCCAGTTCGGCGACCCGCTGCGAGTGCGGGGCGGAGACCAGCTTGCGCACGCTGCCGCCCGCGCCGGGATCCAGCCCGTCCAGGCTGCTCAGCGCGCTGCGCAGATCGATGCAGGCCAGGATCTGCTCGTCCGCGACCAGGCGTCCCAGCCGCTCCTGGTAAGGGTCGCCGCCGGCGGTGAGCAGGCGGACGACCGCCTCGGCGGTCGGGCTGGAGTCGGACATGTGGACCCGCTCATTGCCCAGGGTGTGCCGGGCCACCCGCCAGCCGCCGTCGACCTCGCCGACCACCGCGTCGGCGGGCAGCTCCACCCCGTCCAGGAAGACCTCGTTGAACACCGCGTCGCCGGTCAGCTCGCGCAGCGGTCGAATGTCGATTCCTGCCGTCGTACGCATATCGACAAGGAAATAGGTCAACCCCTGGTGCTTGGGCTTCTCCGGTGCGGTCCGCGCCAGCAGGATGCCGTAGTCGGCGGTGGCGGCGCTGGAGGTCCACACCTTCTGCCCGTCCACCCGCCAGCGGCCGTCCGGCAGCCGCACCGCGCGGGTGCGCAGCGAGGCCAGATCGGAGCCCGCCTCCGGCTCGGAGAAAAGCTGGCACCAGGTCAGCTCCCCGCGCAGGGTGGGCATCAGCAGCCGCCGCTGCTGCTCCGGTGTGCCGTGGGCGACCAGCGAGGGGACCACCCAGTTGCCGATGGTCAGATCCGGCAGCCGCACCCCCGCCGCACGGAACTCCTCGTCCGCCACCAACTGCCGCAGCGCGTCCGCGCCCCGCCCGTACGGGGCCGGGAGGTGCGGCGCGGCCCAGCCGTCGGGGGCCAGCCTGCGCCGCTGCTCGGCCGGGTCGAGCCCGCGTACCGACTCCGCCGCGGCGCGCGGTCCGGCCCGCAACTCCTCGGCCTCGGGCGGCAGTTCCAGACCCGGCCGGTGGAACCCGGCAGCGGCGGCCAGTTGCGCCACTTCCCGATACAAGACCTGTTCCGAACCCAGTAGTTGACGCAGCGTCACTGCCCGGCGCAGCCGCAGGTGCGCGTCGTGCTCCCAGGTGAAGCCGATGCCGCCGAGGATCTGGACGCAGTCCTTGGCGTTCTCGAACGCGGCCTCCACCCCCGTCGCGGCGGCGATCCCACCGTCCGTCGGCGCCGGGTCGCGGGCCGCCTGCCAGACCGCGGCGCGGGCCCGCTCGACCCGTACCAGCATCTGTGCGCAGAGGTGCTTGACCGCCTGGAACCGCCCGATCGGACGGCCGAACTGCTCCCGCACCCGGGCGTGGGCGACGGCGGTGTCCAGCGCCCAGCCGGCGATGCCGCAGGCCTCGGCGGCGAACAGCACCCCGGCGAGCCGGCGCACCGTCTCCGGGGCGACCACGAGCCGCTGTTCCTCGGCGAGCACCGGCCCGTCCGCCTCGATCGCGGCGAGCCCCCGGGTCAGGTCGAGCGCCCGCAGTTGACGGACCGTCACCTGCTCCCGGTCGACCGCGAACCAGGCCGGACCCTCCTCGGTCGCGGCGGCCAGCAGCAGCAGTTCGGCCCGGTCGCCGCCGAGCACCGGGCCGGTGCGTCCGGTCAGCCGCCAGCCGCCCGGTTCGGCGGCGGCGCTCAGCCCGCCCGGCTCCAGCGCCACGGCGGCGGTGCGACCGCCGTCGGCGAGGGCCGGCAGCAACCGCTTCGCCAGCGGCCCCGCCCCGGTCGCGGCGAGCAGCGCCGAGGCCAGCACGGTCGGCAGATAGGCGTCCGGCAGGACCGCCCGCCCGGCCTCCTCCAGCACCACGGCGAGGTCGAGCAGCCCGCCGTCGCCGCCGCCGTGCTCGCCGGACAGGTGCAGGCCCAGCAGCCCCTGCCCGGCGAGCCCGTCCCACCACGGTGCGCGCCCCACACGCGCCCCGTCGGACCACGCCCGCACCACCGCCCCCGGGACCTCCCGCTCCAGCTGCTTCCGGACGGCCGCCCCCAGCACCCGGTGGTCCTCTGTGATCCCGATGGCCATGCGTTTCCCTTCGGTCCCGTGGCTGACGCACCGTCAGATTAGAACGTGTTCCACATTTCAGGAACCCCCGCCCCGAAAATCCTTTGGCCGGAACCCGGCGATGCGACATCATCCGTCCGTGATCACCCCTCCCATCAGCACCGCCCCGGCCACCGAGACCGCGACCTGTCCCGAGTGCGGCTCCGCCCTGACCACCAGCCCCCGCTTCACCCGCTGGTGCACGGCCTGCCGATGGAACGTCGTCCCCGGCGCCGCAGCCCCGCTCCCCGAGACCGAGGGGCGGGCCCGGAAGGGCTTCTCGCTGCGGCTGAACCAGGCCGCCGAGCAGCAGCTGTTCCAGCAGCTCAGCACCGGCCCGGTGGAGCGCCCCGGCCTGGACGGCAAAGGGGCCGCCGCGTTCGCGCTGGCCGGCCTGGTGCACCTGTCCACCCTGGCGCTGCTGGTCGCCGGCGGCTGGATGGTGCTGCAGCACGGCTGGCCGATCCAGCTGTTCGGGCTGCTGGTGTTCGTCTCGGCGGCGATCCTGCTGCGCCCGCGGCTCGGCACCCTGCGGTCGGCCCGCAAGCAGGGCTTCGCGCTGGACCGCGCGACGGCGCCCAAGCTCTACGCCCTCGCCGACCGGACCGCGGACGCCCTGCACACCCACCGGGCCGAACTGATCGTCATCGACCCCCGGTTCAACGCCTCCTACCAGCGGGTGGGGGTGCGGCGCCGGGCGGTGCTCACCCTCGGCCTGCCGCTGTGGGAGATCCTCGACCCGGCCGAGCGCACCGCGCTGCTCGGCCACGAGTTCGGGCACGGGGCGAACGGTGACGTCCGCCGCGGCCTGTGGGTCGGCGGAGCCCTGCAGATCCTCCGCTCGGTGCACGACCTCACCGTCCCGGAACGGGTGTCCGACCCGCAGGGCCTGGTCGCCATCGCCGCGGTGGCGACCCGGTTCCTGATGGCCGGGCTCAACGGCGTGGTCGAGCTGCTGTACCGGCTGCTGGGATGGCTGACCCGGCACTCCCAGCGCCGGGCCGAGTACCTCGCGGACGCCTTCGCGGTCCGGCTCGGCGGCACCGCGGGCGCGACCGGACTGCTGGAGACGCTGCCGCTGCAGTCCGCCTTCCAGGCCCATCTGGAACACCGTCAGGCGCTGCTGCGGCACCGCGCCGCACAGCGCGTGACCAGGGGCGGAACCCTGCCCGAGCCGATGGCCGACTTCTGGGACGAGCTCCGCGGGTACTTCGCCTCGCTCCCGCGGACCGAGCGCGACCGGCGGGTGATCGCCGCCGAGCTGACCGACCGGGCGACCGACCAGGCGCATCCGCCGGTCCACCTGCGCCTCGCCTTCACCCGGAGCCGGCCGGTCACCGACGCGGCGGTCCGGGTCACCCCCGAGCAGTCCGCGGCGATCGACCGGGAGCTGGCCCCGGCCCGCGTCGCCATGACCGAACTGCTCGACTGAGCCCCGACCCGCGGTCGGGCCCTGACCCGCGCTCGCGGCGTCCAGTAGGGTCCGAACGGACGGGACGGGCCCCGTCGGCACAGCACAGGAGACACAGCGGATGACGGACACGGCACAGGCGGCGGACGCGGCCCCGGCGGAGGCGCCCTCGGCCGGAACACTGGCGGCCTTCGAGGCAGCGACCGGCTTCATGCCGGTGGACGAGGGGCTGGCGCTGTACGCGGCCGCCGCTGACGCCGCCGGACGGACCGGGCTGCCGCTGCTGGAGGTCGGCAGCTACTGCGGGCGCTCCACCATCCTGCTGGCCGACGCCGCCCGGCGGGCCGGGACGGTCGCGCTGACCGTGGACCACCACCGGGGCTCGGAGGAGCAGCAGCCCGGCTGGGAGTACCACGACACCTCGCTGGTCGACCCCGAGGTCGGCCTGATGGACACCCTGCCCCGGTTCCGCCGGACCCTGCGCGCGGCCGGCCTGGAGGACCATGTGATCGCCCTGGTCGGACGGTCTCCGCAGGTGGCGGCGGTATGGGGCAGCCCGGTCGGGCTGGTGTTCATCGACGGCGGCCACACCGACGAGCACGCCACCGCCGACTACCGGGGCTGGGTCCCGCATCTCGCGGCGGACGGCCTGCTGGTGGTCCACGACGTCTTCCCGGACCCGGCGGACGGCGGCCAGGCCCCGTACCGGATCTATCTGCGGGCGCTGGACGAGGGCTTCCAGGAGGTCTCGGCGACCGGCTCGCTGCGGGTGCTGCGCCGGAGCTGAGGCCCCGCCCGCAGGCCGACCGTGCCCCGCCCGCACCCTGCCAGACACCCGGCCCGCGCGGGCCCTGAACTCGGACAACGCCTTCGCTCCCGGTCGGCCTTCGGTACGGTGGCCGCAGCAGAGCAGGTGGCAGCGCAGGCGAACGAAGCAATGTGGGGAGGGATCGGCTGTGGCCGATGCGGAGGAAAGCGCACCGGCGGTGTGGGACCCCACGGCCAGGGACGGCGCCGGCGGGTGGGTCCGCCGCCGCGACCCCAAAACAGCGGCGATGTGGGCAAGGTCACCCGAGCAGCCGGCCCCGGACGCCGCCCAGGACGGTGACGACCCCGCCGACCGCGACGCCGCCCCCGGCAGCGCGGGCCCGGACGCGGTCACCGAGGCCGCCGGCCGGCCCGCGGCTGCCGGCCGGCCCGAAGCCCCCAGCGGGGACGAGCCGACCTCGGTGCTGCCGCCCACCCCGGCCGGGCCGCCGCCCACCCAGCTGAACCCCCCGATGGGCCGCCCCTACCTGCCCACCGCCAGGGACCTCCCGCAGGTGACCCCGCCGCCCACCCAGATCTCCCCCCTGCAGGCGCCCGGCCAGCAGCCCCCCGCCGCCCCCGCCGGGGCCTTCGGCGCCGCCCCGGCCCAGAACCCGTACGGCGCGGCCCCGTACCAGCCGCCGCAGGCCGCGCCGCAGCCGCCGACGCAGTCCGCCACCCCGATGTACCGGCCCGACGGCTACGGCCCCCCGCCCGGCGGCCAGGCCCCGACCGGCCCGACCGGCCCCGCGCCCCAGCGGCAGCCCTACCAGGACCAGCCGTACCTGGGTCAGCCGTACCAAGGACAGCCCTACCAGCCGCAGGGCGCGCCGCCCACCGTCCCGCCGCCGTACTCCTACGACCGGCAGTACCCGCAGGGCGGCGGTCCCGGCGGCCCGGACGGCACCGGCGACCCCGGCGCGGGCGGCGGTCGGCGGATGAACCCGCTGCTGCTGGGCGTACTGGTGGTCGTGGTCGCCGCGCTGCTGGGCGTGGGCGTGGTGTACGGGATCGGCCTGGGCAAGTCCAAGACGCCCGGCACCAAGCCCCCGGCCTCCGCCACCGGACCCGCCGGCACCTCGCCCACCGGCAGCGCGCCGCCCAGCGACAGCGCCTCCGCGAGCGCCAGCGCGTCCGCCTCGGCCTCGGCCGACGGGGACGCCCAGGCCCAGGCCACGGCGGTGGACCAGCTGCTGGACCAGTCCGCGCAGGCCCGCTCGCAGGTGGGCAGCGCCGTCGCCACGGTCGAGAGCTGCAGCAGCGAGCAGTCGGTGGCCGACGCCGCCACCCAGCTGACCAAGGCGGCGCAGACCCGGCAGAGCCTGTCCCAGAAGGCCGCGGCGCTGGACGTGTCCAAGCTGGACGGGGCCGCCGACGCGATGAAGACCCTCAGCCGGGCCTGGTCGGAGTCGGCCGAGGCGGACAACGACTACGCTCAGTGGGCCCAGGAGATGAGCGGCGGCGGTTGCACCCCCGGCAACGCCCCGCACACGGCGACCTACAACAGGACGACCGCGGCGAACAACAGCGCCACCAACGACAAGAACTCCTTCGTCGCGGCCTGGAACCCGATTGCGACCACCTACGGTCTGAATGAGAGGTCAGCCGGTGCCATCTGAACACCCGCTGGACAAGTACGACGCCCCCCAGCCCGGCCGCAGGGGCATGCGGACGGCGACCGTCGCCGTGGTGCTGGCGGCGATGGTGCCGTTGAGCTTCGCCGGGTGGCTGGGCTGGCAGGCGGTCGCGGGCGACGGGGGCGGGAAGCACAGCACCGCGGACGCGGCCGGGGCGCCGACCGGGGCCCCGGCCCTCGGCGGCCAGAGCAGCGCACCCGCTGCGGCGGGCGGTTCGGCGGGCGCCGCGACCGGCGGTGCGACCAGCCTCACCCCGACCCCGCTGCCCTCGCCGACCCAGAAGGCGAAGCCGCTGGCCCCGACGCCGGGCGCGGGCAAGGTGCTGGCCGGGAAGACCATCGTGATCGACCCCGGCCACAACCCGGGCAACGTCCACTACACCAGCAAGATCAACGCCCGGGTTAACATCGGCAACGGCAGCACCGACTGCGACACCACCGGCACCTCGACCAACGCCGGGTACTCGGAGGCGAACTTCACCCTGGACGTGGCCCGCCGGGTGCGGACCATCCTCCAGGCCGAGGGCGCCAAGGTGGTGTTCACCCAGGACGGCGACCGCGCCTGGGGGCCCTGCGTCACCGAGCGTGCGGCGATCGGCAACGCCGCGCACGCCGATGCCGCGATCTCCATCCACGGCGACGGCGCCGGTGCGAGCGACCACGGCTTCCATGTGATCCTCCCGGCCGGTGTGGACCAGGGCGCGGCGGACAACCTGGCGATCGTCGCACCGTCCCGGACCCTGGGCCTGGACGTGCGCTCCGCGTTCCACGGCGCCACCGCCGAGCCCTTCGCCAACTACATCAACGGCGGCACCGGCCTGGACACCCGGAGCGACCTCGGCGGTCTGAACATGTCGAAGGTCCCCAAGGTCTTCATCGAGTGCGGCAACATGCGCAACGCCACCGACGCGGCCAGGATGACCAGCGCCTCCTGGCGCCAGCTCGCCGCGAAGGGCATCGCCGCCGGGCTCACCGCCTTTACCGAGAAGGCGCGTTGAGTTGAACTGATCCAGACATGCCCATAGCGGCGCGGACACCGTACGCTAAGGGCCTTCCGTACTTTCGTCCCGCACGCACCACCACTCACGAGAGGGCTCGTTCACGGTGAACCTCCGAACCGTCACCAGGGGGGACGCAGCAGTCGCGGGCGCCGCCCTCCTGCTGTTGATCTCCTCGTTCCTGCCCTTCTACAGCACCAGCGAATCGTACGGATTCGGGACCAGAACGTTCAGCGCCAACGCCTGGCACTCTGCCTTCTTCCCGCTGCTGCCCTCGGTGTTCTTCCTCGGCGTCATCGCCGCCGCGCTGATCCTGGTCAGCCGGCTGCTGCCGCAGGCGCCGAAGCCGGCCGGCATCACCCTGGAGCACTGGGGAACGGTGCTGGCCGTCGCCGCGTTCTGGGGCGCGCTCTGGTCGCTGTTCGGCGGCGGGGCGGGCACCGGGCACGGCTTCGGCGCGTACCTCGCCTTCCTGTTCGCCCTGGTGCTGGCGGGCGCGGTCATCGCCACCCCGCTGGTCCCGGCGCTCAAGGCGCCGCTGCTGCCGAACGCTCCCACCGGGCCGCAGGTCGGCCCCGGCGGCTACCCCGCGTACGGGCAGCAGCCCGGCCAGCAGTCCGGCCAGTACCCGTACCCGCAGCAGCAGTTCCAGCACGGCGAGCCGGTGCAGCAGGCCCAGCCGGGCCAGCCGTTCACCGGGCCGCAGGCACCGGCCGCGCCGCAGCCGGGCGCCGGATACGGCTACCCGCAGCAGAGCCCGTCCTTCGGCGGCCAGTTCGGCGCGCCGCAGGCCCAGGCCCCCGCTCCGGCGGCTGCCGCCCCCGCGCCCGCCGCGACTCCCGCTCCGGCCGCCACTCCGCAGGACGCTCCGCCGGCGCAGTACCAGGACCAGGACGACCACCAGGACCACGCCACCGCGATGCTGACCCCGGCCGCGAAGCGCCGGCCCGAGGCCCCGCAGCCGGAGGCGACCCCGGCCGCACCGGCCGCCGAGGCCGCTGCCGGACCCGCGTTCGCCCCGTTCTGGTTCGCCGTCCCGGCCGCGCGTCCGCTCGCCCCCGAGGACGACGCCAGTGGCCCGTCCGTCGGCGAACTGGTGCCCGGCACCTGGTACCTGGCGATCGCCCAGCACGGGGACGCGCTGCTGACCCAGACCCAGGAGGGCAGGCGCGGCCTGCTCGCCGACACCTCCGGCATCCAGCGCGGATAGCGGAACTGCAGAACACGCAGGGCGGGCCGGGACAGTCGCAGTGCTGACTGTCCCGGCCCGCCCTGCGTGTTGTGGCTTGACCTCCGGCAACCTACGATCCCCCTACCGAACCTGACGGTCCATCAGATCCTGGGGGTCCTCCACCATGCGCCTCGGACTCGCGCTCGGCTACTGGGGCGCCGCGCCCTCCCCGCACTTCCTCGACCTCGCCGTCGAGGCCGAACGCCTCGGCTACGACTCGGTCTGGACCGCCGAGGCCTGGGGCTCCGACGCCTTCACCCCGCTGACCTGGATCGCCGCCCGCACCAGCAGGATCAAGCTGGGCACCGGCATCGCCCAGATGGCAGCCCGCACCCCGACCGCCACCGCCATGCACGCGATGACCCTGGACCACCTCTCCGGCGGCCGGATGCTGCTCGGTCTCGGCCTCTCCGGCCCCCAGGTGGTCGAGGGCTGGTACGGCCGCCCCTTCCCGCGCTCCCCGCTGACCGCCGTGCGCGAGTACGTGGACGTGGTGCGCCAGGTGTTCCGCCGCGAGAAGCCGGTCACCCTGGACGGCGCGTACCACCCGCTCCCCTACCCCGGCGCCGACGGCACCGGCCTGGGCAAGCCGCTGAAGCCGATCCTGCACCCGCTGCGGCCCGACCTGCCGGTCCTGCTCGGCGCGGAGGGCCCGAAGAACATCGCCCAGACCGTGCGGATCGCGGACGGCTGGCTCCCGCTCTACTTCTCCCCCACCGCCGACGGCTCCGGCCTCTACGCCGAACCGCTGGCCGCCGCCCGCCCCGGCTTCACCGTCGCCCCGCTGGTCCAGGCCCGGGTCTGCGAGGACGTGGCCGAGGGCCTGGCCCCGATCCAGGCCATGCTGGGCTTCTACATCGGCGGCATGGGCGCCCGAGGCCGCAACTTCCACGCCGACCTGATGGCGCGGATGGGCTACGAGGCCGAGGCCCGCCGGATCCAGGAACTGTTCCTGGACGGCCGTCAGGCCGAGGCGGTGGCCACCGTCCCGGCCGCCTTCGCCGACGAGATCTCGCTGGTCGGACCGCGCGAGCGGATCGCCGACCGGCTCGCGGCCTGGCACGCCAGCCCGGTCACCGACCTGCTGCTGACGGCCCGTGACCCGCTGACCCTGCGCACCCTGGCCGAGCTGGTGCTCTGACCTCCGCCGCGGAGCACCGGGCCACCGCTCAGTCGAGGGTCAGCCCGTCCAGCCAGAAGGCGACCAGGCTGTGGTCCCCGAACACCTGGAGGTCGTTGCGGCCGTCCGGCAGGCGCTTGGTGAGCAGCAGCATCAGTTCGGCCGCCGGGCCCCGGACCGCCGCGTCCGCCTTGTGGTGGCCCTGCTCATAGGCGAATCCGTCCGGGGTGCGCCGGAGCAGCCACTCGCCGTGGACGTCGGTGCAGTGCAGGTGCAGGGTGCCGCCCTCGCCGCGCAGCTTCCCCCGGTTCGGGTAGGCGAGGGCGGCCGGGGCGAGCGCGTTGTGCAGCAGTTCGTCGATCCCGTCAGCCGCCAACTCGGCTTCCACCGGCCCGATCTGATCCAACGTCAACTCGGCGTCGATCCGGTGCACCAGGGTCTCGTGCGCCATCCGGCGGCCCCACCAGCCGGTGTGCTGCTCGTCGGCCCAGCCCCACACCCGGGTGTCGGTGCCGCTCTCGCGCAGCAGCCCGACCAGGTCCGCCGCGCCCCGCAGCAGCCACTCGGCCTGTCCGGCCGGGTCGGCGGGAGGCACCTGGTCCGGCAGCCCGTCGAAGCCCAGCCGCCGCTGGGCCCGGGTCCGCACCACCTGGGTCGCCCAGCGGTGCACCAGCCCCTGGTGCCGGCACAGTTCGGCCAGGCTCCAGTCCGGACAGCTCGGCACCCGGGCCTCGGGATCCCCCTGCGCCACCGCCTCGGCGAAGCGCTCGCTTTCAGCCTGCACCGCCGCCAGATACCGCTCGTGCCCGAACCGCCCCACTACCGCCCCAGCCACTGCCACGTCCCCTTCCCGTCCGGAAGCCGCACGCTAGCATCCGCCGCCGCCAGGCGGTTTGTGTGGCCGAATCGCGGCAAGGGACCAAGGCATGAGTGGACTCGTACGCTTGATCGGGCTCGCGCTGTACATATGCGCGTTGATCCTCGTGATCTGGTTCGTGCTGTATCTCTTCGACGCCAATACCGGCAACAACGTCGTCAACTGGTTCCACCAGGCGGCCAACTGGCTGTCGGGCTGGTCCCGCGGGCTCTTCGGCGACGTCCACAACAGCAAGTTGCACGCGCTGCTGGTCTACGGCCTGCCCGCCGTGGTCTACGGCGCGATCGGCAACGCCCTCGGCCGCACCAGCGTCCGGGACTGACGAATCGTCAGCCCAGGGTCCGCCGGCCCCCACACGGCCGGTCAGCCCTGGGCCCGCCTCGGCGCGCAGCACTCGTCGGCCAGTCCGGCGGGCAGCTGCGCGCCGCCGAACACGGTGGTGGTGGCCTCGTCCCCGCCCAGCGCCGCCACCGCGAGCAGCAGCGACCCGGCGGTCCAGGTGGTGCGCTCCTCCGGCCAGACCGCGTCGTCCTCGAAGACGTACCCGGTCCAGTAGCCGCCGTCCTGGTGCCGCAGGTGCTGGATCGAGCGCAGTATCTCCACCGCGCGGTCGGACTCGCCGATCGCCCACAGCGCCAGCGCCAGTTCCGCGCTCTCCCCGCCGGTCACCCAGGGCCGGTCGGCGACGCAGCGGACGCCGAGGCCGGGCACCACGAAGCGGTCCCAGTCGCGCTCGATCCGCTCCTTGGCGGCGGTGCCGCGCAGCGCCGTCCCCAGCACCGGGTAGTACCAGTCCATGGAGTAGCGGTCCTTGTCCAGGAACGCCGCCGGGTGTTCGGCCACCGCGTGGCCGAGCCGTCCGGCCGCCAACTCCCAGTCGGGCTGCGGCTCTTCGAGGCAGTCGGCGATGGCGAGGGCGCAGCGCAGCGCATGGTGGACGCTGGAGCAGCCGGTGAGCAGCGCCTCGTCCGGCGCGTTGCCGTCCTCGTCCCGGCGCCAGGCGACGGTGCCGTCGGCGCGCTGCAGTTCCAGCACGAACTCCACGGCGCGGCTGACGGTGGGCCAGACCTCTTCGAGGAAGGTGTCGTCGCCGGTGGTCAGATGGTGGTGCCAGACGCCCACGGCGATGTAGGCGCAGAAGTTGGACTCCCGGTTGCGGTCCGTCACCACCCCGTCGGTGTAGGCCGAGTACCAGGAGCCGTCCGGGTTCTGATGCCGCATCAGCCAGCGGTAGGCGGCCTCGGCGGCGGCGTGCTCGCCCGCGACGTCCAGGGCCATCGCGGCCTCGGTGTGGTCCCAGGGGTCGAGGTGGCCGCCGGCGAACCAGGGGATGCCGCCGTCCTCGCGCTGGTCGGCGAGGATGCTGCGCACGGTGGCGGCGGCCTGGTCGGCGTCGAGCACGCCGGGCAGGACCAGCACCTCGGGCACCGCGAGCGGGCCGGTACCGGCCGTCACCCGTCCACCCGCCGGTCGCCGAGCCGGTCATCGAGGGTCTGGTCGCCGAGGGTCTGGTCGTTGCGCGGCTTGGTCGCGTAGGCGACGAAGCTCTTGCCGATCAGCGGGTTGAGCGCGCTCTCCGCCGCCCGGGTCAGCGTGCTGACCACCGGTTTGCCGACGATGTCCCAGACCAGCAGCTGGTGGTAGGCCCGGACCGGCAGCGCCTTGTCGTTGTCCACGCCGACCGCGCACTTGATCCACCAGTACGGTGCGTGCAGCGCGTGGGCGTGGTGCTGCCCGTACGGCCTGAGCCCGGCCTCGCGCAGCTTGCCGACCAGTTCGTCGCCCCGGTAGATCCGGATGTGGCCGCCCTCCACCTCGTGGTAGGCGTCGGACAGGGCCCAGCAGATCTTCTCCGGCAGCCAGCGCGGCACGGTGACGGCGAGCGAGCCGCCGGGCTTGAGCACCCGGACCATCTCGGCCAGCACGCCCTTGTCGTCCGGGATGTGCTCCATCACCTCGGAGATGATGACCTTGTCGAAGCTGTCGTCGGGAAAGGGCAGCGCCAGCGCGTCCCCCTCCATCGCGGTGGCGGAGGCGCCGGCCGGGGCCTCGCCGGCCTCCGCCATCGCCGTGAACCAGCGCTTGACCTCGCGGATCTCCTCCGCGTTCCGATCCAGGGCGATGACGCGCCCGCCGCGCCGGTAGACCTCGAAGGCGTGCCGGCCGCCGCCGCAGCCGAGGTCGAGCACCCGGTCGCCGGGGGCGATCGGGAATCGGGAGAAGTCGACGGTCAGCACGGTCGCTGGGCTCCATTCACGTCGTTCGCGCACACAGGGAGGGGAAGTTGGGGGGGGTACCGCGGTGGCAGTCGGTCAGACGTAGCGCCAGCCGTCGCCGGCCCGGGCGTGCTGCCCGGCGCCGGTGGCGATGGCCGCGCGGTAGCGCTCGGCGGTGAGTTCCGCGGCGCGCTCCCAGGTGAACCGGGTGAGCACACGTTCGCGTCCGGCCGCGCCGATTCGAAGGCGCAGCGCGGGGTCGTCCAGCAGACGGCCCAGGGCGGCGGCGAGCGCGCCGGGGTCGCCCGGCGGGACGGCGAGACAGGTCTCGCCGTCGGTCCCGGCCACCTCGGGGATGGCGCCGCCGGTGGTGGCGACCAGCGGGGTGCCGGTGGCCATGGCCTCGGCGGCGGGCAGCGAGAAGCCCTCGTAGAGCGAGGGGACGCAGGCCACCTCGGCGCTGCGGACCAGGTCGACGAACGCCGCGTCGTCTATTCCGCCGCGGAACTCGACGACCCGCTCCAGGCCGAGTCGACGAATCGCTTCGGCGACCGGGCCGTCGTCACGCCGCCGGCCGACCACGACCAGGTGCGCGTCCCGCTCGGTGCGGACCTTGGCCAGCGCCTCGACCAGGTGGATCAGGCCCTTGAGCGGCACGTCCGCGCTGGAGGTGGTGACGATCCGTCCGGGCACGACCGGCACCGAGGGGTCCGGCGACCACATCCGCACATCCGCACCGATAGGCACCACATGCACCCGCTCCGGACGGACGCCGAGGTGCTCGGTGATCTCCCGGCTCGAGCTCTGCGAGACGGTGAGCACGGAGTCGAGCCGCTGGGCGACCCGCCGCTGCATCCGGGTGAAGCCGTACCAGCGGCGCACCGAGAGCCGCCGCTTCAGGCTGTCGGCGGCGGCGAGGTCGAGCTCGCGGTCCACGGTGATCGGGTGGTGGATCGTGGTGACCAGCGGGAAGCCGATCCGGTCCAGCCCGAGCAGGCCGTAGCCGAGGGTCTGGTTGTCGTGCACCACGTCGTAGCGGCCCCGGTGCAGGGCCAGGTGGCGCCGGGCCCGCATGCTGAAGGTCAGCGGCTCGGGGAAGCCGCCGCTGCGCATGGTGGCGTACTCGACCACGTCGGCGAGGCTGCGGTACTCGCCGGGACGGGGGTTCCGGAACGGGTCGGGCTGCCGGTAGAGGTCCAGGCTGGCGATCTCGGTGAACCCGAGCCGGCCGACGCCCGCGCCCTCGACCGGGTCCAGCACCGGGTACGGCTGCCCGCCCAGCACCTCGACGTCGTGCCCGAGCCGGGCCAGCTCGCGGGAGAGATGGCGGACGTAGACGCCCTGGCCGCCGCAGAAGGGGTTGCCCTTGTAGGACAGCAGCGCGATCCGCAGCGGCCGGTCAGCGGGTACAGCGTCCCGCACAGCACTGGTCACCTTGGATTCTTCTCCTCTGTCGTCCCCGGCTCAGGGTAATCTAGAACACGTTCCAATGATGCGGAGCATGGAGACCTAGAGATTACCGGTCCGTAGGGTTCTTCTCGGCCCGAGGCAGGTGATTCGCGCCACCACCGGACTCTGCGCCATCATTCGGGGCAACCAGCACCACCTGACGGGGGGAGCGCCCGATGACGATCAGCCCCAGCCCCAGCCCGGACCCCAGCCCGCGCCAGAGCCCCGGCCCGAACCCGGGCCCCCGGACCGTCGCCGTGCCGCCGCTGACCGAGCGGCAGGAGGCGCGCCGCCGCCGGATCCTGCACACGGCCGCCCAGCTCGCCTCCCGCGGCGGCTTCGACGCGGTGCAGATGCGCGAGGTCGCCGAGAGCTCGGGGGTGGCGCTGGGCACGCTCTACCGCTACTTCCCCTCCAAGGTGCACCTGCTGGTCGCCACCATGCAGGACCAGCTGCAGCTGATGCAGGTCGCGGTGCGCAAGCACCCGCCGTCCGGGGAGACCCCCGCGGCCCGGGTGACCGAGACGCTGATGGGGACCTTCCGCGGGCTGCAGCGCGAACCGCAGCTGGCCGAGGCCATGGTCAGGGCGCTGACCTTCGCCGACCGCTCGGTCAGCGCCGAGGTGGACCAGGTGAGCCGGCTCACCGCGGTGCTGATCACCGAGGCGATGGGCCTGGACCACCCGCCGACCCGGGACCAGCTCGCCGCCGTCCGGGTGATCGAGCACACCTGGCACTCCGCGCTGGTCACCTGGCTCTCCGGCCGGGCCTCCATCGCCCAGGTCAGGATCGACCTGGAGACCGCCTGCAAGCTGCTCTGACGGCGCGCACGGGGTGAAGGCGACGGGTTCAGTCCGGCGGGAACACCGGCTCGCTGCTCCCCGCCAGGTGCAGCGCGATCGCCTCCACCGGACAGCTCTCCGCCGCCGCCAGCAGCGCCTCCGAGGCGTCGGCCTCGTCCTGGACCGGGTGCGACTGCCGCACCGAGTCCAGCCGGAAGCCGTCCGGCGCCGAGGCCGCGCACAGCCCCGAGCCGATGCAGACGGAGCGGTCCACCTCGACCCGCCAGCGGTCGCCCATCAGCCCTCCTGAACGGGTGCGGTGTAGCCCTGGGGCAGGTGGATGGTCTTGGACTCCAGGTACGAGTCGAGCCCCTCCGGGCCGAACTCGCGGCCGATCCCGGACTGCTTGTAGCCGCCGAAGGGGCCCTTGAAGTCCAGGCTGAAGGTGTTCACCGAGTACGTCCCGGTCCGCACCTGCCGGGCCACCTCGATGCCGTGCTCCACGTCCCCGCACCAGACGCTGCCGGAGAGGCCGTAGTCGGAGTCGTTGGCGATCCGCAGCGCGTCGGCCTCGTCCTCGTAGGGGATCAGGCAGACCACCGGGCCGAAGATCTCCTCACGGGCCACCCGCATCCGGTTGTCGACCCCGCCGAGCAGCGTGGGCTCCACGTACCAGCCGTGCGCCTCGGCGGCCGGGACCCCGCCGCCGGTGAGGACCTTGGCGCCCTCCTCCTGGCCGATCCTGATGTAGTCCAGGTTCCGCTGCTGCTGACGGCGGGTCACCAGCGGGCCGACCTGGGTGGCCTCGGCCAGCGGGTCGCCGACGACCAGCGCGCCCACCGCGGCGACCAGCCGCTCGGCGATCTCGTCGTAGCGGGACCGCGGGGCCAGGATCCTGGTCTGCGCCACACAGGCCTGGCCGTTGTTCATGTAGGCCGAGCTCATCAGATTGGCGACGGCCTGGTCCAGGTCCGCGTCCGGCAGCAGGATCGCCGCCGACTTGCCGCCCAGCTCCAGGGTCACCCGGGTGAGGTGGCGCGAGGCCACCTCCATGATCCGCTTCCCGGCCGGGACCGATCCGGTGAAGGAGACCTTGTCGACCCCCTCGTGCCCGACCAGGTACTCGCTGACCTCGCGGTCGGCGGGCAGGATGCTGAGCACGCCCTCGGGCAGCCCGGCCGCGCCGACGATCTCGGCCAGCAGGTAGGAGTCCAGCGGGGTCTCCGGCGAGGGCTTGAGGATCACCGAGCAGCCGGCGATCAGCGCCGGGGCGAGCTTGGCCGCCGCCACGAACTGCGGCACGTTCCAGGGCACCACCGCGGCCACCACGCCGACCGGCTCCCGGCGGACCAGGATCGGCCCGAGGGCGCCGGCCCGGTGCTCCTCGAAGGCGAACGCGCGGGCGGTGGCGATGGCCGAGTCCCAGATCATCATCGGCCCGTAGGCCTGGGCCAGGATGCTCCAGGAGTAGGGGGAGCCGTTCTCCGCGCTGATCACCCGGGCGATCTCGTCGGCCCGGGCGGCGATCCCGTCCCTGATCCGCTCCGCCACCGCGAGCCGCTCCTCCAGCGGCAGCCGCGACCACGGGCCCTGGTCGAAGGACTTCCTGGCGACGGCGACGGCGCGGTCGACGTCGGCCCGGGAGGCGTGCGGGACCCGGCCGATGACCTCCTCGGTGTGCGGCGAGACCACCTCGATGACGTCCTGCCCGGCCGGGGCCACCATCTCCCCGCCGATGAACAGTTCGCCGTACTCCACTAGCTCGGTCATGGCGGTCCTCCGGATCGACATCTGACGAACCGTCACTTGGCGGTTGATAGAACTGATATCAGTTCTACTTATTGAGGGCAACGGTCGTGCAGTAGGCTCCCCGACTAGTTGTGCCAAACAAGTAACATGTTCTAGATTCTGTGCGCTCGGAGAGGACGGCAGCATGCCCGCCCACGAGACCCCCGCAAGGGTCCCCGCCCCGGCACCCGCCACCCAGGACATCGGCGGAGGAGTCTGGAGCATCACCGTCCCGATCCCGGACAACCCGCTCCGCTACACCCTGGTCTACCTGCTGGAGAGCGACCGCGGCCCGGTCCTGGTGGACACCGGCTGGGACGACCCCACCGGCCGCACCGCCCTCGCCGAGGGCCTCGCCGCGGCCGGCTTCGCCCTCGCCGACGTGCACGGCGTGATCGTCACCCACCACCACCCGGACCACCACGGGCTCTCCGCCCACGTCCAGGAGCAGTCCGGTGCCTGGATCGCGATGCACGCCGCCGAGGCCGCCGTGGTCCGCGCCCTGCACGAGAGCAGCCCCACCCACTGGCTCGGCCGGATGGCCGAGCTGATGCGCGACTCCGGCGTCCCCGATGAGCACCTGGCCGCGCTCAGCAGCTTCGGCAGCGGCAAGGCCCCGCTGGCCACCACCCTCCCGGACCGTGAGCTGGTGCACGGCGAGTCGGCCGGAGTGCCCGGCCGCGACCTGCGGGTGCTCTGGACCCCCGGGCACACCCCCGGCCACGTCTGCCTCTACCTGGACGAGCCGGGACGGCCCACCCGGCTGCTCTCCGGCGACCACCTGCTGCCGACGATCAGCCCGGTGGTCAGCCTCTACCCGGAGAACCAAGGGGACGAGCCGGCCGACCCCCTCGGCGACTTCCTCGACTCACTGGAACGGATCGCCCTGCTGGCGCCGCAGGAGGTGCTGCCCGCGCACCAGTACCGCTTCGCGGACGCGGCCGGCCGGGTCGGCGAACTGCTGGAGCACCACGCCCTGCGGCTCGCGGAGCTGCACGTCCAGCTCCAGCGGGAGCCGCTGACGCTGTGGCAGTGCGCGATGGGGATGCACTGGAACCGGCCGTGGTCGGAGCTCGGCTTCGTCTCCCGCCACCTGGCCCTGTCCGAGGCCGCCGCCCACGTCCGCCGCCTGGTCAAGACCGGCCTGGCCGAGGAACTGCAGGGCGCCGAGCCGCTGCTCTACCGCGCGACCTGAGCGGGACCGGTGGGTTGCCCGCGGCCGGGGCGCGTCGGGGCGGGGCGGAGGCGGCCGGATACAGTGGCCGCACAACTTGATCTGCTTGATCCGCCTCCTGACGGGGGAAGCCGGTGCGATTCCGGCGCTGACCCGCAACCGTTCAGCCGGAACACCCGTCAGGAAGCGAGCGGCCCCGTCGAGGTCTACGGTCGCCCCCCGCTCTTCGAAAGGCACCACCACATCATGTTCACCGCCGCCCGTCTGGGCGCCGTCGCGCTGACCGCCGCCGCCGTGCTGGCCGGTTCGGCAGCGCCCGCGCTCGCCGCCACCGCCAGCCCGGTCCCCGTTCCCGCCGGGCTCTACGGCAAGAGCGACCCGACCTACGACGGCGTGTGGCGGCAGGGCCTCAGCCTGCTCGCCCTGCACACCCAGGGGGTCACCCCGGCCGACTCGGCGATCAGCTGGCTGACCGGCCAGCAGTGCGCGGACGGCGGCTGGCCGTCCTACAACGCGGACCCGACCAAGGCGTGCACGGCGACGACCGAGGACAGCAACGCGACCTCGTCGGCGGTGCAGGCCCTGGTCGCCCTCGGCGGCCACGACGACGCCGTGACCAAGGCCGTGGCCTGGTTCAGGACCGTGCAGAACAAGGACGGCGGCTGGTCCTACAACCCCGGCACCCCGAGCGACGGCAACTCGACCGGACTGGTCGTCAGCGCCCTGTACGCGGCGAAGACCGACCCGGCGACGGTGACCAAGGACGGCAAGTCCGCACTGGACGGCCTGCACGGCTTCCAGCTCGGCTGCACGGCGGCCACGGCCGTCCAGGGCGCCTTCGCGTACCAGCCGGACAAGGCGGGCAAGCTGGTCGCCAATGACTTCGCCAGCGCGCAGGCGGCGCTGGCCGCCGGTTCCGGCTCCCTCCCGGTGGCCGCGCCGGCCTCCTCGTCCGCCTCCTCGTCCGCCTCCGCCCCGTCGTCGGCCTCTTCGTCGGCCCCGTCGTCGGCGCCCGCGGCCAACTGCTCGGACTCCAAGGGCGCCGCGTCCCAGTACCTGGCGCGGCAGCTCAGCTCCGGCAGCGGGCACCTGACCACCCAGCTGGCCGGTGCCAAGCCCGCGCCCGACTACGCCGGCACCGCCTGGGCCGCGCTCGCGCTCGCCAACAACGGCCGGTCCGACGACGCCAAGCAGGCCGTCGAGTGGCTGCGCCAGAACGGCGCGTCCTGGGCCCAGGGCAACGGCACCCCGCAGGCGACGGCCCTCGCGCTGATGATCCTGGACGCCAGGGCGACCGGGATCGACCCGCAGCGCTTCGGCACTGCCGACCTGGTCGCCCAACTGGAGGCGACCGGCCCGGCCCCGGCCGCGACCCCCGCACCGTCCTCCAGCGCGAGCGCGAGCGCCTCCGAGAAGTCCGACAAGTCCAGCAATGCCAGCTTCTCCGCCTGGTGGCTCATCCTGGTCGGTCTGGCCGCAGGCGCCGGCATCGGGATCTACATCAGCTACAGCCGCAAGACCCGCACCCGCCCGCGGCCGTGACCATGCATGTCAGAGCTGTGTGGCGCGCTGCGGTGGTGGCGGTCCTGGCCGTCGCCGCCGGGCTGATGTCGCTGGCGCCTGCTTCGGCGTCCAGCTACCGGTACTGGTCGTTCTGGGAGGGAACCGGCAGCGGCTGGACCTACCAGTCCGCCGGGCCCAACACCTACCGTCCGGCGGACGGTTCCGTCGACGGCTGGCGCTTCGGCGTCAGCGCCGACAGCGCGGACGGCGTGAAGCCGGGCCGCGTGCCCGACTTCGCCACCGCCTGCGCCGGAACCCCGGCGGTCAGCGGCAGGAAGCGGGTCGCGGTCGTGATCGACTACGGGACGCCGGCCGACGCCCCGTCAGGTTCCACGCCACCCGTCCTGGTCACCAAGTGCGGTGTGCTCGCACCGGACGCGACCTCGGCGCAGCTGCTGGCCCAGGTCGCCCCGCCGCTGCGCTACAACAGCGACGGGATCCTCTGCGCCATCTCCGGGTATCCCAGCACCGGCTGCGGCGACGTGGTGAGCGGCACGAACGGTGCCACGGCGACGTCCACACCCGCCGCGTCCACAGCTGCCCCGTCCACACCTGCCGCGTCCGCCGCCCCGACCTCCGGTCCCGCCTCCCCCGGCCGGACGGTCGGGTGGTTGGTCGGCGTGGTGCTGGTGCTGGCCCTGGCCGGAGGCGCGTTCTGGCAGACCCGCCGCCGCCGCTGAGCCCGTACTTGCCCCATTTCCCCTTCGCCGAAGGCCAACGATGCCGCTTCCGCCCACACCACAGCGCCACCTGCACCCCGGTGCCTGGTGGCTCTGGGCGCTCGGTCTCGCCACTGCCGCCTCCCGTACCACCAACCCCCTGCTCCTGCTGTTGATCACCGCCGTCGCCGGTTATGTCGTCGCGGTGCGCAGGACCGACGCGCCCTGGGCCCACTCGTACTCCGTCTTCCTCAAGCTCGGACTGCTGGTGCTGGCCATCCGGATGCTGTTCGTCACGCTCCTCGGTTCGGCGATCCCCGGCGTGCATATCCTCTTCACCCTCCCCGAGATCCCGCTGCCCTCCTGGGCCAAGGGGGTCCAACTCGGCGGCCCGGTAAGCCTGGAGGGCCTGGTCTCGGCCCTCTACGACGCGATGCGGCTCGCCGTGCTGCTCACCTGCGTCGGCGCGGCGAACGCCCTCGCCAATCCGGCCCGGCTGCTCCGCTCCCTCCCCGGCGCGCTCTACGAGGCCGGTGTCGCCGTGGTCGTCGCCCTGACCTTCGCCCCCAATCTGGTCACCGACGTCCAGCGCCTGCGCGCCGCGCGCCGCCTGCGCGGACGTACCGAACGCGGCGCCAAGGCGCTGCTCACCATCGGCGTCCCGATCCTCGAAAGCGCGCTCGAACGCTCCGTCAGCCTGGCCGCCGCGATGGACACCCGGGGCTTCGGCCGCACCGCCGACGTCCCGGTCCATGTCCGCCGTACGACGGCCGTACTCACCCTCACCGGCCTGCTCGGCATCTGCGTCGCCGCCTACGGCCTGCTCGGCGCGGACGGCAGCGGCTGGGCGCTGCCGGTGCTCGTCCTGGGCGTCCTCGCCGCCGTCACCGGGCTGGTGCTCGGCGGCAGACGGGCGGTGCGGACCCGCTACCGGCCCGACCCGTGGGCGCTCCGGGAATGGCTGGTGGCAGGCTCGGGCTTCGCCGTCGCCGCCATGATGCTGAGCCTCGGCCCCGGCTACGCCGACGCGCTGAACCCGCCGGCCATCCCGCTCACCGCGCCCGTGCTCCCGCTGCTCCCCGCCGCCGCGATCCTGCTCGGCCTGCTGCCCGCGCTCGCCGCGCCCGTCCCTCCCCGTCCGGCTCGTCCGGCGCGTCCTCCCCGTCCGGCTCGTCCGAAGGACATCCGATGATCACCTTCGAACAGGTCTCCGTCACCTATCCCGGAGCTTCTCACCCGGCACTGACACACGCCGATCTGACGGTCCCCGAAGGCGAACTCGTGCTGCTGGTCGGGCCGTCCGGGTCCGGGAAGTCCACCCTGCTCGGCGCTGTCAGCGGCCTGGTCCCGCACTTCACCGGCGGCGTGCTGCAGGGCAAGGTCACCGTCGACGGACGGGACACCCGCACCCACCGTCCGCGCGACCTCGCCGACATCGTCGGAACGGTCGGCCAGGACCCGATGGCACACTTCGTCACCGACACCGTCGAGGACGAACTCGCCTACGGCATGGAGTCGCTGGGCCTTGCCCCGGAGGTGATGCGGCGCCGGGTCGAGGAGACCCTCGACCTGCTCGGGCTGGCCGAACTCCGCGCCCGTCCGCTGGCCACGCTCTCCGGAGGCCAGCAGCAGCGGGTCGCCATCGGCTCGGTGCTGACGGTACATCCGAAGGTGCTGGTCCTGGACGAGCCCACCTCGGCGCTGGACCCCGGCGCGGCGGAGGAGGTACTCGCCGTACTGCAGCGGCTGGTCCACGACCTGGGCACAACCGTCCTGCTGGCCGAACACCGGCTGGAACGAGTGGTCCAGTACGCCGACCAGGTCATCCTGCTGGAGGGGGACGGGACGCCGCCCCGGATGGGCGACACGGCGGAGATCATGGCCGTCTCCCCGGTCCACCCGCCGGTCGTGGCCCTGGGCCGGGCCATGGGCTGGTCCCCGCTCCCCCTCTCCGTCCGCGACGCCCGCCGCCGGGCCGGCCCCCTCCGCACCCGCCTCGCCGCGCTCCCGGCTCTGCCGGACCTGGCGGCCCTCCCGCCTGCGGCGACGCCCGGCGCGGGGGTTGCGGCAGCGCCCGGCGCGGGGGGCGACGGGACCGCCCGGCCCGGGGCCGGGGTGTCCACCCCGGTCAGCACGTTCACCGCGCCCGGCACGTCCGCCCCGGTCGGCACGCCGTCCGCCCCGGCCAGCGCGCCGTCCGCCCCGGTCGCCACCGTCAGCGGCCTCGCTGTCCGCCGGGGCAGCGTCGAGGCGTTGCGTCGGATCGACCTGACCCTCCGCCCCGGTGAGATCACCGCCCTGATGGGGCGCAACGGCTCGGGGAAGTCCACGCTGCTCGGCTCCCTCGTCGGCCTCCACTCCCCCGCCAAGGGGCGGATCGACGTCGGCGGCCACACCCCGCACCGGGCCAAGCTGGTCACCCTGCTCGCCCACGTCGGCCTCGTCCCGCAGGAGCCCCGCGACCTGCTCTACTGCGACAGCGTCAGCGCCGAGTGCGCCGCCGCCGACAGTGACACCCACTCAGCCCCCGGCACCTGCCGTGACCTCGTGGAGCGCCTGATCCCAGGCATCCCGGACACCCGTCACCCGCGCGACCTCTCCGAGGGCCAGCGGCTCACCCTCGCCCTCGCCGTCATCCTCACCGCCCGACCCGCGCTGATCCTGCTGGACGAGCCCACCCGCGGTCTCGACTACGCCGCGAAAGCCCGACTTGTCGACATCCTGCGCGACCTCGCCGCCCAGGGCCACGCCGTCCTGCTGGCGACCCACGACGTGGAACTCGCCGCCGAACTGGCCCACCGCACGGTGATCATCGCCGAGGGCGAGGTGGTCGCGGACGGCCCGACCCCGGAGATCGTGGTCTCCTCCCCCGCGTTCGCTCCCCAGGTCGCCAAGATCCTCAACCCGGAGCCATGGCTGACGGTACGTCAAGTCACGGAAGCCATCAGGGACACAGCATGATCCTGCCGACCACTGACACCGCCTCACTGGCCCGGCCCGTCCCGCTCGGCCGCCGCTCGATCACGATGCTGCTGCTCATCTCCGCTGTCGGCGTGGTCGCCTTCGGCTGGCCGCTGCTCGCCTCCCCCGCCTCCGGCCTGGCCCACTCCGGCGACGCCCCCTGGCTGTTCGCCGCGCTGCTTCCGCTGCTGCTCGCGGTCGTGGTCGCCCAGATCGCCGAAGGACGGCTGTCCACCGGCGGACAGGCGGGCCTGGAGGCCAAGTCCATCGCCCTGCTCGGCGTCCTGGCCGCGGCAGGCGCTGCGCTCCGCCCGCTCGGCGCGGGCACGGCCGGTCTTGAACCGACCTTCTTCCTGATGGTGCTGTCCGGACGGGTGCTCGGGCCCGGCTTCGGCTTCGTCCTCGGCAATGTCTCGCTCTTCGCATCCGCGCTGCTCACCGGGGGCGTCGGCCCCTGGCTGCCGTTCCAGATGCTCTCCATGGGCTGGGTCTGCCTCGGCGCCGGCCTGCTCCCCGGCCCCGCCACGCTGCGCGGCCGACGCGAACTGTGGATGCTGGCAGCGTACGGAGCGGTGTCGGCGGAGCTGTACGGGCTGGTGATGGACCTCCAGGGCTGGCCCTACATCGCCGGAATGGGCAGCACCGTCTCCTTCGTCCCGGGTGACCCGCTGGGCGCCAACCTGGCCCGGTTCCTGACGTACCACTTCACCACCGCCCTGGGCTGGGACATCCCCCGCAGCGTCCTCACCGCCGTGCTCTGCCTCACCCTCGGCCACCCCCTCCTCGCCGCCCTCCGCCGCGCCTCCCGCCGCGCGGCCTTCGACGCCCCCGTAGCCTTCGAGCCGCCGCCGGACGCATCCAACTAGCCCCGGCGAGGTGCGCTGCGCTGCGCCAGTGGGGTCGGCCTTCGCCGTTGCAGCGGTGACCACACCGTCTCGCGCCTCCGGCACAAAGCAGCCAACTGCGCGGAAGCCCGGCACGGGCAAGGCTCGTCCCTACCCGGCGGCGCCGCGAGAGCACCCTTCCAGACCTGTCCAGCTAAGGCAGGCTCCTGACGGCTCGGCGAGGTGCGCTGCGCCAGTGGGGTCGGCCTTCGCCGTTGCAGCGGTGACCACGCCGTCTCGCGCCTCCGGCACAAAGCAGCCAACTGCGCGGAAGCCCGGCGCGGGCAGGGCTCGTCCCTACCCGGCGGCGCCGGCGAAATCGACCTTCCAGACAAAGGCCCCGGGCGGCGCCCGTCACTCGGCAACGGCGCCGCGCCCCGCACCCCCTTCGGGCAGTTGGCTGCTTTGCGGCGGAGCCGCGAGACGGGGTGGCCACCGCCTGTACGGCGAAGGCCGACCCCACTCGCGCAGCGCAGCCTTGACCCGCATCAAAACCACTTCGCCGCCGCCCCCGCCACCTACCTAAGCTGATCCATATGACCACCTCGGCACCCATAGACCTGGCCCACGACGACCGCAGCCCTGCCCGCTCTCCCCGACGCCGCCCCACCGTGCTCCTCGTCCACGGGCACCCCTTCGACCGCTCGATGTGGGCGCCGCAGGTCACGGCCCTGACCGCCGCCGGCTACCGGGTCGTCACACCCGACCTGCGCGGGTACGGGGACAGCGAGGTGGCCCCGGGGATCACCACGCTGGATGTCTTCGCCGAAGACCTCGCCGCGCTGCTGGACCGGCTGGACATCCCTCAGGTCGTGATCGGCGGATTGTCGATGGGTGGCCAGATCGTCATGGAGTTCTGTCGACTCTTCCCGGAGCGTGTCGGCGCGATCGTCCTCGCCGACACCTTCCCCCGCGCGGAGACCCCCGAGGGCAAGGTCTTCCGCAACGGCGTCGCCGACCGGCTGCTCGCCGAGGGGCTGGGCGGGTACGCCGACGAGGTGATCGACAAGATGGTCGCCCCGGCGACCATCGCCGCCAAACCGGAGGTCGCCGCACACGTCCTGCGGATGATGCGCTCGACCTCGCCGGAGGGCGCGGCAGCGGCCCTGCGCGGTCGGGCCGAGCGTCCGGACTACTGCAAGCTGCTGACCCAACTGACCTGCCCCGCCTGGGTCGTGGTCGGCGAGGACGACGTCTACACGCCGGTCAGCGACGCTGAGTACATGCACCGGCAGCTCTCCGACTCCACGCTCACCGTCGTCGCCGGGGCCGGCCACATGCCGAACCTGGAATACCCCGACGAGTTCAACGCCGCCCTGCTGGCCTTCCTGGAAACCCTCCCCGATGCCTGACGCACCCCGCAACGCCCCGCATCTCGCGCACCCGCATCCCCCGCACCCGCTGCTCCGCCTGCTCCTCGACGCCGCCGACGGCCACTTCCCGCCCGTGGACGGCACCGTGGCCGTCGTCCCCGCGCTGGGCCGCGGCCTGGAGGTCGCCACGGCGTTCACCGGCCATGCCGTGATCGCCACCGGCCTGCCCGATGCCGAGGTCCAGGCGCAGGGCCCGGACGGGTTCGGCGGGTCGATGGCGCCGGACTTCCTCCGCTGGATCGCCGGACCGCGCGGCTGGGTGGGCTCGATCGACAACGTCCTGGTCGCCAGAGGCACAGGTGGGTCACCGCAATTGCCGCTGCTCGACCAGCGAAGCGATCTCGCGGACGTGCACCGGGTGCGTTACGCCCGCGAGGTGCGCGACGACGTGCGGGTCCACGGGGACAAGCGGGGGCTGGTCATCCTCGCCTCCGGCGTGGCCGGACGGCGCGAGCTGAGCATCGAGGCCGCACCGGAGGGACACGGCCGGGGGTGGGGACGGTCGCTACTGGCGGACGCGCTGACGCTGGTCCCGGCGGGCGAGCCGGTGTTCGCCGCCGTCGCCCCGGGCAATGCCCGCTCGCTGCGCGCGTTCCTGGCGACCGCCTTCGTCCCCATCGGCAGCGAGGTCCTCATCCGCCCCCAACGCCCCTGACCAAGGCGCAACGTGGCCCCCGCCGGGTGGTGGTGCCGGCCAGGCCGGGCAGTGGGTGGTGCGGCCCCGACCCGACGATGGGCCGCCGGGTCGGGCGGTGCTGCGGCCACGCGGTGGGGTACAGGCCAGGGCGCGCGGCGGTGCCAGCCCCGCGATGGTGCGGCCCCTGCCGGGCAGTGGCGCGGCCCTGGCCGAGCGGTGGTGCGGCTCGGTCCGGCGGTGGTGCGGCCCCGGCCGGGCAGTTGTGCGGGCCCTGCCGGGCGGTGGTGCGGGCCCTGCCGGGCGGTGGCGCGGCCCGGTCCAGCGCTGGTGCGCCCGACCCGGCAGTGGCGCGGGCCCTGCCGGGCGATGGCGCGGCCCGGTCCGGTGCTGGTGCGGCCCCGGCCGGGCAGTGGCGCGGGCCCCCGCCGGGTGGTGGTGCGCCCCGGTCCGGTGCTGGTGCGGACCGACCCGGCGGTGGTGCGGCCCCGGCCGGGCGGGGTGGTGCGGGCCGGTCCGGCCGGTGGTGCAGGCCCGGGCGCGGGGCGCGCACACACCGCGCCCCCGCCCGGCCCGCGCCACCCCGCACCACCCCGCGCCCTCAGCTCCGCGCCCCGCCACGCCACGCCCCGCGGCCCGCCCCGCCCTCCCGCCCCGCCACCGGCGCAGCCGCCCGCACCCCCGCCCGTACCACTTCTCCGCTCC
>NZ_JBHEZX010000015.1:0-210885 GCF_042511045.1 Streptacidiphilus alkalitolerans
CTGTCGACGATCGCGATCAAGGAGAACGTCGCCGGCGGCTGGCAGCGGCTGTACGAGCTCAACCGCAGCACCCTGACCGAGGGCCCCGACTGGATCTACCCCGGCGAACACCTCACCCTCGGCGCCACCAGCACCACCACCAAGACCAGCTCGACCACCGGCAGCACCTCGGACGACTCCTCGTTCGACGCCAAGGTCAAGGCCGCCGCCGGCACCCAGGCCGCCCCGCAGTCCGACACCCAGGCCTCCTCCACCGACACCAGCACCACCGACTCCAGCGCCAGCGCGAGCGACAGCTCGGACTCGGCGTCCAGCACGGCGGTGGACGGGAGCATGGCCGCGGCGATCTCCTTCGCCCAGGCCCAGGTCGGAGACCCCTACGTCTACGGCGCCACCGGCCCCAACTCCTGGGACTGCTCCGGCCTGACCCAGGCCGCACTCGCCAAGGCCGGCATCAGCATCCCGCGCACCAGCGAGGACCAGGCCGCCGCCAGCACCCGCGTCTCCCTGGACAACCTCCAGCCCGGCGACCTCCTCTTCTGGTCCAACGACGGCACCGCCGCCGGCGCCTACCACGTCGCCCTCTACACCGGCAACGGCACCTACGTCGAAGCCGCCAACCCCAGCGCCGGCGTCAAAACCGACACCATCAGCAACTGGGCCCCCGACTTCGCCGGCCGCATCAACTGACCGGTTGACAGTTCGCTCCAGCAGTTGAAGCAGGGTCCGGGTTCGCCCGGGCCCTGCTTTGCTGTCTGCAGGGCGAGTTGATTGCCCCGTAAAGGCGATATTCGGGGTTAATGTCCACGTATGAGAATGCGTGCCGTCGCCGAGGGGACGGGAGTATCCGTCGACCTGTTGCATGACAGCGGTCGTACCGCCCTGCTGTTCATGCTGGTGGCGTTTGTGGTGACATTTGTGGTCACCCGCGTCGTGGTGCGGCTGATCCGTTCCGGGCGGGGGCCTTTTGCGAATGTCAGCGTTGACGGGCTGCATATTCACCACCTGGTTCCTGGCATCTTTGTGATGCTGATCGCCTCCTGCGCGGAATTCCTGCTGGTGCCGCACGGACTGGTGCGCGACGGTTTGGCGGCAGCGTTCGGCATGGGAGCCGCGCTGACGTTGGACGAGTTCGCCCTGTGGCTGCACCTCGACGACGTGTACTGGGCCCAGGAGGGCCGCAAGTCCGTGGACGCGGTGGTGTTCGTCGCGGGGCTGGGGGTGCTGGGGCTGGTTGCCTCCAATCCGCTGGCCCGCGAACCGGGGGAGGGGACGCCGTTCTTCGTCGGCTTCCTGGTCCTGAACCTCCTGCTGGCGCTGGTGGCGATCCTCAAGGGGCGGTTGCTGCTCGGGGTCGGCGGGGTGCTCGTCCCGTTCCTCGCGCTGATCGCCCTGGTCCGGCTGGCCCGGCCCGGGTCGGTGTGGTTCCGCACGTTCTATCCGCCGGGATCGTCCAAGCGCGCCAGGGCGCTGCGCCGGGCCCAGCGCCGGGGTGGGATGGAGCGGGTCAAGGGCGCGCTCAGCGGCGTCCCCACTCCCTCCGATACGACCGGGCGTCCACCCGTGGAGGAGGGTCGGCAGCGGGCCGAGGACTGACGTGCTTGACGTATGCCGATATAGGCATACGATGGAGTCATGGCAAGAGCTGCGACCACGACCGACGCGTTCAACGCCGTCGCCGAGCCCCGGCGGCGGGAGATCCTCGACGCCCTGGTGCGGGGCGAACGGTCCGTCACCGACCTGGTCGAGCAGCTCGGCGTGGCCCAGCCGGTGGTGTCCAAACACCTCCGGGTGCTGCGCGAGGTCGGGCTCGTCCAGGTCCGCGACCAGGGCCGGCAGCGGATGTACCGGCTGGAACCGGCGCCGCTGCGCGAGGTCTACGAGTGGGTCAAGGACTACGAGCAGCTGTGGACCGAGCGCTTCGGACTCCTGGACGCGGTGCTCGACGACCTCAAGGGGCAGCAGGCCGGAGCCGGCCGCCCCGGATCGCAACCAGGTGCATCGGAAACGACGGACAAGGAGCGGGAATCATGACTGCGACGAACGACCGGCGGGCGACCGTCACCACCCCCAGCGACACTCGGATCCTGATCACGCGTGAGTTCGACGCGCCCCGGGAGCTGGTGTACCGGGCCTTCACCACCCCGGAGCTGCTGCGCCGCTGGTGGCACGCGAACCGCGCCGAGGTGACCGGCATCGAGATGGACGTACGCGTCGGCGGTGCGTGGCGCTGGGCGGCGAAGGCGTTCAACGGCTACGAGTTCGCCTTCTACGGCGAGTACCAGGAGGTCGTCCCGGACGAGCGGCTGGTCACCACGGAGACCTTCTCCGGTGCCCCGGACGCCCAGGCGCTCACCACCACGACGTTCACCGAGAAGGACGGCCTGACCTACCTGGAGATCCTGGTCGAGCACCAGACCAAGGCAAACCGGGACATGCAACTGCAGTCCGGCATGGAGGACGGCCTGGACGACGCACTGACCCTGCTGGAGCAACTGGCCCACGAACAGGCGTGACCCGCAGGGTCCGCCCGGTGCCCCTCAGTCGTTGACGGCCCACGGGTCCAGCGTGCCCCCCGCCGCGGAGCACAGCGCGAGGACATCGTGCGCGGGTACGGCGGGATCCGGATCGATGAGCGTGTACGCCCACCAGGCCTGCAGGAATTCCTGCACTGCCGCCGCCTGCTCGGCGGGCCACTCCTGCCAGTGGCCACGAGCGAAGGCGTCCCCGGCCTCCTCCAAACCGAAGAGGGGCTCGATGAGGCCGCCGACGAGGGCTGTGGCGAACTGCGGGAGGATCCGGCGGAGCACAGCTGCGTGGTCGTTCCAGTCGATCGCTTGCCAGGTGCGCCGCAGGAGGTCTGGGTCCAGCTCCGTGTCTGCGACCTTGAGCTGGGCCAGATCCGCGGCGCTGCCCCAGTGGCACTCACAGTTGTGCTCGTCAGGGTGGGCGGCCATCCCTCGGAAGACGTCGGCGAGGCCGCCCAACGCGGCGTCGAGCCGACACCGGGCACGGGGCAGGTCGTGACCCGCCTGCGGCTGCTCGCTCATGGTGTTTCATGCCTTCGCGCAGGATCGATGAGGTCGGCAGCGTAACGGACGCGGGGACAGAAGCCCGGCAGTGGGGTGGTGCGGGCACGGTCGGCGCAACCGCTCCGGCGAGGGGCGGTCCCGGGGATTCTGCCGCACATCGAGTACGGCCCTCAGCACCTGCCCACGGCCGTGGTCTCCGGCAGCACCCGCGATTCCGTGACCAGGTCCGCAGCCGCTGGGCGGGGGTCAGTAGCGCAGCTGATTCGTGCTCCTGACGGCTGTGCAGGTGGGTGCGGGGGACGGTTCGAGCGGGGTGTCACTCTTGTGGCGCAGCAGGGAATCGGCGGGGCTGACGCTGTGTCCGGAGGGCGTACGGGCCGGTGGGCGTTGGGATCGGGGCGGGGCGGCGGGCCGGAAAACGCTCGTGGGGGCGGGCGGCTCGGGCTGCGGGTGCGCGGGACGGCTTGTCGGATGAAGGCAGAGCCCGATCCCCACTGGGGTGGATCGGTGCCCGAGCTTTCGGAGGTTGTTCCGTATGCGTGCTGCACGTCTGATAGCTGGTTCTGTTCTGACGGTGGGCGCTCTGTCGCTGGCCGGTCCGGTCGCGTTCGCCGCTGACGGTGGGGGGACGGCGAGCAATGTGACGCCGTTCGCGTTCAAGATCTATCCGACGACGGTGAAGGCCGGTGGCAATATCGGTCTGGGGGTGTCTGGCTGTGACGCGACGTCGGCGACGGCGTCGTCGGGGGTGTTCGACACGGTGACGCTGCCCTCGACCGGTACCAAGGGTGAGTACGTGGGTGCGGCGACGGTGGACGCGGATGCCAAGCCGGGGGCGCAGTACGACGTGAAGTTCACCTGTGGCAGCTCGTCCGGCACCACCACGCTGACCGTCGCGGGCGGGTCGGCGACCACGTCGCCGGCGACGGCGGTGCCGACCGGTGCGGTGAAGACCGGTCTGGGCGGTGGCAACGGGTCGATGAGCCCGGCCGAGCTGGCCGGTGGTGGCGCGCTGGCGGTACTGGCGCTGGGTGGGCTGGGCCTGGCGGTCCGCCGCCGCTCCGGCAACCACAGCTGACGTCACAGCTGAGTCCGCGTGAGCAGCGGGTGGCCGTTCCCTCCGGGGGCGGGCCACCCGCTGGCGTCGTTCGCGCCGAGGAGGAAGCGGAGGAAGCGGATGACCCGCGTGCCTGAGGCCGCCGGGCCGTTGGACTGGTCGCTGCTCTCCGGAGCGGTGCCGGTGACGGTCGCCGTGGTGGGCGCGGTCGCGCTGCTTCTGCTGTGCTTCTCCCGGCATCGTGGCTGGTGGCTGCGTCGAGCGCCGCTCGCCCTGCTGGTGGCGGGTGCGTTGACCTGGCTGGTCGCGCTCGTGGTGGACGACTGGTGGCAGCCGTTTCCCGAGGGGCTGCCGAGCGACAGCCTGCTGTGGATCGGGGTGGGGATCCTGGCCGTGGTCCTGGTCCTGTTCCGGATGCCCGGCCTGCGCTGGCGCGAACGGGGCGGGATGGTCGGGTGCGGGGCGCTGGTGCTGCTGCTCTGCGCCTCGCAGCTCAATGTGCAGTTCCAGGAGTACCCGACCCTGCGGGCCGCACCGGGCCCCTGGCAGGTGAAGGCCGGCCCGTTGTCCGCCGAGGACCTGGCCAGGAGGCCCACCGTCAGCGTCCCGGACGGTCGGGCGCTGAGCCAGGTGTGGAAGCCGCCGGCCGGGCTGCCCGCCACCGGCACGCTCGCCACCACCGCCATCCCCGGGACGGTCTCCCACTTCGCCGCCCGCGACGCCCATGTCTACCTGCCGCCGGCCTACCAGGCCTCGCCCCGCCCACGGCTGCCGGTGCTGGTCCTGTTGGCCGGGCAGCCGGGCTCCCCGGACGACTGGGTCGACTCAGGCCAACTGGTCACCGTTTTGGACGGTTTCGCCGCCGCGCACCAGGGGCTGGCCCCGGTGGTCGCCGTGGTCGACCCGCTGGGCTCGGCGTTCGCCAACACCCTGTGCCTGGACTCGAGGATCGCCCAGGCGCAGACCTACCTGGCCCGTGACGTCCCGGACTGGATCGGTACGCACCTGCAGGTGGCCCCCGGCCGCGGCGCCACCGCGATCGGCGGACTGTCCTTCGGCGGCACCTGCTCCCTGCAACTCGCGGTCAACGCGCCGGACGTCTACGGCAGCTTCCTGGACATCTCCGGCCAGGACGAACCCACGCTGGGCAGTCGCGACAAGACCGTCTCGAAGGCGTTCGGCGGCGACGCGGCGGCCTTCGCCAAGGTCAACCCGCTGGATGTGATGGCCCACCGCTCCTTCCCGCACACGGCCGGCGCGATCGTCTCCGGAGCCTCCGACAGCATCTACACCCCCCAGCAGCAGCGGGTTCTGACGGCCTGCCGGCAGGCCGGGATGGACGTCACCTGGCGTCTGCTGCCCGGCGGCCACAACTGGCAGGTCTGGCGGGCCGGGCTCGAACAGGAACTTCCCTGGGTCGCCCAGCACACCGGACTGACGCCATGAAGCACGCCATGAAGCGGAACGGAGTACCCATGAGCACCCCAGCCGAGAGCCCGGCGGGCGCGGGCCCGGACACAGGCACCCGTGCCGACGCCGACCGGGCGCCCACCGCGTCCGCGCCGCAGGGCCGGCTCCAGCGCTGGCTGCGGGCGGCCTCCGGCGCGCTGCCGCTGCTCCGGAAGGCGCCGCTGACGCTGGGTTTCCTCGCGGCGCTGTGGATCGTCGCGATCGCCACTGGCAGCGTGGCGCACGGGCCCGGCGACAGCCTGCTCAAGAGCGTCGGCGCGGGCACTCCGACGCTGGCCGGGGGACGGGTGTGGACGCTGCTCAGCTCGGGGCTGTGGTGCAGCGGCCTGTGGTCCTACCTGGCGGTGACCGTGCTGGCGCTGCTGCTGCTCATCCCGGCCGAGCGCCGGTCGGGCAGCCTGCGCACCGGTGTGCTGCTGGTGGTGTGCCAGGTCGGCGGGGTGCTGCTGGGCGCCATCGGCATCGAGCTCGGCTCCGCGGCCGGCGACCTCTGGCTGGACGAGGCGGTCGGGCAACTGGCGGTCGGGCCCAGCGTCGGCATCGTCGGCGTGGGGCTGGCGCTGAGCGCCGACCTGACCGCGCTCTGGCGCCGCCGGCTGCGGCTGCTGCTGATCGTCACCTGCCTGCTGTTCACCTTCTACGCCGGGGAGGTGCTGGACATCCTGCGCCTGGGCGGCGCGGCCACCGGACTGCTGGCCGGGCTGCTGCTGCCGCGGCCCCGGGCCCCGCGCCGAGGCTGGCGGCTGGCCTCCTCGCACGCGGAGACCCGGGTCCTGGTGGCCCTGTTCGCCGCCACCTCGGCCCTGGGGCCGGCCGTCACCTGGATCACCGACTCCCAGTCCGGACCGCTCGCCATCTACCGCAACCTCTTCATCGACGACGCCCCGGTCCCGGACGAGATCGAGCGGGCCTGCACCGGTTCCGCGGCCGACCCCGGGCTGTGCCGGGAACTGCACGCCGACCAGATCCTCTCCAACAGCCCCTCGGTGCTGATCCTGCTGGTGCCCGCGCTGATCCTGGTGATCATCGCGATCGGGCTGTGGCGCGGACGGCGGATGGCCTGGTGGGCCGCGCTGGTCTTCGAACTCGCCCTGGGCGCGGCCACCTTGCGCTACACCCTGATCGCGCTGCAGGGGTTCCGCGACGACCCCACCACCGAGCCCGGCGTCACCACCGCCCTGATCGTCTACTCCAGCCTGCTGATGCTGGTGCCACTGGCCGTCATCGTCGTGCTGCTGCTGACCCGGCGTCACTTTGCCCTGCGGGCACCGCGTTGGAGCGCGCTGGCGCTGCTGGGGGCCGCCGCGCTGGCGTTCGTGGTGGTCGGCGCGCTCTACATCAAGTTCGGCTACGACCTGCGGGACCAGTTCGCCCCCGAGCCGAGTTTCCACCAACTGCTGGTCGACTACCCGGAACGGCTGCTCCCGCCGACCTACCTGGCGCTGTTCGGCACCGAGAACGCGGCCTTCGTCCCGGTCGGCGGCACCGCCAAGGCCCTGTATGTCGCGGTCGGCCCGGTGTTCTGGCTGGTCACCCTGGCCGGACTGTTCCTTGCCTTCTGGCGCGCCAACGCGTCCGGCCGCCAGGACAGCACCCAGCGCGCACAGGCCCTGCTGGAGCAGTACGGCGGCTCGGCCATCTCCTACATGACCACCTGGCCCGGCAACACCCACTGGATCAGCCCGGACGGCCGGGCCGCCGTGGCCTACCGGGTGGTGGGCACCATCGCGCTGACCCTGGGCGACCCCTACGGCGCCCCGCAGGCGCGGGCGGCGGCGGTCGCCGAGTTCACCGCGCACTGCGACAGCCAGGGCTGGAGCCCCTGCTTCTACAGCGTCACCGCCGCGACCAAGGAGGCCACGGACGGCCTGGGTTGGAGCGCGGTCCAGGTCGCCGAGGACACCTTCCTGCCGCTGCCCGAACTCGCCTTCACCGGCAAGAAGTGGCAGGACGTGCGCACCGCCCTGAACAAGGCCGGCAAGGCCGGTATCACCGCCCAGTGGACCACCTTCCCCACCGCCTCCCTCGCGTTGCAGGAGCAGATCCGTGCGCTGTCCGAGGAGTGGGTGGCGGACAAGGGGCTCCCGGAGATGGGCTTCACCCTCGGTGGGCTGGACGAACTCGACGACCCCCGGGTGCGCTGCCTGGTGGCGCTGGACGCGGACGGGCGGCTGCACGGCATCACCAGCTGGCTGCCCAGCTACCGGCAGGGTGAACCGGTCGGCTGGACCCTGGACTTCATGCGTCGCAGCAACGAGGGGTTCCGCGGTGTCATGGAGTTCCTGATCGCTTCCGCCGCACTGGGTTTCAAGGAGGAAGGGGCCCGGTTCATGAGCCTGTCCGGAGCCCCGCTGGCCCGGATCGACCGCGGCGAACAGGCCGTCCCGCTGCAGCGGTTGCTCGACGTCGCGGGCCAGGCGCTCGAACCGGTCTACGGCTTCCGCTCGTTGCTGGCCTTCAAGGCCAAGTTCCAGCCCGAGTACCAGCCCCTCTACATGGCCTACCCGGACCCGGCCCAACTGGCCCTGATCGGCACCGCCATCGGCAAGGCGTACCTTCCGCACACCACACCGGCCCAACTGCTGCGGCTGAGCCGCCAGTTCGCCGGTCGCCCGGCCGCGCAGGGGGTCAGGGGAGCGGCGTGAGTTCGGTGGGGCTTTCGGTACCGGGGGTTGTTGTGCTCGAAGGCGGATTGCTCGGTGTGGGCGGGGAGGACGGCGGGGGAGTTGCGGTCGGAGTCGGCGTCGGTGTCGCCGTGGTGGCCGAGGGCGTGGGCGTCCTGAGCGCGGGGGCGGGGTGAACCGTCGTGGTGGGGGTGTGGGTGGGCGTGGCGGTGTGGGTGTGCGTCCTGGTGGGCGGCGGCACTCGGGTCGACGGGGTGGCCGCGGCGGACGTGGTCCACGGCGTCAACTGGGTTGCCGTCGGCGGGGGTTGCACCCGGTGGTCGGTGTGTCCGCTGCTGCCGACCGGGCGTTCGAACCAGGAGCGGTGCCGGGAGTCGAAGAGCACCACGGCCGTCACCCTGGTCACCGACGGGACCACCACGACCACGCTCGCCGCCTGGAACGAGGTCCAGGCCGGCCCGGTGTAGGCGGCCTTGGTGCTGCTCGGCGCCAGCAGCGGGTTTCCGCACGCGCAGCGCATCCGCGGCAGCCCGTGCGAGTCGATCAGGACCGCGGTGCCGGTCTGCAGCACCGACTGGAACGTGGTGGCCACGCCTCCCGCGTAGCCGTGGTTGGTCACCCGGGTGTCCAGGCGCAGCACGACCGGGGTGAGCGTCCGCAGATAGGACCCGATGGAGCTGGGCGCGATGCCCTGCGCACCCGCCCAGGCGCGGGCCTGGTCGGGGTGGGAGCCGAGGTAGGACGACAACTGCGCGGTGTCGCAGCTGGAGAGCTGCTGCGTCCCCGCGTACAGGCCACGGGTGGAGCCCTGGACCTGGCTGGTCCCATGGGCGGCGACGGGTACGGCGCCGGACCTGGTGCCGGATCTTGAGCCGGGCACCTCGGACGTCGACTTCGGCTTGGACGGGGGCTTGGGACGGCTGGGGACGAAGGGGTCCGGCCCCTGGGTGTCCACCGGCTGCAGGGCCACCTGCTGCGCGGCGGGCGTCTCCGGCTTGCTGTGCCTGGTGGTGGCCAGGACCAGGCCCAGCACCAGTGCCGCGGTGGCGGCGCCGGCGATGAAGGCGAGCAGGCTGCGGCGGCGCCACCAGGGCGGGCGCGGGCCCCTGGACGGCGGCGCCCGGTGGCGGCCGGGCGGGCGCGGACCGCCGCTGGGAGAGGATCCGGTCAGAGAGCCGCTGGGGGAGCCGGTCGGGGGGCCGGTCGGCGGGTCGGCAGGCGATTGGGGACTCATCCTTGCCTCCAGGGACTGGAAGGCCGGGCTGCGGCCGGCCGCAGCCCCGACACCCCCCCGGCAGGTCGGCACGGCCGTGGATCGCGGGCTCCGGAGTGAAGGGCTCGTGACTTCCCGCCTGTCGACTTCCCTGCCTGTCGATTGTCCTCCCGTGCTTCGCCGGGCGCACGGTCGCGGTGGTTGCCCGGCGGTCTGCCACCGGTTCGCCTGGCGTAGTCCGGCTCGCGGCCGGAAGGCGGGTGCGGCACGGTGGCAGACATGAGCGAGCAAAGCACCGGGCCGCGTCGAGCGGCCCTGGTCGAGATCAGTGCCTTCCACACCGACACCCGCTACCGCCTGGTGCGGATGGGCGGACTGGGCTGGAGCCCGATGAGCGCGCACGAGTTCGAGGACTCTGTGCGTGCGGCGTTCCCCGACATCGACCTGGAGGATCCGGCGCAGGTCGACTGGTCCGACCGCCCCTGGCAGTGGCCCAGGTAGCAGCGGCCCGGCCAAGAGCCTGGACGGCCGCACCAATGTTGCCCACCCGGCCCGTGGGCCGCAGGCATCCGCGTACAGTGGCGACGGTCAACAGTGGCCGCCATCTGGCGAGAGGATCCCGGCGAGGTGCGTGCCGCCCCGGTGCTGCGATGCCTGCGGGCCGGCGTGTTCGCCGTCCTGTGCGTGGCCCTCGCCGCCTCCGCGCACGGTCTGGCCATGGGCGCTGTGCCCACCCTGCGGACGATGTCGGCGGCGTCCGCCGTCGTCTTCGTGCTGAGTTTCCTGGCGGCTTCGCGCGAGCGCTCGTTGGCGGCGATCTGCGGGGCCATGGCCCTGGTCCAGGTCGGCCTGCACCTGCTCTTCGACGCGACCGCGGGCGGATCCTCGGTACTGCCCGGCACGACCGGGGCCGCGGCGATGGCGAACATGGCCATGGCGAACATACCGGGGATGGGTGCGATGCCCGGCATGGACGGGCCCGCCGTCCCGGTGCCGCCGCACGCCATGAGCGGGTCGGCCGTGGTCGCGCACGCGCTGGCGGCGCTGGCCGCCGCCTGGTGGCTGCGCTGCGGTGAGGCGGCGGTGTGGGCGCTGGTGCGCTGCGCGGCGGCACTCGTCCCCGGCCCTGCGGCCTGGGTCCGGGCGAGGGTGGTGCCCCCGGCGGTGCCGCCGCGCGTCCCGGCGCCGGGCCATGTGGACGGGCCCAGCCGGAAGTTCCCGCTCCTGCTCCGCCATGCGGTGATACGTCGCGGTCCGCCGCGGGGATCCCTCCCGGTCCCGACCGGGTGAGTCGTCCCCCCGCACGTATCTCCGACGGACCGGTGCGTCCGTCGGCTCGACACTCGGAGCACACAGCCATGTCCGCTTTTCCGCTTTCCCGTTCCCTCGCGCCCGGCACGGGCCCGGCCCGGGCGCGGCGCGCTCTGCGCCGTACGGCCGTGGTCGGCGCGCTTGCCGCGGCCGGTGTCCTGGCCGGTGCCGGGGCGGCGTTCGCGCATGTCACCGTTCACCCCGACAGCTACCCCAAGGGCGCCTCGGACGGCACCCTGACCTTCCGGGTGCCCAACGAGGAGGACAAGGCCGACACCACCAAGGTGGACGTCTTCTTCCCGAGCGACCAGCCGATCGCCTCGGTGCTGGTCTCCCCGGTGCCGGGCTGGACCGCGACGGTCAAGACCGTCAAGCTCACCAAGCCGATCGTCACCGACGACGGGAACATCACCGACGCGGTCTCCGAGGTCCTGTGGACCGGCGGAAGGATCACCCCGGGCCAGTACCAGGACTTCACCGTGGCCTTCGGCCAACTGCCGTCCGGCGCCGACTCGCTGGCGTTCAAGACGCTGCAGACGTACTCGGACGGGGACATCGTCCGCTGGATCGACCAGCAGCAGCCGGGCCAGGCGGAGCCGGAGCACCCGGCGCCGGTGCTGACCCTCACCGCCGCCGCGCCCGACGACAGCGACGGCGGTGCCACGGCCGGCGCCAACGCCACCCCGGCCTCGGCCGCGCCGTCGACCGCCGCCAAGGCCACGACCGCGGCGGCGTCGAGCAGCAGTGACTCCACGGCGCGCACCCTGGGCATCGCGGGCCTGGTGGTCGCGGTGCTGGCCCTGGCCGCCGCCGGATACGGCCTGCTACGGGGCCGCTCCCGGCAGTAGCGGTCGGCAGGGCAAGGAGAGACCTGGCGGGGACCGGTCCTATCGTGCCGATTCCCGCTGGGCCTTCAGGCTGCTGCTGAAGTTGGTGACCGGCCGTTCCAGCCGCTCGCCGTCCACGATGATGTCCACCGCCTCGTTGTAGAAGGCGATGTGGCCGCGGACGGCCTGCGCCGCGGGGATCGGGTCGGGGTAGCTCCAGGCGATGTTCGGCGGCACCTCCGCGCTCTGGCCCGCGTCCTGGCCCGGGTTCTGGCCCGCGAGCGACCAGTACTCGGCGGTGCCCTTGTAGGGGCAGCCGGTCCGCAACTCGGTGGGGGTGAAGAGGTCGAGCCGGACGTCCTTGCGGGGGATGTAGTAGCGGGTCGGCAGCCGGGTCTCGAACAGCAGCACCGGGGTCCGGGTGTCCGCGACCACCACTCCGCCGATCTCGACCTGCACATGCCGGCTGCTGAGCAGCGCGTCCACCCGCTTGTAGGGGTCGCGCGGGTGAATGAAGATCTCCTCTTCCTCCTCGAACCAGTGGTCCAGGCCGCGGCCGACCCGCTGGAACCACTCGAAGGCGATGTATCCGGCCAGCTCCTCGCCGGGGAAGGTCCAGGCGGCGTCGGGCACCGTCTCGCCGTCCTCCAGCACCAGGTCGTAGAAGACCTCCGAGCCCGAGTGCCGGCCGGTCTCCGGCGCGGCGGCCGGGCGCAGCAGGTCCGTGCGGACGTCCTCGCGCGGGAACGCGTAGAGCGGGACGGCCTGGCCGGGCTCCCAGACCAGGATCGGACGGCGGCTGTCGACGACGGTGGTGTCGCCCTTGGTGCCGCGGACCCGGCGGGCGCTGGGCTCCCAGGTGATGGTGCCCTCCGGCACCGGGTGGCGGCGCTCGACCGTGACGCCGGGGGCGGGGGAGGCGGCGGTGTCGGCGGTGACGCCGGGGGCGGCGGTCACTGGGCCAGCTCGGCGACGTAGGGGCGGCCGTCGCGCCAGGCCGCCACCTGGTCCGGGCGGCCGAAGACCTGGAGGTACTCCTCCACGTTCCGCGAGGCCTGCTCCCAGACCGAGACCGGCTCGAAGTCGGAGTCCTCCGGGTCGGCGAACGGCGGCAGCGGCTCGACCACGGTGTCCAGGCCCGGGTTGATGAAGACGGCGGAGGAGCGGCGGGTCACCGAGCCGCCGGACACCACCCGGTGCCGGCCGGGACGGAGCCGTCCCTCGGTCCAGTTGGCGAGCAGGGTGCCGCTGAAGACCTGCAGCGCCCCCGGCAGGATCGGCACGGACTGCCAACTGCCGTCCGGGCGTTGGCCCTGGAGCCCGGCGTAGTCGCCCTCCTGGTGCAGCACGGTGACGGCCGAGCCGTCGGCGTGCTCCAGCAGCAGCAGTTTCTCGGTGTCGGCGTCGGTGCCGGTGTGGGTCCAGGTGGGGTAGTCGTTGACGACGAAGGTGGTGTACGCGTCGTCCCCCACCGGGAAGGTGTCCTCGGGGAGGCCGAGGACCCGGGCGTAGAGGGCGAGCGCCCGGCGGCCGACCCCGAACAGCGCGTCGCGGTAGCGGAACGCGGCCTCGCGCAGCCCGGGCTCGCTCGGCGGCCAGACGTTGACGTGGGTGAACAGGTCGGCGTGCTCCGGGCTCAGCCCGGCGGCGAGGGCGTCCTCGGCGCTGTCGTACTGGCCGATGTTGATGCGCTCCAGCTCCAGCCGGCCGAAGTCGTCCGGCCACTGCCGCCAACCCCGGTAGGGGTGGCCGGTGGGGCTGGCCAGCTTCTCCTTCTCGGCGCGGGGCAGTGCCAGCACCCGGCCCACGGACTGGTGGAACTCGTCGATCACCTGCTGCGGGACGCCGTGGTTCACGAACTGGACGATGCCGACCTGCTCGATCGCCGCGCGGACGGTGGCGAGCAGGTCCTCGGGCGCGTCCTCGCTCAGGGCGGCCTGCAGGTCGATCACAGGGATGTTCACTGACATGCGGTTTCTCCTCGGGCGGCGGGAGGGGCGGGGCTGGAGTCAGGAAAGCTGCAGCAGTGCGCGCAGGGTGGCGGCGAGGGCGTCCGGGTCGGCGCCGCTGATGGTGGTCTCCCCGTGCGGGACCTCGGCGCGGAAGCGGTCGGCCAGGTCGTCGCCGAGCGGGCCTCCCTCGGTGCGGACCAGCACCGGGTCGGGCACGGCGGCCAGTTGGGCCCAGAGGGCCTCGTCGTCCGCCGCGGTTCCGGCGGCGTCGGCCGGGGCGCCGGTGCCTGTTTCGGCGGGGGAGCCGGGGAGGGTGTCCAGCAGGACCAGCCGCCCGAGCACCCCCGGGGCCTTGGCGGTCACCGCGATGGCCGCGAGAGCGCCGAGGCCCCGGCCGACCACCGGGACCCCGGGCGGGGCGAAGGAGTGCGCCGCCTGGGCCAGCCCCGCCGCGAGCCGCCGGGGGCGGAGGTCGGCACGCTGGCTGGACCGGCCGTGCCCCGGCAGGTCCACCGCGACGGCCGGGCGGTCCAGGACCAGCAGCAGCCCGTCCCAGGAACGGGCGCTGGAGGCGGAGTCGTGCAGCAGCAGCAGTTCCGGGGCGGCGCTGCCCCAGAAGACGCCGCTGATGTGGCCGCCGGTGGTCACGGTGACCCAGCGGCGCTCGACGGTCGGCGGGGGCGCGGGGGACTCCGGGTCGGCCAGGTCGGCGAACTCCTGGGCGGCGGGGGTGCCGGGCGGGGCGGCGCCCGTGGCGGGCTGGGTCATGGGTACTCCCTCGGATGGGATCGGACAGACAGGCTTTACGGCGGGTCGGCCGCGGCGACGGTGGCCTCGGTGCGCCACACCGGCAGCGACTCGACCTCCAGATGGCACTGGACCAGGTGTCCCGGCCCGACCACCCGTTCCGGCGGCCGGACCTCGGCACACAGGCCGTCGATGCGCAGCGCGCAGCGCTCGGCGAAGCGGCACCCGCCCGGGTGCCCCGCGCGGCGGGAGGCCGCGGGCAGCGGTTCCGGCAGCGGTTCGGGCAGGGCGGCGGCGGAACTGCCGACGGTCCGCGAGGCCGCCTCCATCAGCACCGCCGTGTAGGGGTGGGACGGGCCGTGCAGGACCTCCGCGGCGGGCCCCTCCTCGACGATCACCCCCCGGTACATGACCGCGATCCGGTCGGCCAGGTAGCCGACCACGGCGAGGTCGTGGGAGATGAAGAGGTACGAGGTGCCGGTGCGGTCGCGCTGCTCCGCCAGCAGCTCCAGCACGCCCGCCTGCACACTGGCGTCCAGCGAGGACACCGGCTCGTCGCAGACCACGAGTTCGGGCTCGCCGGCGAAGCTGCGGGCGATGGCGACCCGCTGCCGCTGGCCCCCGGAGAGCCGGTCCGGCCTGCTGTCCAGCAGGTCGGCGTCGATCCTGGTGCGCTCGGTGAGCCGGTCCAGCGGGCCGGGGCCCTCCGGACCCGCGAGCGTGCGCAGCGCCCTGGTCAGCACGGTTCTGACGGTGTGACTGGGATTCAGCGCGGTGTCCGGGTTCTGGAACACCAGTTGCACCCGGCGCCGGTCCTGCGGGCTGCGCCGGGACAGCCGGGACGGCAGCGCGCGCCCGTGCAGCCGCAGCGTGCCGGCCCCGTCCGGGCCGAGCCCGGCCACGGCCCGGGCCAGCGTGGTCTTGCCGCTGCCGGACTCGCCGACCAGCCCCAGCACCTCGCCCTGATGGATGGTCAGATCAACCTGGTCCACCACCGTGCTGCGGCCGAAGCCGCGGACCAGGCCGCGGGCCTCCAGCAGGACCGCGGGCCCGGCGTCGTCGGCGGCCCCGGCACGGTCCCCGGCCTTCTGCGGGGGCAGCAGCGGTACCGGCTCGGGGGCCGAGCGCAGCGGGTGCAGGCAGCGCACCGCGCGTCCGGGCAGGACGGCGGTGTCCAGCGCGGGCTCCTCCGCGCGGCAGGCGTCCTCGGCCCAGGCGCAGCGCGGGGCGAAGGCGCAGCCCGGCTCGGCGGCGCCGGGCAGCGGCAGCCGTCCGGGGATCGGCCGCAGCGGCCGGGTCCGCCGGGTGGTGCCGAGCTGCGGCACCGCGCCGAGCAGCCCCGAGGTGTACGGGTGGGCCGGTGCGTCCAGCACCGGGCCGACCTGGCCCACCTCGACCAGCCGCCCCGCGTACAGCACCCCGACCCGGTCGCACATCCGGCCGACCAGGCCGAGGTCATGGCTGACGAAGACCACCGAGGCCCGCAGATCCCGGCGCAGTTCGGCCAGCAGGCTCAGCACCTCGTGCTCGACCGAGGCGTCCAGGCCGGTGGTCGGCTCGTCCAGGACCAGCAGCCGGGGTTCGACGGCGAGGGCGGCGGCGATGACCACGCGCTGCTGCTGGCCGCCGGAGAGCTGGTGCGGGTAGCGGCGGACCACCGCCTGCGGGTCCGGCAGCCGGACCTGGCGCAGCAGCTCCAGGGTGCGGGCGGAGGACTGGGCCCGGGTCAGGCCGCGCTGCCGCAGCACCTCGTCCAACTGGGCGCCGATGCGCATGGTGGGGTCCAGCGCCCCGGCCGCATCCTGGTGCACAAAGGCCAGATCGGAGCCGCGCCAGCGGCGCAACTCGCGGGGGTCGAGGGCGAGCAGGTCGGTGCCGTCGAGGCGGATCCGCCCGCCGAGGATCCGGCCGCCGGGGGCGAGGTGCCGGGCCAGCGCGTAGGCCAGCGTCGACTTGCCGCAGCCGGACTCGCCGACCAGCCCGAAGATCTCGCCGGGGGCGACCCGGAAGGACACGTCGTGCAGCACCTGGGCCGGGCCTGACGCCGAGTCATAGCTGATGCTCAGCCCCTCCACGCGCAGGCCCTCCGTCTGCGGCAGCGCTTCGGTCCGCGGTTCCGGCGGGGTCACCATGCTCGGTCCCTTCTGTTCCTGAGCGTGTCCGCCACCAGCGCCACGCCCACCACCAGGGTGGCGATGGCCAGCGCTGGGGCCAGTACGGTCCAGGGCGCGTTCTGCAGCCAGACCCGGTTGTCGGCGATGGTCGACCCCCACTCCGGGGAGCCGGGCGGTTGGCCGAGGCCGAGGAAGGACAGCGTCGCCGCGGCGAACACCGCGTCGCCCAGCCGGGAGGTGGCCTCGACCAGCACGGTGCCGCGGATGTTGGGCAGCAGCTCGCGCAGCAGCAGCGAGAGGCCGGGCTCACCGCGCAGCCTGGCCGCCTCCACATACGGTTTCTCACGCTCCACCAGGGTGGCCGCCCGTACGCTGCGGGAGACCAGCGGGACCAGCGCGGTGCCGATCACCAGCAGCAGCACCACCACCGAGTGGCCCAGCAGGGCCACGAACAGCACCGCCGCGATGATCGCAGGGAACACCACGGCGGCGTCCACGATGCGCATCACCACCTCGTCGAGCCAGCCGCCGTAGGCACCGGTGACCAGGCCGATCGCGGTGCCGGCCAGCACCGCGATCGCGGTGGCGGCGGGCGCGACCTCGATCACCGGACGCGAGCCGGCCAGCATCCGGGACAGCACGTCCCGGCCGAACTGGTCGGTGCCCAGCCAGTGCGCCGTGCCCGGAGCCAGGAAGCGGTCCTGCGGCGCTTGGGCGTCCGGCGGGTAGGGCGCGAAGTGCGGCCAGAGCAGCGCCACCAGGGTCCAGGCGACCAGGACGCCGGTGCCAAGCCACAGCAGCAGCTGCGGTCGGCGCCGGCGCGGCGCGGGCGCCCCGGCCGTCGCCTCGGCGGGTACGGTGAGCGCGGTCACGCGGCCACCCCCAGCCGCACCCGGGGGTCGAGCAGCCGGTAGGCCAGGTCCGCCAGCAGCACCACCAGCATGTAGAGCAGGCCCAGCACCATGGCGGTGGCCTGCAGCGTCGGCAGGTCCTTGTCCACCGCGGACTGCAGCAGTAGCGCGCCGACGCCGGGGTAGTTGAACAGCAGCTCCACCACCACGATCCCGCCGAGCAGGTACTGCAGCTGCACCCCCAGCGCACTGGTCGCCGGGACGGTGGCGTTGCGCAGCACATGCCGCAGCACCACCCGGCGCTCCGGCAGTCCGCGCAGCCGGGCCGCGCGGACATGCGGCCCGGACAGCACGGCGATGGTGCCCGCACGGACGTGCCGGGCCACATAACCGAGGCAGACCAGCACCAACGAGACTGCGGGCAGCAGGAAGTGATAGAGCGTCTGGCCGAGCCCGCCCTGTCCCGGCTCGGTCTGTGCGGAGGCGGGCAGCCAGTGCAGGTTCACCGAGAACACCACCAGCAGCACCACGCCGGTGACGAACTCCGGTGTGGCGCCCAGCGCCAGGCCCGCCGTGCTGATCACCCGGTCCAGCGGGCGGTCGTGGTACAGACCGGCCAGCACGCCCAGCGTCAGCGCGATCGGGACCAGCAGGACGAAGGCGAACAGGGCGAGTTGGAGCGAGTGCCCGAGCCGGGTCAGCAGCAGTTCCCTGACCGGGGTGTGCAGGGTGTAGGAGGTGCCCCAGTTCCCGGTCAGGAACTGGCTGAGCCAGTGCCCGTACTGGTTCAGTATCGGCCGGTCCAGGCCGAGTTGGTGGTCCAGCTGGCGCACCGAGGCGTCGCTCGCCTCGTGCCCGAGCACGGTCCGGCCGACGTCGCCGGGCAGCACCTGGGTGGCGGCGAAGACCAGGAACGACAGCAGGAACAGGGTCAGCGGGACGGCGGCCAGCCGGCGGAGCAGGAAGGACCTCATCGCGGCGGCCCCCTCAGACCTGGGAGACCGTGCTGAAGTCCACGAACTCGCTGGGGTGCGCCTTGATGCCGGTGAACTTCCTGCCGTTGAAGGCGCGCACGGTTCCGGCCCAGTAGCTGACGATGATCGGCACGTCCTCGTGCAGCGCCTTGGCGATGATCTCGGCCTGGGCGGCGCGGGCGGTGTCGGTGGTCGCCGCGTCGTAGGCGTCGGCGGCGTCGTCCAGCGCCTTGTTGGCGTACTTGGAGCCGTTCCACACCGCGCCGCTCTTCACCATCGGGGTGATGAACTGGCTCGGCACCGGACGGCCGGCCCAGGCGACCAGGTTGGCGGTGGTGAACAGCCAGGGGGTGTCCTTGGCCTGGTCGCCGCCGTAGAAGTCGTTGGAGGAGCGCTGGTCCAAATCGACGGTGATGCCGACCTGCTTGAGCTGGCTCTGGATGGTCACCGCGTAGTTCTTGTTCGGCGGGTCGAAGGTGAGGGTGAAGCGCAGGCTGCCGACCCCGGCCGTCTGCAGCAGCTGGGTGACCTTGGCCTGGTCCTTGGCCCGCTGCTCGATGTCCTTGGGCGCGGCCGGGAACAGCGGGGCGAACAGGTGGTCGTTGCCCAGGTCGCCGACGCCCGCGGCCACCCCCGTCTTGATCGCGGGCCGGTCCAGGGCGTAGGCGACGGCCTGCCGGACCTCCTTGCGGTCGAACGGGGCCTTGTCGGTGCGCAGCGTCAGCACGGTCACGCCGGTGCTCTGGACCTGGTCGACGGTGATGTCCCCGCCCGCGGCGGCCAGCGGCTGCACCAGGTCGGGCTGGCTGATCACCTGCACGTCGATGCTGCCGCTCTGCAGCGCGACCAGGTCGGCCTGGTCGTCGGCGAAGAAGGTGATGTCCACCCCGTCCAGGTAGGGCTTGGGGGCGTCCCAGTAGGAGGGGTTGCGGGTGAACACCGCGCCGGTGGAAAGGTCGTAGGACTTCAGCAGGAACGGTCCGGTGCCGATCGCCTTGCTGGTGAAGTTCCCGGCGTAGTCCTTCTTGAGGATCACCGCGTTGTAGTTCCCGGCGGAGACCAGGTAGGGGAAGTCGGAGAACGGGCGCTTCAGGGTGAAGACGACGGAGGAGTCGTCGGGGGCGCTGACGCCGCCCTGCCCCAGCACGGTGTCGAAGGCGGAGAGCGCTGAGGACTTGTTCTTCGGGTCGAGCAGCCGGTCGAAGCTGGCCTTGACCGCGGCGGCGTCCAGCGGGGTGCCGTCGGAGAAGGTCACGCCCTTGCGCAGGGTGAAGGTCCAGACCTTGGCGGCGGGGTCGGACTTCCAGGCGGTGGCCAGCTTGGGGACCAGTTTGAAGTCCTCGTCCAGCCAGACCAGGTACTCCGCCACCAGCTGGATCAGGGCGACCGAGGTGCCGTCGTAGGCGGTCACCGGGTCGACGGCGGTGGGCGGCGGTGGCGAGCCCGCACGCAGGGTGCCGCCGCGTCTCGCCGCGCCACCGCTGCCTCCCTTGCCCGGCTTGGCGGCCGTTCCGCCGGAGCTCTGCGAACCGCAGGCGGCGAGCAGCGCGGCGATCGCACCGCCGGCGCCGGCGGCCAGGAATCCGCGTCGGGTGGCGCCAGGAAGCCGGTCCTGCCAGCGTTCTGACGGAGCGTCGGCAGTGGGGGTCTCGGACATCGGAGGTCTCCGTGGAGTCGAGTGGGCGGATACGTCGGGCGGCCCGCAGTTGTCCTCGGTTTCGGCCGGGGACGGCTACGGGCGGAGAAAGCTCACTGCGGGGGAGCGCGGGCCGGTGTGGTGCTGCGGTGCGCGGGGGAACGCGGTGCGAGGAGCGGGAAAGGCCGGGCCTATCGGCGGCAGAGCGGACACACGGACGCGCCGACCCGCTGGAGGTCCACGTGGAGTCTCCGGGTCAGCGTCTCGGTCCTGGTCACAAGGTCATTGATAGCAGCGGGCGCGGTCCGGCCACAATGGATGGAGTGTTTCGGAATCGAGACACAGTTCGTGTGCCGAGCCCGACCGTTCACGTAGGCTGGCCCCGTGACCTCCACCACGAGCCCCATGTGCACCACCGAGCGCTGTCGCCCTTGCGGCAGCAGTCAGCGTCGGTGTCGCCTCCGGATCAGGCCCAGGAGCAGTCAGACATGCAGCCTCAGCAGACAGGCACGTACCGCTCGGTGGAGCAGTTGCTGCGGGACGCCCGGGCCCGGCTGCAACGGCTGACGCCGAGTCAGGCGGCTTGCGCGCAGGCCGAGGGCGCGCTGCTGGTGGACCTCCGCTCCGAGCTGCAGCGACGGGTGCAGGGCGAGATCCCCGGATCGCTGGTGCTGGAACGCAATGTGCTGGAATGGCGGCTCGATCCGCAGAGCGGCTCCCGGATCGAGGAGGCGGCGGACCACTCGTTACGGGTGGTGCTGGTCTGCCCGCAGGGCTACACCTCCAGCCTCGCCGCGGCCGGCCTGCACGACCTGGGGCTGCACCGGGCCACCGATGTGATCGGCGGCTTCGAGGCCTGGGCGGAGGCCGGCCTGCCGGTCGTTCCGGGGCCGACGATGACCGGCTCCTATGTCGCGGCGGTGTCCAGCCGGATCATCCTGGACCCCACCGGCAGCAGGCTGCTGGTGGAAGGCCGGCCGGTGGCGCTGACCCCGCTGGAGTTCCGACTGGTCAGCGAACTGCTGCGGAGCAACGGGCGGGTGGTCACCCGGGACGAGCTGCGGAGCAGCATCGGCGACTGGTCCGGCAGCCGCAGCCGCTCGGTCGACCTGCACATGCACCGGATACGCCGCAAGCTCGAACCCTGCGCGGCCGGACTGCTCACCACCGAGCGCGGCGTCGGCTTCCGCTTCCGCGCCCGCCCGGCCCCGGAACCCGCCTGAGCCGATCGCGGCGGGGACGGGGCCGGGAATACCCTGCGGCAGGGGCCGGGTTGCCGCAGGTGTACGCACTGTTCTGAACAGGAGTGGTCCATGTCTCTCGGCCGGTTCGGTATCTGGAGTTCGGCATTGCAGGTGAAGGGCTCGTCCGCGGACGGCGAGGTCCTCGCGGCGACCCAGGAGTTGGAGAAGCTCGGCTACGGCGCGGTGTGGATCGGCGGCAGCAGCTCGGTCCGGCACGCGGCGGCGCTGATCGCGGCCACGGACTCGCTGACCGTCGCCACCGGCATCCTCAGCATCTGGGACGAGGAGGCGGCGGACGTCGCCGCGCAGACCGCCGAGCTGGCCGCCGCCCATCCCGGCCGGTTCCTGCTCGGCCTCGGCGCCAGCCACGCGCTGCTGGCCGGCGACCGCTACCAGCGCCCGTACTCGGCGATGGTCGCCTACCTGGACGCGCTCGACGCCGCCCCGGTCCCGGTCCCGGCCGAGGCCCGGGTACTGGCCGCGCTCGGCCCGAAGATGCTGCGGCTGTCGGGGGAGCGGACCGCCGGGGCCCATCCGTACCTGGTCACCGTGGAGCACACGGCCGAGGCGCGGGCGGCGCTGGGCCCGGGCCCGCTGCTCGCCCCCGAGGTGAAGGTGGTGCTCGACGCCGACCCGGAGCGGGCCCGCAGCACCGGCCGCGACTACCTGGCGCGCTATCTGCAACTGCCCAACTACACCGGCAACCTGCTGCGGCTGGGCTTCTCCGAGCAGGACTTCGCGGACGGCGGCAGCGACCGGCTGGTCGACGCCCTGTTCGCCTGGGGCGACGCGGACGCGGTCCGCGCCCGCGCCGAGGAGTTCCTGGCGGCGGGCGCGGACCATCTGGCGCTGCAACTGGTCACCGGCGGCGACCAGCCCGGTCTGCCGCGCGACGGCTGGCGCCGGCTGGCCGAGCTGCTGGAGCTCGGCCGGCCGTAGAGGGTCGCGTTGGCCCGGCGGTGACGCCGGGTCAGCGGTGCCCGTCCGAACGCTTGCGGTGCAGGGTGAACTTCTCGAAGACCGAGAGCTCGCCGTGCGGCTTGTTGACGTTGTAGTAGGTGACGTGCAGCCGGGTGGTGTCGCCGGGGAAGCGGCCCGGGTCGACCGTGAACGCGGCGAAGCCGTAGGGGTGCTCCAGGTCGCGCACCCCGGTCCAGATCGCCTGCTCCTTGACGTAGGTGGCGGCGCGCTTGGAGCCGGTCGGGGCGCTGGACGCCACGGCGGTGATCACCTTCGCGGTGCCGTCCTTGAAGAACGCCTGGTTGGTCGTGCCCGACACACCGCCGCCGCCGAGGATCATGTGGACGGTGCCGAGCGAGGTGTCGATGTCGTCGGTGGCGGTCGACACCGGGTTCGGGGTGAGCGTCTCGCTGCTGGTGACCACGCCGCGGACGGCCAGCGACCGCTCGTAGTTGTGCTCGTGGCCGCAGACCACCAGGTCCACCCCGTACTTGTCGAACAGCGGGCCGTACTTCTGACGCAGGCCCAGGTCGGCGCCGTTGGCGTCGGAGGAGCTGATCATCACCTGGTGCATGGCGACCACGATCCAGTCGGTCTCCCGGGAGGCCCGGGCCGCGCGCAGCTCCTTCTCCAGGAAGGCCAGCTGACGGCCGCCGGAGTAGCCGCTGATGTAGACGTCGCCGCCGTCCTGGAGGCAGTTGTCGTCGTTCTGCAGCACGATCACCCGGACCGAGCCCGCGGTGAAGGCGTACCAGAGACCGGCCAGCTCGGGGTCGGTCTCGGTCGAGGGCAGCGAGAAGTAGGTCTGGTAGGCGCCGAGGCCGATCGGCCCGTTGGCGGACTCGATCTCGTGGTTGCCGGCCGCGGGCATCCACGGGCGGAAGCGGGCCGAGCGGGTGTTGTTGGTGAAGAAGTTGTTCCAGGTGCGGACCCGGTCGACGTCCAGGTTGGCGTAGCAGAGGTCGCCGTTGAGCAGGTGGAACAGCGGCGCCACCTGCTCGATCCCGCTGACGATGTCCTTGGTCGCGGGGGTGGAGTTGGCGTCCAGGCCCACCGTGCCGTCGGCCGTCCAGGTCACCTGCGGGGCGGACTGGTCGCCGAAGCTGGTGAAGGTGAGCGGCGCCCGGCCGCTGGGGGCGGTGCGGAAGTTGCCGCTGTCGGGGGTGCTGCCCTGGTGCGACACCAGGTAGAGGTAGTCGGTGCCGGGGCTGAGCCGGTTCAGCGCGGCGTGGTGCACGTACACCGTGCGGCCGGACTTGCCGTCGACGTAGGTGCGGGTCCGCGCGTCGGCGCTGGAGCCGAAGCCGTGCTTGAGCGTGCCGTAGAGCACCCGCGGCTTCTTGACAGGTCCGTCGGTCAGCCAGGAGACCACCATCTGGGTGCGCGGGTCCGCGCCGAAGGTCAGGTGCAGGCCCTGCACCGGCGGGGCGCCGGCGGTGTCCGGGGTCGGGTTGAACGCGGGGGCGCCGATCGGCGCGTCGGCCGCGGCGGTCCCGGCGCCGAGCAGCGGTACCGCGACGGCGCCGGCGCCGGCGGTGCCCAGCAGGCCGAGGGCGTGCCGACGGGAGAGCCCCCCGGACGGCTCGGCCTGGTCGGACGGAGTGGACAGCGCGGAAGGCTGGGGCGTCTCAAGCTCTGAGTCCATCGGGTTCCTCCAGATTGGCGCGGCAGACTACCGAACCCTGGTGGAAGCTCATGGCCGCCCGGTGAATACCGTCTTGCGGACGTCCGTGCGGCGGACGACTCATCCGCGTCGCGGTTTCCGGTGCGGATCATCGACCTGCGAGAATGTCAGCATGGACAAGCGAATCATGGGCCGTCTCGGCCGCGAGGTCTCGGTCGTCGGCCTGGGCACCTGGCAGCTCGGCGCCGACTGGGGCCAGGTCGAGGAGAAGGACGCGCTGGCCGTCCTGGACGCCGCCGCCGAGGAGGGCGTGACCTTCTTCGACACCGCCGACGTCTACGGCGACGGGCGCAGCGAACGCGTCATCGGCCGCTGGACCAAGGAGAATCCGGGCGCCGGGGTGTTCACCGCCACCAAGATGGGACGCCGGGCCGAGCAGCTGCCGGAGCACTACACCGCCGCCAACTTCCGTGCCTGGACCGACCGTTCCCGGCAGAATCTGGGCGTTGACCGGCTGGACCTGGTGCAACTGCACTGCCCGCCCAGCGCGGTGATCGAGTCGGACGCGGTGTTCGACGCCCTGGACGCGCTGGTGGAGTCGGGCTCCGTGGCCGCCTACGGGGTCAGCGTGGAGACCTGCGAACAGGCACTGGAGGCCATCGCCCGGCCCGGTACCGCGACCGTGCAGATCATCTTCAACGCCTTCCGGCTGAAGCCGCTGGACCAGGTGCTGCCCGCCGCCGAGGCGGCCGGGGTCGGCATCATCGCCCGGGTCCCGCTGGCCTCGGGGCTGCTCTCCGGCCGCTACCGGCACGACACCGTGTTCGCCGCCGACGACCACCGCAGCTACAACCGCCACGGCGAGGCCTTCGACCAGGGCGAGACCTTCGCCGGGGTCGACTACGACACCGGGGTGGAGGCCGCCGCCGAGTTCTCGGCCCTGGCCGCGCCCGGCACCACCCCCGCGCAGACCGCGCTGCGCTGGATCATCCAGCAGCCGGGGGTGAGCACCGTGATCCCCGGCGCGCGGTCGACCGAGCAGGCCCGCGCCAACGCCCGGGCCGCCGCCGTCCCGGCGCTGCCGGAAGCCACCCTGAGCGCCGTCCGCGCGCTCTACGACCGGCGGATCCGGGACCAGGTGCACCACCGCTGGTGACACCGGACGAATCGGAGGGATGCCCATGCGTCGGTGGCAGCGCCGTGTGCTGTCCGTGATCTCCGCCCTCGTCGTGCTGCTGGTCGTCGCGGCGCTCTCGGTCTGGCTGTCGGTGCGGGTCACCCCGCTGCAGTCGGTGTCCGCAGTCGGCCAGAGCGTGCAGGTGGGAGCGGCCTCGCCGAGCCTGAGCCTGTCCGGGCCCGGTGAGCTCGACCTCTTCGGCGAGGTCGTCCCCACCCAGCCGCGGTTCGACGGGCCGATCCGGCCGCGGCTGAGGCTCACTCATATCTCCCTGAACGCCCAGGCGAGCACGATCACCAAGCCGGGGGAGCAGCGGGCGGCCGAGGCCGGGCTGAGCCGGGCGCTCACCGCGGGCTGGACCCGCTACCTGCTCTGGGAGACCCTGATCGCGGTGGGCTTCGCGGCGCTGGTCGCGGTCGCCATCGCCGGGATCCGCCGCTCCAGCCGCCGGCTGATGCTCGGCACGCTGGCCGCGGCGGTGGCGGCGGTGTGCGCCCTGAACGCGGTCGGCGTCTATCTGCTGGCCTCGTCCACGCCGAAGGCGCTGCGGCAGGTGCGCAGCATCGCGGACCTGGTCGGACAGAGCCCGACGGCTCCGCCGGCCCGCAACGGTCCGGTCCTCAAGGGCGTCCAGGCGGTGGTGCTCGGCGACTCCACCGCCGCCGCGATCGGCAACCCCCTGGTCGAGCACCCCGACGCGCTGGACAAGGCCTGCGGGCGCAGCCGGGACTCCTACGCGGTCTACCTGGGCGCGGTGAACGGGTGGAACACGCTCAACCTGGCCTGCAGCAGCGCCACCATCCGCGACGGCCTGCTCGGCCCGCAGCAGCTGGGCACCGCCGAGGCGCCCTCCCAGCTCTCGGTCGCCGCGCAGGCCGCCAAGGCGTCGGTGGTCATCGTCAGCATCGGCGCCAACGACATCCACTGGTCCGCGCTGACCGCGCTGTGCGCGGCGGCCGACGCCTGCGACGACCGGGCCTCCACCGCCTACTTCCAGCAGCAGATCGCCGGCTTCGCCACCGACTACTACCAGCTGCTCGGCGATCTGGCCGCGCTGCCGCAGCACCCGCGGGTGCTGGTCAACGAGTACTACAACCCGTTCGGCGAGAACGTCGACTGCCTGAAGTCCCAGGGCATCACCACCGCCAAGGCGAAGATCCTGCAATCCCGCCTCGACACCCTCAACACCGTGCTCCGGCAGGGCGCCGGGACCTTCGACTTCACCGACGTGCCGCAGCACTTCGAGGGGCACCAGCTCTGCAGCGACCAGTCCTTCGTCCAGGGCCTGGACGCCAACGCCCCGCTGCACCCGACCGCGGCCGGCGAACTCGCCATCGCCCTCGCCGACCAGCAGGCCCTGTCCAAGCCGCCCCCGACACCGCCGACCCCGAGCGCCACACCTTAGGACTCGTCCTCGGGGGTGACCAGGAGCTCCAGGATCCCGACGGCGGACCACAGGGTCTCCCGCTGCTCGCCGGTGAGCCGGGCGACCCGGCCGGTGAGCAGCTCGGAGCGCTCCTGACGCAGCCTCAGCAGCAGCGCGGCGCCCCGGCGGGTGACGGTGACCAGGGCGGAGCGGCCGTCGCTGGGGTCGGAGGTGCGCTCGATCAGGCCGCCGAAGCGCAGCGCGGTGAGGGTCCGGGTCATCGACGGCGCGGTGACGCACTCCTTGGCGGCCAGCTCGCCCAGCCGCAGCGGGCCGTGCTCCTCGATCCGGGCCAGCGCCGACAGTTGGGCGAAGGTGAGGTCCTGGGTGTGGGAGGCCTGGGCCATCTGCCGGTACATCCGGGCGATGGCCAGCCGCAGCCGGGTGACCTCGGTGTCCTGGTCGGTCTCGGGAGGGGTCTGAATCGTTGTCTCCTCGTCCGTTCGGGCCCGGGTACTTACCCGATAGTACTTAGCGCACGTAAACTAAGTATCACTCGGCTCCTCGCCGGCGTCCACGGGCGCCGCGCCGGGCCGGACCCGGGAGGGGTGCCACGGTGTTCGAGTGCGGGACGGACGGCCCCAGGGTGATAGTGGTCGGCGTGGACGGCTCCGACCCGTCCTGGCGTGCGGCGGCCTACGCGGTCGGGCTGGCGCGCCGTCAGGGCGCGCTGCTCGCCATGGTCTATGTGCAGCCGGTGTCCTCGATGGCCGCCGTGGCCGGGATCTCGACGGTGACCGCCGAGTCCGACTTGGCCGCGGCCGACGCGATCTGCGGACGGATGCGGGCCGGGCTGGCCGGCATGGCCGAGGTCCGGGCCCTGCGCTGGGAGTTCCACCGGGTGGTCGGCGCCGACGTGGTGGCGGCGCTGTCCCAACTGGCCGACGAACTGCGGGCGGACGCGGTGGTGGTCGGGGCCTCGAAGGGCCTGGGCCACCGGGTCCTCGGCTCGGCCGCGGTGCGGCTGGTCAAGGCCCGGCGCTGGCCGGTGACCGTGGTCCCGTGAGCCGCTACTCCAGCGGGGCGCCCGGCGCCGCGCCGGAGCGCAGCGGGACCTCGCGGATCAGAAAGGTGACCAGGAAGGTCAGCAGCGCCAGCACCGTGCCGCCGATCAGCACGCTGTGCAGGCCGTCGGTGACCGCGACCTTGAAGGCGTGCTGCACCGGGGCCGGGAGCCCGGGCAGCGCCGAGGGCGGGATCCTGGTCCCGTTGGCGGCCAGCTGGTGGCCGGACGGGCCCAGGCTCTTGGTGAGCGAGCTGGTGAGGCGCTGGGTGTAGAGCGAGCCGAAGACCGCGATGCCGAGCGAGCCGCCGACGGTGCGGAACAGGGTGACGGCGCCGCTGGCGGCCCCCATGTTGCGCAGCGGGACGCTGTTCTGGGTGATCAGCATGGTGTTCTGCATCAGGAAGCCCATGCCCAGGCCGAGCACGGTGGTCAGCAGCGAGGCCGACACCGTGCTGGTGTCCACCTTCAGCACCAGCAGCAGGGCCATGCCGGCGGTCATCACCGCGCCGCCGACCAGCATCAGGGTGCGGTACTTGCCGGTGCGGGAGACCACCTGTCCGCTGCCGATCATCACCGCCAGCATCCCGAACATCAGCGGCAGCAGCAGCAGTCCGCTCGCGGTCGGGGAGGCGCCGCGGACGTACTGGAGGTACTGCGGAAGGAAGTTGATGGCGCCGAACATCGCCGCGCCGACCAGGAAGCTGATGATCTGGGCGGTGGTGAAGTTGCGGTCGCGGAACATCGACGGCGGCAGGATCGGTTCGGCCACCCTGCTCTGCGAGTAGACGAAGGCGATCAGCGCCACCACACCGCCGAGGGCCAGCGCGATGATGACGGTCGAGCCCCAGGCGTACTGGTTGCCGCCCCAGGAGGCGACCAGGGTGATCGCGACCACGCCGAGGCCCAGCAGCGCGGCGCCCAGGTAGTCGATCCTGGCCTCGATGTGCTGGCGCGGCAGCTTCATGCCCAGGCCGGTGACCAGCAGCGCGGCGATGCCCAGCGGGAGGTTGATGTAGAAGCACCAGCGCCAGCTCAGATGCTCCGTCAGCAGGCCGCCGACCAGCGGGCCGCCGACGAACGCGACCGGCATCATGCCGCCGATCATCGCCTGGAACCGGCCGCGCTCGCGGGGCGGCACCAGGTCGCCGAGCACGGCCATGGCGCCGACCATCAGGCCGCCCGCGCCCAGGCCCTGCAGCGCGCGGAAGGCGATCAGCTGGTCCATGTTCTGCGCCAGGCCGGTCAGCGCCGAGCCGATCAGGAAGAGCACAATGGCGATCATGAAGATCGGCTTGCGGCCGTAGAGGTCGCCGAGCTTGCCCCAGACCGGCGTGGTCACGGCCGCGCCGAGGGCGTAGGCGGTGACCACCCAGGAGAGGTGGGAGAGTCCGCCGAGGTCGCCGACGATGGTCGGCAGCGCGGTGCTGACGATCAGGTTGTCGAGCATCGCCATCAGCATGCCGAGCATCAGCCCGAACACCGCGATGTAGACGGAGCGGCCGAGGACGACAGGAGCGTCGGCCTCCGCCGTGGACAGCGGCTTGGTATCAGCCATTGGCTTCTCCCTCTCGCAGGGTCCGAGCACTTACTTGCCGCCCGGCTAGTTTAGATCAGGCACCGACGTTAGGCCCACTCCAGGGAGGCGTCAAGCAGAACCGCCGGGCGCGCACCGGGGCGGTTAAGCCCCGGGCGCACCCGGCGGGAGGACGAGCGGGTCGTCAGACGGCCAGTTCGGCGGGGACCGCGGCCAGCGCCTCCTGGATGGCGGCGACCAGCCGGCGTCCGGACTCGGCGGTCAGCTCCAGGGCGACCCGCGCGGCGGGGCCCTTGGACGGGTCCGCGAAGTCGATGTTGAGGGTGTGCTCGGCCATGGCGTGCACCGGGTGGTCGAAGTACACGGTCACGTCGGTGACGTGGAACCAGGAGCCGTTCGGCCCCTTGGCGCTGCCGTCGATCGTCTCCTTGACGGTGGTGTAGGTGCACATGGTCAGGCTCCCAGGTGCTTGGCGTAGAAGGTGCTGATCTGCTCCCAGCCGTCGTTGGCGGCGGCGACGTTGTAGGAGGGCCGGTCGGTGGAGAAGAAGGCGTGGCCCGCGCCCTCGTAGCTGTGGAACTCGAAGTCCTTGCCGTTGGCGGTGAGGATCTGCTCCAGCTCGGCGACCTGTGCCTGGGTGGGGTACTGGTCCTCGGCGCCGAACAGGCCGAGCAGCGGTGCGCGCAGCTGCGGCAGCTGGTCGACCAGGTTGGTGATCCGCAGCGGGAAGCCCTCCGGGACGATGCCGGTGACGAAGGCGCCGTAGCAGTCCACGGCGGCGTCCAGGTCCAGGTTGCAGGCGGCCAGCACGCTCTGGCGTCCGCCGGAGCAGTAGCCGATCACGCCGACCTTGCCGTTGGACGTGGGGAGCGCGCGCAGGTACGCGGCGGTGCCCTCGACGTCGCCGATCAGGCGGGGGTCCGGCACGCCGCCGTTGGCGCGGCCGACCGCGGCGGCGTCGTCCGGTGCGGCACCGGGCGCCTCGCGGAAGTAGAGGTTGGGGCAGATCGCGTCGTAGCCGAGCTCGGCGAAGCGGCGGACGATCTCCTTGCTGCCCCGGTCGTATCCGGGCATGTGGTGGATGACGACGACGCCGCCGCGCCGCTCGCCGCCTTCGGGCCGGGCCAGGTAGGCCTCGACCTCGTCGCCGCCGTGACCGGCGATCCGAACAGTTTCCGCAGTCAGGGAATCACTCATGGGACACCTATATCATAAGTCTGTACTGAACAGTTTTACTGATGGCTTGATCACGGTCGGTCCGGCGGGGGCGGGATCGAGCCCAGGTCCGGTGCCGCCCCGGGCCAGACCAGCAGCACCGGGCAGGGGGCGTGGTCGACCACGAAGCGGGTGGTGTGCCCCAGGCTGCGCGGGCCCAGGCGGTGGCGGTCCCCGTCCCGGGCGCAGATGAGCAGCTCGGCGCCCTCGGCGGCCCGCACCACCTCGCGCTCGACCCGGCCGTGGGCCTGCGACCGGGCCGCCGGGCGGCCGAGGCGCTCGGCCGCGGCGTCCAGCAGGGCGGTCACCGCGCTCACGGACAGGACCTCCAACTGGTCCCCGGGGTCGCGCTCGCGGTGGCCGCGGCCGAGCAGCCCGGCGAAGGAGCCGTGGGCGGTCGCGGCGATGTCGTCCCCGGTGACGTGCAACAGGGTGACCTCGGCGCCGGCCGGGGCGTGGGCCCGGGCGGCGTCCACGGCGGCCTGCCAGGTGCCCTCGGTGATCCAGACGAGTACGGTCACGGGTCGTCAGCCTCCCATCGCTGCCTGCCCAGCCACCCTGCCACACCGGCGCCGGGAAGGGCGGCCGACGGCCCGGGTCAACTGCCCCGGGTCAACTAACTGCCCCGGGTCAACTGCCCACCGGCGTCCACTGCCGCAGCTCGGCCCCGGTCGGCGGGTCGGCGCCCTGACGGGTGCAGGTGAGGGCGGCGGCGCGGATCGCCAGCGAGAGCGCCCGGACCAGCTCCGGGGGCGGCTGGGCGCCGCCCGTCGCCTCCCGCAGCCTGGTCCGGGCCGAGGGCACCTCCGGTGCGGCTGCGCCGAGCAGCCCGGCCCGGAGCAGCCCGCCGATCAGCCCGGACATAAAGGCGTCGCCGGCCCCCACGCTGTCGCTGACCTGCACCGGCGCCGCGGGCAGCGCCAACTGCCGGTGCCGCCACACGGCCAGCGCCCCGGCGGCGCCCAGGGTGACCACCACCAGCGCGGGCCCCGACCGGACCCAGCGGGCCGCCACCTCCCGGACGCTCCGGCCGGGGTAGAGCCAGCCGAGGTCCTCGTCGCTGGCCTTGACCAGGTCACTGGCGGCGACCAGCTCTTCGACGCGCGGCCGTTCGACGTCCGCCGCCGCCAGCAGGGCGGGCCGCAGATTGGGGTCGTAGGAGACGGTGGCCCCGGGCCGGGCGGCGTGGACCGCGGCCAGTACCCGGGCGGCGCCGGGGGCCAGGGCCGCCGCGATCGATCCGGTGTGCAGATGCGCGATCGGACCGGTGCGGGCCGGGTCGACGGCGGCCGGGGCCGGGTCCCAGCGGATGTCGAACTGATAGCTCGCCGCGCCGCGCGGGTCGATCCTGGCGGTGGCGGTGGAGGTCGGCCCGCCGGTGACCGAGCCCTCGGTGAGCAGCACGCCGCTGCCGCCCAGGTGGGCCTGCAGCAGTCGGCCGAAGTGGTCCCGGCCGACCAGGGTGGCCAGCTTGACCGGGTGGCCGAGCCGGGCCAGCCCCAGGGCGACATTGGCCGGACTTCCGCCGGGGCAGGCGCGGCGGCGGCCGTCCGGATCGACCAGGACGTCGGTGAGTGCTTCGCCGACGACCAGGACTGGCAGTGCAGTTGACGATGCGTCAGGTATATCGGGCATCTCAGGGGACGACCTGGATCTTGCGGCCTCGGCCGGCCTGGAACTGCTGGAGCGCGGCGGCGTAGTCGTCCAGTGGGAGCCGGTCGCTGATGAAGACCTCCGGGTCGAGCACTCCGGCCGCGAAGAGGTCCGCGGCGCGTTCGTAGCTGTGCAGCACGGCCATCGAGCCGGTGATGGTGATCTCCTGGTTGTAGATCCGGTAGGGCTCGATGGTGGCCCGCGCCTCGTAGGGGGAGACGCCGAACTGCAGGTAGGTGCCGCCCTTGCCGACCCGTCCCAGGGCGTCCTGGATCGCCTTCTCGTTACCGGTGGCGTCGATGACCACGTCCCAGCCGCGCGGGCGCTCGATCTCGTCGGCCGAGGTGGCCGCGTTGCTGCAGCCCAGGGACCTGGCCGTGGCCAGCCGTTCGCTGTTGACGTCGACCACGTCCACGGTGGCGGCGCCGGTGCGCTTGGCCAGTTCCAGCATCATCAGGCCCATCGTGCCGGAGCCGTAGATCAGGACATTGGTGGCCAGTTGGCTGCGCAGGATGTCGTAGCCGCGCACGGCGCAGGACAGCGGTTCGATCAGTGCCGCGTCCCGGGTGCGGATGTGGTCCGGCAGCCGGACGCAGTTGGCGGCCGGGGCGACCGCGAACTCGGCCGCGCCGCCCGGGGCGGTCACGCCGATCGCGGCCCAGCGCTCGCAGAGGTTGTTGCGTCCCAGCCGGCAGTAGTGGCACTCGTGGCAGTACAGCGAGGGGTCCACCGCCACCCGGTCCCCCACGGCCACCTGGTTCAGCCGGCGGGCCTCGGCGCCGATCGCGACGATCTCGCCGGCGAACTCATGGCCCGGGACGATCGGCAGGGTCGGCGCGAACTCGCCCTGCAGGATGTGCAGATCGGTGCCGCACAGGCCGCAGGCGGAGACCTTGACCACCACGTCCCTGGGCCCCGGCGCCGGGTCCTCGACGGTCTCGATCCCCACCACGCCGGGTGAGCTGATGACAGCTGCCTTCACTTGACTGCTCCAAGGGAGAGGCCCTGGACGAGCTTGTCCTGGGCGGCGAACCCGGCGACGAGCACCGGCAGGGAGATGCAGACGGCAGCGGCGCAGACCTTGGCCAGGAACAGCCCCTGGCTGGTGACGAAGCCGGTCAGGAAGACCGGTGCGGTGCCGGCGACGACGCCGGTCAGCACTCGGGCGAAGAGCAGTTCGTTCCAGCTGAAGATGAAGGAGATCAGCGCGGTCGCGGCGATGCCGGGCGCGGCCACCGGCGCCACTATCCGGCCCAGAGTGGTCAGCAGTCCGGCGCCGTCGATGGCGGCGGCCTCCAGGATCTCCTTGGGCACCTCGGCCAGGAAGGACCGCATCATCCACACCGCGATCGGCAGGTTCATCGAGGTGTAGAGGATGACCAGCAGCCAGATGTTGTCCAGCAGCCCGGCGTGCTGGGCGATCAGGTACACCGGCAGCAGTCCGGCCACGGCGGGCATCATCTTGGTGGAGAGGAAGAAGAACATCACATTGGTCCACTTGCGCACCGGCTTGATCGACAGCGCGTAGGCGGCCGGGATCGCCAGGGCCAGCACCAGCAGGGTGGAGGCGACGCTCGCGGTCAGCGAGTTGATCAGCGGCGGCCAGGGGCTGACCCCCGAGCTGGCGCCGAAGAACTCGCGGTAGCCCTGCAGCGTCAGACCCGCGCCGACGCTCGGCGGGTTGGTCGCCGCGTTGGACTCGCTGTGCAGCGAGGTCAGCACCATCCAGGCGAAGGGCAGGAAGAACACCAGCCCGCAGAGCCAGGCCAGCAGGCCCAGCACGCTGCGGCGGTGGCGCACGGGGGAACGGGTGATCGGGGCGTGGGTGGTCGCTGCCGCGGCCGTCGTCGTCACAGTGACTCCTCTCGGAACAGCGATGAGACGCTGCGCAGCGCGAAGGTGGCGATGGCGATGGAGCAGATGACCACGATCACGCCCTCGGCGGAGGCCTGACCGTAGTCGTGGGCCTGGTAGAAGGTCTCGTAGACGGTGTAGGGCAGGTTGGCGGTGCCCAGGCCGCCGGAGGTGAGGGTGAACACCGCGTCGAAGTTCTGGACCACGTAGATGCTGCCGAGCAGCGCGGCCAGTTCCAGGTAGCGGCGCAGGTGCGGGAAGGTGAGGTAGCGGAACACCTGCCAGGTGCCCGCCCCGTCCACCCGGGCCGCCTCGACCACGTCCATCGGCCGGCTCTGCAGCCCGGCCAGCAGGATCAGCATCATGAACGGGGTCCACTGCCACACCAGTGACGCCTCGACGGAGATCAGCGGGATGCTGGAGAGCCAGTCCGGCTGCGGTGCGCGGCTGCTGCCGAACAGGCTCCAGACCCAGGTCAGCGTGCCGTTGAGGAGCCCGTAGGTGGCGTTGTAGATCGCGTGCTTCCACAGCAGCGCCGAGGCCACCGGGACGACCAGGAAGGGGGTGATCAGCAGGGTGCGGACAATGCCCCGGCCGAGGAACTTCCGGTCCAGCAGCAGCGCCAGGCCGAGCCCCAGCAGCAGGCTGACCAGGACCACCGCCACGGTCAGCACCACGGTGGTGACGATCGAGGAGCGCAGCGACGGGTCGGTGAACGCGGACTTGTAGTTCGCCACGCCGCCGAAGCCGCGGTCGGAAGGGTCCAGCGCGTTCCAGCGCATGAAGGAGATCACCACGGTTCCCACGAAGGGCAGTTGGGTGACCACGATCATGAAGATCAGGGCCGGCAGCAGCGGGGCCCGCCGGGCCCAGGCGCCACGGGGCTTCGTCAGTGACAGGGGCGGGTCGGTCTGTCTGTGCGGGGCCGGACGCAGACGTCCGGCGGTCGAGGGAAAACTCATGGGTCTCTCCGGTCCGCGGGCGGCCTCCCGACCCGGGGGAGCGGGCCGGGAGGCAATCAGGGGTGGGCGGGCGGGCGGCTACTTGCCGGAGTACTTGGCGCCGACCTTGGCGGCGAGGGCCTGACTGGCCGTCAGGGCCTGGGCGACGCTGGTCTGCCCGGCGATGGCCGAGCTGATCTGCTGCGAGACCTGGGTGCCCAGGTCCTCGAACTCGGGGATGTCGACGAACTGGATCCCGGCCGCGGGCCTGGGCTGGACGCCGGGCTGGGCCGGGTCGGCGCTCTCGATGGCGGTCTTGGTGGCGGCGGCGAAGGGTCCCGCGGAGGCCAGGTACTGCGGGTCGGCGTAGGTGGAGGTGCGCTTGCCGGCCGGGACCCGGGACCAGCCCAGGGTGTTGCCGACCAGGGCCTCGTACTGCTTGCTCGACGCCCAGGAGATGAACTTCCAGGCGTCGTCCTGGTGCTTGCTGCTCTTCTGCAGGCCCCAGGCCCAGCTGTAGAGCCAGCCGGAGCTCTTGGTCTGCTCGACCGGCGCGGGCACGTAGCCGATCTTCCCGGCGACGGGTGAGCCGCTGCCCTCCAGCGACCCGGCCGCGGAGGTGGCGTCGTACCACATGGCGACCTTGCCCTGCTCCAGGTCGTTCAGGCATTCGGTGAAGCCGGACTGGGGCGCTCCCGGCTCGCCGTGGGCGCGGACCAGGTTCACATAGAAGTTGGTCGCCTTGGTGAACCCCGGGCCGGTCAGCTGGGCCGACCAGTCGGAGTTGAACCAGGTGCCGCCCATGGTGTTGACCACGGTGGTCAGCGGGGCTATCACCTCGCCCCAACCCGGCTGGCCGCGCAGGCAGATGCCCTTCATCCCGGGCTGCGCCCCGTCCGCCTTCGCCGCCAGGTCGGCGACCTGGGTCCAGGTCGGATTGGCGGGCATGGTCAGCCCCTTGGCCGCGAAGACGTCCTTGCGGTACATCAGGAACGAGGACTCGCCGTAGAAGGGCTCGGCGTAGACCTTGCCCTGGTAGGTCAGCGAGGCCGCGATGGTGGGCAGGATGTCGCTCTGGTCGAAGCTGCTGTCGCCGGCCGCGTCGGCGCTGAGCGGGCTGAGCCAGCCGTTCTTGGCGAAGATCGGGGTCTCGTAGTTGCTGATGGTGGCCACGTCGTACTGGCCGGCCTGGCTGGCGAAGTCCTGGCTGATCTTGTCGCGGACGTCGTTCTCGGGCAGGACCGTGAAGTTGACCTTGATGCCGGTGGACTTGGTGAAGTTGGCCGCGGTCAGTTTCTGCAGGTCAAGCATCTGCGGGTTGTTGACCATCAGCACATTGACGGAGTGCGCCGCGGAGCCGCCGCCGGCCCCGCCCGCGCCGCCGCAGCCCGCGAGGAGGGCGCCGCACAGCACCATGGCCCCGATCGGGACGGTGCGCCGCAGGATGCTCGGTCTGATTGTCATGGTGTTCCCCTTCGCGAGGGACCCGGCCGGATGGGACCGGGCAGAAGGTGGGTGGGGGTACGGCTGGGTGAGGCAATGGCGGGGCTGCCCGGCGGCCGATCGGCCGCGGGTTGTCGAAGCGGGGTGGGGCGGGGCTCAGACCCGGATGACCTGCGGGCCGAGGAGCGCGTAGCGGTGGGCCTCGGCACCGGACAGTCCGTTGTCGGTGACGATGGCTTCGAAGTCGGAGACCTCCGCGAAGCGGCAGAAGCTGATGGCTCCGAACTTGCTGTGGTCGCCCAGGAAGATGCGTCGGCGTGACACCTGGAGGGCCTTGGCCTTGACGTCGGCCACGACCGGGTCGGGTGTGGTCAGGCCGAGTTCCCGGGAGATCCCGTTCGCTCCCAGGAACGCCAGGTCGATGACGAAGCCGGAGAGCATGGCGCAGGCCCAGGAGCCCACGGTGGCCAGGGTCCGGGCTCGGACCCGGCCGCCCAGCAGCAGCACCGTCGTATTGGGGGAGTCGGCGATGGCCGCGGCCGTGGACAGCGAGGCCGTCACCACCGTCAGCGGCCGGTCGCTGGGCAGGAGCGCGGCCAGGATCTGCGGGGTGTAGCCCTCGTCCACGAAGACGGTCTCCGCCTCGCCGATGAGTTTGACCGCCTCGGCGGCGATCCGGCGCTTGTTCTCGACGTGGAGCGTGACCCGCTGGGCCAGGTTGGTCTCGAAGCCCGCGCTCTCGACGGGGTAGGCGGCACCGTGGGTGCGGCGCACCAGGCCCCTGCGCTCCAACTCGCTCAGGTCGCGGCGGATGGTCTCCGGGGCGACCCCGAAATCGGTGGCCGCGGTGGCGACTTCCACCCGGCCCTCATGACGGGCGAGGACGAGCAGTCGGTGTTGCCGCTCCTCTGCCCGCATCCGTGGAATCCCTCCTCCCAGCGTTGTGCCCGTTCGGGTGTCCGGGGCCCGGTTCTGCCCGTAAGAGATTTATACCGTCGCCCCGGGCCGGTGCACCGGCCCAGACCGGGCAATACGTTGCCCGGATCTGCCCGATCGGAAAACCGGGAGTGCGCAGCGTGCTGGCATGTTCATGCATATCACCGGGGCGGGATGTGCCCGATTGCCCTCATTCGCTGCCCGATGTCTGTGGGGCGGGGCCGGGGCGGTGCGCGAGGACGCCGAACATGGTGACGGACATGTGCAGCGCGCCCTTCGCGGCGGCCGCGGTGAGGTCGGCGTAGAGGGTGTCCCGCTGCTCCTCGGTGATCAGCCCGCGGCGCACCGCCGTCTCGGCCAGCATCCGGACGATCGCCCAGTTGACCCGGCGGTGGTCCTGGACCAGCGCCTGCGAGCCGATCTCGTCGACCACGAGACCGGCCTCGGCCAGCTGGGCCGGCAGCCTCCGTCCGGCCTGCGGATTGGCCGCCGCGGCCAGGGCGCCACCGGTCAGCGCCGCGACGACGGCGGGCTCGCCGGGGTGGAGCAGCGTGGTCCCCCAGTCGCTGTCGAGCAGGGCGACCCGGCCGCCGGGCCGGAGCACCCGGGCGATCTCCGCCGCGGCCCGCTCCGGCTCGTCGAGGTGCTGGAACACCCGCTCGCACCAGACCAGGTCGACCGCGGCGTCCGCCACCGGCAGGTCCAGCGCGTTGCCGTCGACAAAGCGGGCGGTGCTGCCGCTCGCTGAGGCCCGCTGCTCGGCGACCTCGCGCAGCCCGGGATGGGGCTCGACCCCGGTCGCGTCACCGCCGGAGCCGACCGCCGAGGCCAGCACCTGGGTCTCCGATCCGGTCCCGGCCCCGATGTCCAGGGCCCGCTCGCCGGGACGCGCGGCCAGACCGCGGTGCGCCCAGGCGCGCAGGTTCCGGACGCCGGCGTTCGCCGCCTGCGCGTCCAGCGCGCCGACCAGCCGGTCGGTGGCCGTGGCCGACATATTGTCTGCGTGGAACGCCGAAGTCGGCCGCGGATCTCCCATGCGCCAACTCTAGGACGGCGCGTCCTGGGGGGCGTGGAACTCGACCACGGCACGGCCCCCGTTGTAGAGGGAGCGGGCGATGGTCTGCGGGTCGCCGAGGTAGCCGCCGACCATGGCGCCGTCCCGCAGCATCACCAACTGGTCGGCGACGCCGGAGGCGTCCGCCACGTGGAGCTCCTGGAGCATCTCCTCGATGGTGCCCTTGAACCAGCGGCGGTGTGAGTCCACGACCTGCCGGACCGGGTGCTCGGCTTCGGCGTACTCGGCCGCGGCGTTGATGAAGGGGCAGCCTCGGAAGCCCGGGCCGCAGCTCTCGGCGCCGATCCCCTCGGCGATCATCCGGAACGCCTCGCAGGCGTTGCCCGCGGCGGCCCGCCGGGCTCCGCCGACGGCGTCGCGCTCCCAGGCGGCGCGACGTTCGAGATAGGCCACGATCAGGTCGTCCTTGGTGGGGAAGTGCCGGTAGAAGGTCACCTTGGTGATCCCCACCCTGGCGATGATCTTCTCCGCGCTCACCGCCCGGATGCCCTGCGTATAGAACAGCTCCGTCGCGGCCTCGATGATTCGCTGCCGCATCGAGGGCTTGCCGGTCTGCGCCGGGCCGGTCTGCGCCGGATCGGTCGCTGCCGGATCGGTGCGCGCCGGGTCGGAGTGCTGCTGTGTCATGTGGTTCACCATTCCATCCTCCCCCGATTGTGACGCGTCTTCGGTCGTTCCCGCGCCCAGGACGACGTGCTACTGTGAGGTGGAGTTACTGGTAAGTCTACCTGGAAGGGAACGACCATGCAGTTTCCGCTGAACCTGCGTCTGCGCGGAGGACGGTTCGCCTTACTGGGCGCCGCCCTGGTCCTCGCGGCCGCGATCATCCCCGCCTCGACGGCCTCCGGCGCCACCGGCGCCAGGTCGGGCCACCCGGCGGCGGCCAAGCCGACGGTCGTGCTGGTGCACGGCGCGTGGGCGGACGGCTCGAGCTGGAGCGGCGTCGTCCGCGACCTGCAGCACGACGGCTACACCGTCGACGTGCCGCCGAACCCGCTGCGGGGTGCGGCGAGCGACTCGGCCTACCTCGCCAGCTACCTCGCCACCGTCCCCGGGCCGATCGTCCTGGTCGGCCACTCCTACGGCGGCTTCGTCATCACCAACGCCGCCACCGGCAACACCAACGTCAAGGCACTCGTCTACGTCGACGCCTATATCCCGGCCCAGGGCGAGAGCCTGAACAGCCTCAGCGCCCAGTTCCCGGGCAGCGAGGTCGTCCCTGACGCCCTCAACTTCGTCCCGTCGGCCGACGGCGTCGTCGACGTCTACATCAAGCCGGCGCAGTTCCGCGAGATCATGGCCAACGACCTGTCGGCCGGTCAGGCCGCCGAACTCGCCGCCACCGAGCGCCCGCTGGCGGCCTCCGCGCTGGGCGAGGAGTCCGGCGCACCGGCCTGGACCAGCATTCCCAGCTGGGCCGTGGTCGGCACTGCCGACCACGCGGTGCCGCCCGCCGCGCAGGAGTTCATGGCCAAGCGGGCCGGAGCCACCATCACCAAGCTGAACGCCTCCCACCTGTCGCTGATCTCCCACCCGAACAAGGTGACGGCGGTCATCGAGGAGGCGGCGCGGCACACCTCCTGAGCCGGCGGTGAGCCGCTGACCCGGCCGTGGCCGCGCGGGGGATCGACACCCGCGCGGCCACGGCCGCTGTTGCCGTCAGTGTTTTGACAACCATGGGTTGACATTGACAACGGGGGGTTGACATGATGCCCGCATGGCAACCGACGAGAACGTTCCCACGCATCAGCAGACCTTCGACCGCATCCGCGAGGTGCGGGCCGAGGCCATCAGGCACACCCGGCTGGCCCGGGAGTACTCCGCGGAACGGAGGCGGCTGATGCAGGGCCTCCTGCGCGAGGGCCTGTCACAGGCCGACATCGCACGGGAGTTGGGTGTCAGCCGGCAGGCGATCCAGAAGATGCTGGCCAGCTGACCCTGCGTCAATTCCGGTGCTTGACCGCGACGAGGGTGTGAGGGAAAGGGGATTAGCCACTTCTTTCCACTTCTAACGTATAGCGCACTGGGGGGCTTGCGGCAAGGCCCCCGCCCTGGCGCAGAATCGTGGGCCTGTGCCTGTTGTGCTGTGAATGGGAGTTTGTGTTGGTCCCCACGTCATCGTCATCGTCCTCATTCGAATCCGATTCGGTTGCCAATCCCTCCGGCGGCTGGCGAGCCGGGGAGTTGCGGGCGGAGAACGAGTACGTCGGAAAGCTGTACGACCGCCTCGATGCCCAGCGCGAACTCGCGGCGACCCGGCTGCGCGAGATCCACCGCCGGGAGAAGGGCGGGACGAGTCAGTCCCGGATGGAACGCGACACCCTGGAGATCCACCACACCCGACGGCTGTCGGAACTGCACGCCGCCGAGTACGGCCTCTGCTTCGGCCGGATCGAGAGCGCCGACGGCGAACGTCAGTACATCGGCCGGATCGCCCTGGCCGACGAGGAGCAGGAGCCGCTGCTCACCGACTGGCGGGCGTCGGCCGCCGAGCCCTTCTACCGGGCGACACCCGCCGCGCCCGGCGCGGTGACCGCGCGACGGCATCTGCGCAGCAGGGGCAGGGCCGTGGTCGACTTCGACGACGACGCCTTCGGGGTGAGCGCCCTGGAGGGCCGGGACAGCTCCGAGCTCAGCGGCGAGACCGCGCTGCTGGCCTCGCTGACGGCGCCCCGCACCGGCAGGATGGGCGACATCGTCTCCACCATCCAGGCCGAGCAGGACCGGGTCATCCGCTCCGAGCTGGGCGGCGTGCTGGTGGTCCAGGGCGGTCCGGGGACCGGCAAGACGGTGGTCGCGCTGCACCGCGCGGCGTACCTGCTCTACACCCACCGGGACCGGCTGGCCAAGAGCGGGGTGCTGGTGATCGGGCCGAACCGGATGTTCCTGCGCTACATCGACCAGGTGCTCCCCGCGCTCGGCGAGAGCGAGGTCGTGCTGAGCAGCATCGGCGCGCTCTACCCGGGCGTGACCGGGGCCGACACGGAGACGCCCGAAGCCGCGGCCGTCAAGGGCGACGCACGGATGGCGCGGGTGCTCGCCACCGCGCTGGAGAGCTTCCGGCAGCTGCCGGAGGAGTCCTGGACCGTCACCGTGGGCCGGCGGTCGGCCCACCAGGAGCAGCTGGAGATCAGCCGGGCCCTCTGCGAGCGGGCCCACGCCGCCGCGCACCGGACCGGCGAAGCCCACAACCTGGCCCGGCCCGCCCTGGTCGAGCGGCTGTCCTCGGAACTGGCGCTGCGGATCGCCAGGGACCGCAACGCCAGGAGCGAGGGCGGCAGGATGGACCTGGACGAGGTGGCGGACCTCGCCGACGAACTCGTTGACGAACCCGATGTCCGGGCGCTGGTGGAGCGGCTGTGGCCGCTGCTGAGCCCGGAGCAGCTGCTCACTGCGCTGTTCGGCTCCCCGGAACTGCTGGCGGCGGCCATGCCGGACTTCTCCGAGGCCGAACGCGCCACGCTGCTGCGCGAGCCTCCGGCCCCGGACCCGGGCCAGGCGGTGAACCCGGACGAGGAGGCCGCCTGGACCACCGCCGATGTGCCGCTGCTGGACGAGGCTGCCGAGCTGCTCGGCCCGCTTCCCGGCCGCGGTGCGGCCGGTCCGACCGATGCCGCGGCCGACGCCAGGGAGCTGGAGTTCGCGAAGATCGTCCTCGATGACTTCGGCGTGGGGCTGGTCGAGATGGACGCGGCGATGCTGGCCCGCCAGTACCGCGGCGAGGAGTCGTTCCGGCCCCTGGCGGAGCGTGCGGTCGAGGACCGGACCTGGGGCTTCGGGCATGTGATCGTGGACGAGGCGCAGGAGCTGTCGCCGATGGCCTGGCGGCTGCTGACCCGCCGCTGCCCGGGCCGTTCCATGACGATCGTCGGCGACCTGGCGCAGACCGGCGCGTCGGCCGGGCTGAACTCCTGGGGCGAGGCGCTGGACGAGTACACCGCGGGACGCTGGCGTTCGGTGGAACTCACCGTCAACTACCGCACCCCGGCCGAGATCATGCGGATCACCGAGGGTGTCCTGCGGGCGATCGACCCGGCGCTGACCGCCCCCAGCGCGGTGCGCAGTGGCGGGATCCGCCCGTGGAGCCTGCGGCTGCTCCCCGAGGGCGGGGGCGAGGCCAAGGGCGGCCGGGCGTCTGTGCTGCGGGCCGCCGTCGAGCGGGAGGTCGCCGCGTTGGACGGCGGCCGGATGGCGATCATCTACCCGCCCACCTGGTCGGCCGAACTGTTCTACGGGCTGGTCGAGTTGGACGGCGTCACCGTTATTGACGATCCGTCGGCACTGGACTCGCCGGTGGTCCTGCTGACGGCCGCCGAGGCCAAGGGGCTCGAGTTCGACGCGGTCCTGGTCCTGGAGCCCGCCGAGATCCTCGCGGCGCACGCCCGCGGGGTGAACGACCTCTATGTCGCCCTCACCCGCGCGACGAGGAGCCTCGGGGTCATCCACAGCGGGGAACTGCCGGAGCTGCTGGAGGGCCTGGACCCCCGCTGAGCCGGACACCGCACCACTGCCCAACCCCCACCCCCGCGCCGCGACGCGAGGGTGGGGCGGGGCGGGGGGTTCGGTGCGTGCGGACCCCGGATCGTGGAAGCTGTGCAGGTGACGAACACTTCTGCCGACGACGGCTCACAGGGACGAGCGGGCTACCGGCGATCGACGGGGTCGCCGCGCGGCGAGGCCAGGCGCAGGGAACTGCTCGACCGGGTCACCGACGACCTCGCGGTCAACGGGCTGGTGGACTTCTCGCTGCGCCGCGCCGCGCGGGCGGCCGACACCACCCACAAGGTGCTGCTCTACCACTTCGACGGGGCGGACGACCTGCTGGTGCAGGCGATCCTCAAGCTGCGCGACCGGCGCATCGACAATGCGCTGGCCGCGGCGACCCGGGGGCCGACCCGGCTGCCGCTGGGGGAGTGGGTGCGGGTGGTGTGGCCGGTGCTGGTGGGCGCCGAGGCGCGGGTGCTCGACCAGGCCATCGGCCTGGCGATGTACGACTCCGAGCGTTATGCGGAACTCGGCCGGGGCGCGTCGCAGCAGTACCTGCCGTACCTGCTGTCGGTCTGCCCGGAGCACTGGTCCGACCGGCGCAAGCTGGAGGTCGCGGAGATGATCCTCGCGACGCTGCGCGGCTTCCTGGTCGACTCGCGGACCAGCGGCGACGCCGAGGGGGTCGCCGCCGGGTTCGACGCCCTGGTCCGCGCGTTGGACCGGGAGGAGGCCGCCGAGGCGTAGCCCGGCTCGGGCCGGGATGGACAGGTTGCGAACCACGTGGTTCACTTTTTGGAGGATGAAGAACGTCCACTCGGAGGTCGGCATGCAGGTGTCCGTGCAACGCGAGAAGGTTCGTTTCATCAGCGGGGGAGCCGACTGCGCCGCCTGGCACTACCCGGGGACCAACGGCGCCTGCGTGATCATGGCCGGCGGCTTCGCGGTGACCAAGGAGCCGGGCACCGACCCGTTCGCCAAGCGGTTCCACCAGGCCGGGTTCAGCGTCCTCGCCTTCGACTACCGCGGCCTCGGCGAGAGCGGCGGGCAGCCGCGCCAGGTGGTGCGGGTCAGCGACCAACTCGCCGACTGGCAGGCCGCGATCGGGTTCGCGGCCACCCTGCCGGAGGTCGACCCGGCCAGGATCGCCGCCTGGGGCTTCTCCGTCTCCGGCGGTTATGTCTTCCAGGTCGCGGCGCGCAATCCGCAGCTCGCGGCGGCGATCGCGCAGACGCCCAACGCCGACGGCGTGGCCGGCGCACGCAACCTGATGCACCATCAGAAACCGTTGGCGATGCTGCGGGTGACCGCCCTGGGCATCCTGGACGCCCTCGGCGGCCTGGTCGGCCGGCCGCCGCTGCTGGTGCCGCTGGTCGGGCCGCCGGGAACGGTGGCGATGCTGACGACACCGGACGCGCTCGACAGCGACAGGGTGCTCAACCCGGGCAACAGGTACCCCGACTGGCAGCAGGCGGTCGCCGCCCGCTCGGCGCTGCGGCTCGGTTTCTACCGGCCGGGCCGCGACGCGCCCAAGGTGCGGTGCCCGCTGCTGGTCGTGGTCTGCGAACAGGACCAGTCGGCGCTGTGCGAGCCCTCCGTCGCCGCGGCGAAGCGGGCACCCTGTGCGGAGCTGGTCCGGATCCCCGGTGGGCACTACGAGCCCTTCCTGGGCGGCCATGAGCAGATCGTCGACGCCGAACTGTCCTTTCTGCAACGCAACTTGCTCGATGCGGACCCGTCGCCGCGCCGCCGGTCATGAGCGGGACGGCCATGAGCGAGATCGAGCTCTCCGCCGGAACCGTGGAGTACCTGGACACCGGCGGCGACGGCCCCACCGTGGTGCTGCTGCACGGGCTGATGATGGACGCCTCGCTCTGGGACGGACCGGTCGCCGACCTGTCCGCCGACCACCGCTGCCTGGCACCCACCCTGCCCCTCGGCGCCCACCGCCGCCCGGCGCACGCCGACGCCGAGCTGTCGCTGCCCGGGATCGCCCGGCTGGTCGGGGAGTTCCTCGAACGCCTCGACCTGCGGGACGTCACCCTGGTCGGCAATGACACGGGCGGAGCGCTGGTCCAACTGCTGATCGCCGAGGGGGCTGACGCTGTCGGCGTCGGCCGGGTGGGGCGGATCGTGCTCGCCTCCTGCGAGGGGTTCGACAACTTCCCGCCGGGGCTGACCGGCCGGACGCTGGTGCTCAGCGGCAAGCTCCCGCCCCGCCTGTTCGGGCTGTTCATGCAGCAGATGCGGCTCCGGGCGATGCGGCGGCTGCCGATCGCCTTCGGGTGGCTGACCAAACGCGGGGACGCCGCCACCGCCCGGTGGCTGCGGCCCGTGCTGAAGCAGCCGGAGATCCGCCGCGACGCGGTACGGCTGCTGCGGGCGGCAGCGGCGGACCCGGACCTGCTGATCGCCGCGGCCGAGCGGCTGACCGGCTTCAAGCAGCCGGCCCTGGTGGTCTGGGCCGCCGGCGACCGGGTGATGCCGCCGGAGCACGGACGGCGCCTGGCCGCGCTCCTTCCGCAGGGACGGCTGGTCGAGATCGACGACAGCTACACCCTCCTGCCGCTGGACCAGCCGGCGGGGCTGGCCCGGGCCATCCGTGAGTTCACCCATGACTCCGACTGAGTCCGGCCCGCTCGACTCGGCCCGGCGGTAGCTGTCAGGTCTGCTGGCAGGTCAGGTCCGCCGCTGGGCCACCGCCGGGGCGTCGGCCTCGCGCAGCTGCTCCAGCACTCCCTGCCGGTCGGCGAGCATGGTGGTGAGGATGCGCCGGGCCACCCGCAGCAGGTCGGCGACGTCGCTGCTGTCCAGCGCGTAGAGCACGGTGGTGCCCCGGCGGGTGGAGGTGACCAGGCCCGAGCGCCGCATGACGGCCAGTTGCTGGGACAGGCTGGACGGCTCCACCCCGATGTCGGCCAGGAGGTCGCGGACCGGCACCGGCCCGTCCTGGAGCAGTTCCAGGACCCGGATCCGGACCGGGTGGCCGAGTAGGCGGAAGAACTCGGCCTTGACCTGGTAGAGCGGTGGCTGGGTCACAGGTCCAGGCCGGCTTCGACCAGCTGCAGCTGGCGGCGGGCCAGGGCCAGGTTGGCGCGCTTGCGGTCCAGGACCAGGTAGAGGAACAGGCCGGCGCCGCTGTGCGCGGTCAGCGGGCGGATCACGTGGTACTGGGTGCTGAGGGTGGTCAGGATGTCCTCGATGGTCCCGGTCAGGCCGAGCATCTCCATGACCCGGAGCTTGGCCCGGACCAGGTCGGTGTTTCCGGCCGCGGCGACCGCCATGTCCAGGTCCTTGCCGCCCCCCATCGCTCCCAGCGACATTCCGCTGTTCACATCGACGAGGGCGACGCCAAGCGCGCCCTCGATCATCATTGCTTCCTTGAGCGCGATCTCCGTATTCGCCATGGGAGTAACGCTAGGCAGTCGAACGACTACGCCCTGAATGAATTGCAGAAGTCTGCAACTCGCGGAACCGCCCGGTGTACTCTGCCCCGGCGCGTCCGCGGCGCCCCGCCTGGGCGGTTGCGGGACGGGGCGGTTACGGGACGGGCCCGGCCGTGGGCTCGGTCCTGGCCGCTGCCGCGTCCTCCGCCCCGGTCGGGGGGACCTCCAGGCCGTTCTCCCGTGCCGACCGCAGCGCGTCCTCCAGCTCGTCGACCGCCGTGGACACCGCGGCCGGATTGTGCGAGGCCACGGCCTCCTGCACGCCGCGCCGTGCCGCCTGCACCCGCGCGACCAGCCCCTGGTTGAACTCGTCCATCCCGGTACCTCCCGCTTGCTGCCGACCGCACGCCCTGACCGACTCCGGTATTCGTGTATGAGCCATCATCCAGCGGATTGAAGGATGCGTCAGTTCGGGACCCGCCGGACACGACAGCCTGCGGCCGACGCCGGAGGACGTGGCCGCAGGCTGCTGGTGTCCGGCAGCGGCGGGGTCGCCGGGGCCGGACCGGTACTTGCCGGACCGGTACTAGGTGTTGCTGCCGCGGCGGGCGCCGAGCATGGTCATCCCGGAGGCGGCGAGGCCCAGCACGCAGGCGACGGCGCCGATCAGCACGTTGTTCCAGATCATCCCCGAGGTGGGGCTGTGGCCGATGGTGACGACCCACGGCGAGATGATCATCCACACGCCGAGCACGGCCGCCGTCCAGCCGAGCGGGTACATCCGCTCACCGACCGTGCCGAGCCCCAGTCCGAACGCGGCCAGGGCGATACCGATGATCAGGTTGTTCGCGGACAGTTCGGGGTTGGTGCCGTGGAAGTGCACCACCCACGGCGAGATCGCCGCGTACAGCCCCGTCAGCAGCATCAGGCCGTCGATGGCGACGGCCCTGCTGCCACCCAACACCTGCGCGTACCGCTCCCGCATCTCAGCGGCATCCGGATGGCCGCTGATGTCAGGAGTGCGATGCCCAAGGTCAGACATCCAACTCACTTCCTCCCGAAGGATTGCAGATACACCGATTATCACCCTTTTTACAAGGTTTTACTCCCGCCTGGCTCAGCCAGTGCGATACGCCGGGACCCGGGTGGGGCGGGGGAGCTGTCCTGATTCCAGCAGCGGGAGGCAGCGCGGGGCGACCACCTCGGACAGGGCGACCTCGCTGGTCGACCGGACCACCGCCGGGATCCGGTTGATCCGGATCAGCACCTCCTGCAGATGCTGGTGCGAGCCGGCGGCCACCCGGCAGGCGACGTCGGCGGAGCCGGTGGTGCCGTAGGCGTCGAGCACCTCCGGGACCCGGTCCAGCTCCGCCGCGATCTCGTCCAGGCCGCCCTGGGCGATCTGCAGGGTGACGAAGGCCAGGACCGGATAGCCGGCCGCGGGCAGGTCCAGGTCCGGTCCGTAGCCGGTGATCACGCCGGCCGTCTCCAGGCGGCTGACCCGGGCCTGGACGGTGGCCCGGGAGACGCCGGTGCGGCGCGACAGCTCCAGGAAGCCGACCCGGGGCTGCTCCCGCATGGTGCGGATCAACAGGGTGTCCAGCTGGTCCAGACTCCTGTGCTGTTCTTCCATGTCAACCCCTTGCTGCGGCGATGAACTGTACAGATTGCCCAGTCTGTCAGAGGGAGGTTGTCAGACGGCCTACCTGGGCCGTCTACTGCCGCATAGCGCATGCCGTGCAGCGCCAGGAGACGCAGCCGAGGAGAGCAACCGAGGAGAGCAGGCCATGGCCTACTACCGCGCACTGGGCTCGGTCCCGCCCAAGCGGCACACCCAGCACCGCCGACCCGACGGCGGCCTGTACTTCGAGGAGCTGATGGGGGAGGAGGGCTTCTCCTCCGACTCCTCGCTGCTCTACCACCGCCATCTGCCCTCGGCCCTCGTCGACGCCTCGGTCTGGGAGCTGCCGGACCAGGCCCTGACCAGCAATCACCCGCTGATCCCCCGTCATCTGCGGCTGCACGAGCTCGCCGCGGGCGAGGAGTGGAAGGCCGCCGACGCCGTCACCGGCCGCCGCCTGGTGCTCGGCAACGCCGATGTCCGGCTGTCCTACGCGGTCGCCGGCGCGCCCTCACCGCTGTACCGCAACGGGATCGGCGACGAGTGCGCCTATGTCGAGGCGGGGGCGGGCGTGGTGGAGACGGTCTTCGGCGCCCTGCCGGTGCGTCAGGGCGACTACGTCCTGCTGCCCCGGGCGACCACCCACCGCTGGGTACCGGACGGCGAAGGGCCGCTGCGGGTCTATCTGATCGAGGCCAACAGCCACATCACACCCGCCCGCCGCTACCTGTCGAAGTACGGCCAGCTGCTGGAGCACGCCCCCTTCTGCGAACGCGACCTGCACGGACCGGTCGAACCGCTGCAGACCACCGGGCAGGACGTGGGGGTGCTGGTCAAGCACCGCACCCCGGACGGCATCGCGGGCACCCGCTACACCTACCCGGAGCACCCCTTCGACGTGGTCGGCTGGGACGGCTGCCTCTACCCCTACACCTTCAACATCTCCGACTTCGAGCCGATCACCGGGCGGCTGCACCAGCCGCCGCCGGTCCACCAGGTGTTCGAGGGCGAGGGTTTTGTGATCTGCAACTTCGTGCCGCGCAAGGTGGACTACCACCCGCTGTCGATCCCGGTGCCTTACTACCACTCCAATGTCGACAGCGACGAGGTGATGTTCTACGTCGGCGGCGACTACGAGGCCCGCAAGGGCTCCGGCATCGCCCAGGGCTCGGTCTCGCTGCACCCCGGCGGCCACACCCACGGACCCCAGCCCGGCGCCTACGAACGCAGCATCGGCGCCGAGTTCTTCGACGAACTCGCGGTCATGGTCGACACCTTCCGCCCGCTGCAGCTCGGTGAGGGCGGCCTGGCCTGCGCCGACCCCGGCTACGCCTGGACCTGGTCCGGACGGGGGCCCGCGCAGTGAGCGGCGGTGGCGTCCGGAACCCGGAGCCGGTCGTCCCGAGGCCGGGCGTTCCGAGGCCGGTCGTCCCGGAGCTGTTCGCGGGCCTGTGCGACGACGCGGCGATGTTCCCGCCCGGAAATCTGCCGGCCGAGCGGGCCGTACCGGCCCACCGCGGTCACCGTGCCTCCTGGTACGCGCCGCTGGTCGGCCCGTTCCTGGTCGGTGCCGCGCAGCTGGCGGCGGTGGGCCGGGCGGGGGACCCCGGCCCAGTGGTGCTGGTCCTCCCCGGCGGCCCGGAGACGCTGGGGCCTGCCCTGGCCGCCGCGCAGGCCGCCGGCCTGCGGGTCGTCGGCGCCGAGCTGGCCTGCGGGCCGGGCGGCCACCCGGTCGAGGCGGTGAAGGCGCTGGACGCCATGCTGCCGGAGCTGCCCGCCGCCGGTGTGGTGGAGATCCCGCGCGACCAGGACTTGGAGGCGGCGCTCGACGCCGTCGCCGACTCCCGCCACCGGGCCAAGCTGCGCACCGGCGGCACCGTCGCCGAGGCGTTCCCGAGCGTGGACGAGCTGGCCCGCTTCGTACGCGGCTGCGTCGCGCGCGGCCTGCCGTTCAAGTGCACCGCAGGGCTGCACCGGGCGGTCCGGCACACCGACCCGCGGACCGGCTTCACCCATCACGGCTTCCTCAACATCCTCGCGGCCACCTACGCGGCCCTGGACGGCGCCGACCCGGCCCGTGTCCGCAGCGTCCTGGACGAACGCGACGGGCGTGTGCTGGCCGCGCAGCTGCGGCGGTTGAGCGATCATCAGGTCCACTCGGTGCGGGAGATGTTCACCGCCTACGGCACCTGCGACATCGCCGAACCACTGCACGACCTGGCCGCGCTCGGCCTGATCGCCCACCACGACTCCACGGAGCCCGCATGACCGGCCACACCTGGCTCGACCTGCCGGACGACAGCCCGTTCGGCCTCGCCAACCTGCCCTACGGCGTCTTCAGCCTGCCCGACGGCCGGCACCGCCTGGGCGTGCGTATCGGCGACCAGGTGCTCGACCTCGGCGCGGCGGCCCGCGCGACCGGCCTGCGGGACGCGTACCTGGACGCCGCCTCGCTGACGCCGCTGCTCGGCGCCGGGCGCCCGGTCTGGACCGCGCTGCGCCGCACGGTCACCGGCTGGCTGTCCGACCCCGCGCACCGGCCCGCGATCGAGCCGCAGCTGCACCCGTTGGCCGAGGTCAGCCTGCACCTGCCGTTCGAACCCGCCGACTACGTGGACTTCTACGCCTCCGAGCACCACGCCGCGAACCTGGGCGCGCTGTTCCGGCCCGGCTCGCCCGCGCTGACGCCCAACTGGAAGCACCTGCCCATCGGTTACCACGGCCGGGCCGGGTCGCTGGTGGCCTCCGGTACCGAGGTGGTGCGTCCGAACGGGCAGCGCAGGGCCCCCGAGGACGAGGCCCCCAGCTTCGGGCCCTCGCGGCGTCTGGACATCGAGGCGGAGGTCGGCTTCCTGGTCGGCGCGCCCACCGAGCTCGGCCGACCGGTCTCCCTGGCCGAGTTCCCCGAGCACGTCTTCGGCGTCTGCCTGGTCAACGACTGGTCCGCGCGCGACCTCCAGGCCTGGGAGTACGTGCCGCTCGGCCCGTTCCTGGGCAAGTCCTTCGCCACCTCGGTCTCCCCGTGGATCGTCCCGCTGGAGGCGCTGGAGCAGGCCCGCACCACCCCGCCGCCCAGGGACGTGCCGCTGCTGCCCTACCTGGACGACCAGGACGCGCCGCCGTGGGGGCTGGACCTGACCCTGGAGGTCCGGCTGAACGGCCACCTGCTGTCCCGTCCGCCGGCGGCGAGCCTGTACTGGACCGCGGCCCAGCAGTTGGCGCACCTCACCGCCAATGGCGCCCGGCTGCGGGCGGGTGACTTCTTCGCGTCGGGCACCGTCAGCGGCCCGGCCCACGACCAGCGCGGCTCGCTGATCGAGCTGGCCTGGAACGGCACCGAACCGATCAAGCTGCCCGACGGCAGCACCCGTACCTTCCTGGAGGACGGCGACGAGGTCGTCATCTCCGCCACCGCCCCGGGGCCCGGCGGCACCCGGATCGGCCTGGGCGAGGTGACCGGCCGGATCCTGCCCGCTGCGTGAGGTGTTCAGGACCGGCCGGACAGACCTAGGCCGGTGGGCGCTGTGACGGTACGGGTGTCAGGCTGGGCCAGCGGGCCCGGACGCGCTGCCGCAGGTCCGCGCTGAGGCGGTGGAGGCCGCGCAGGTCGGTGCGATCGGTCGTCAGGTCGGCGACGACGCCGAGGCGGTGGAGCAGCCGCTGCCGCGCGGTCGCGGTGCCCCAGCCCCATTCGCGGCCCGGGATCCGGGCCAGATGGTCGACAGTCTCCCGCCGGTCCCGCTCCACCAGCGCGTCGCCGCACGGGTCCCGGTGGCGTGCAGCCGGGCCAGTGCGGCGGCGTAGTCGACGGTCCAGTCGGGCCGGGGCGCGCGGTGCTCCAGCTGCTCCAGGACCAGCATCCGCCTGCCGGGATCCGTACCCAGCAGCGCGGGCACCACGGCCGGTTCGGCCCGGGCGGCGAGCCGCAGCGCGGCCACCTCGCGCGCATAGCGCCGCGCGGCGTCGGGACCGTCCACGATCTGCTTGACGACCGCGGACCGCCCGTCCAACTGGACCCGCCACACCCGCGAACGCGGGCTGCTCGCCAGCCGACGCGCCCGCCGAGGCCGCCCCAACTCCGCCCGCAACCCGTCCCCGAACTGCACGTCAGGGTGTCCCGACGGTGGAGAGCTGGTCGCTGCCGTGCTGGCAGGACTCGAACTCATGGGTCTCACCGTACCCGGCGATGCTGTTGTGGCCGCAGCTCCAGCCGTCCACGGTCGCGAAGCCTCCCGATCCCTGACGGTCCTTCGTGGCGCGGTAGTCCTTGAGCACACGCTGTGCCTGGGCGCAGGTGACCTGGCCGGAGTTGATGACGAGTCGAAGCGGATCGCCGAGCGGGCCGGTGCCGACACTCCCGCAGGTCACGCCTGCGGCAGAGGCCGGGGAGGACGGACTGGGGCTGAGGGCCGCCGGGGAGCCCAGCGTCACGTTCGCCGCGGCTCCGGACAGGCCGCTCGGCCCGGACCAGGTGAGGGTGAAGGGCTGCCCCAGGCCCTGGGAGTTCGCGAACACGGCGTAGGCCCGGAGGGCACTCTGCGACGGCACGCTGATGGCGTCCTGGTCAGGATTGTCCGGGCAGTAGGCGGAGGTGGAGTTGAGCACCTTCCCGGAAGCCAGGTTGATGGAGGCCCCGAGCGGGGCCTGGGAACCGGCGCAGGACACCTGGCCGGCCACCGTGCTGGTGTTGGTGGCCGAGAAGACGAAGGTCGTCTGCCCGTCCGCGGCCACCTGGACGCTGTCCAGCGTGACGATCCAGCTGCCTTCGGTCGTGATCTTCCGGGCCACGTTGTACACACCCGCGCGGAGTGGCGGCTCGGCCGGGCCGGAGCTGTTCGGGGGCGCGGAGGCCGGACCGTGCCCGGACGCGTGCCCGGACGAGGAGTAGAGGTTCCACAGCTGGATGGTCGCCGTCCGCCCCGAGGACTGCGCGGTCGCCAGCGACCTGCCGTCCGGTGCGTAGGCCATCGCGGATATCGAGAGGACGGCGGCGGGGGCCTGGTCGTTGGCCACCAGCCGGCCGGAATCGGTGCTCCACAGGGCGATGGCCCCGAAGTCGTCGCCGGTTGCCAGCAGCTTCCCGTCAGGGCTGAGCGCCTGCTCCTCGACGTTGTCCTCCGCTCCGTTCCGCGGTGCGGTGATCGGGACCGGCGTGGTGGTCCCGCCGGCCGGGTGCCAGAGCCATACCTCCGGATTCGAGTAGCCGGCTCCGTTGGATTTGTAGCCTGATATGTTGCCGGAAAGCACCACGGTGTTGCCGTCCCGGCTGACTGACGCACCGGAGACCGAGGCTGCTTTCAGTGTCGTGGACTTGGTGAACCCGTTCTTGACGACGTCCCAGAGCCGCACATTGCCCTCATTGTTCGCGTCGACGAGGGACTTGCCGTCGGCGCTGTAGTTGACGTAAATGGAGTCGCCCGTGAAGTCGAACTGCTTCGTGGCCACGGACACGGTTGCGCGGGTGGCGGAGTTCCAGAAGATTAGTTCTGACCCTGCGGCGACGGCCAAGGTCTTGCCGTCGGGGCTGTAGGCGAGGCCGTGGATCTCTCCCGCGCCGACTGCCACCGACGCGGTCACCTTGCCGGTGGCGGCACTGATCAGCTCGACCTCGGAGGCACCGTTCTTCGGTTCGGCCCCTATCGCGATGGTCCCACTGTCCGGGCTGAAGGCCAGTGTCGGGTAGGTGCCGGCGCCCACGGCATCAGGCGCTCCCACCGATTTCAGCAGCACACCGGTGGCCGCGTTCCGCAACTGCACGGTACCGGTCTCCAGCCTGGCTGCCAGTAACTTGCCGTTCGGGCTGAACCGCAGGGCGTCGACCGGATCGTCGACCTGAAGCCCGACGACCACGCCCAGGTGGACTTTTGCCCCGCCGGAAGAGCCCAAGGGGGCTTTGGCCCCGCTGGAGGAGAGGAGCCGGACTCCGACGACTGTGCCCGAGACCAGTGCGGCCACCGCGATGCAGGCCACCGCGATCCACCGGCGTCTGCGTGCCTTGAGCGCCAATGCGTTCTCCATCCTCACTTGGCCTGGGCGTAATAGGAGAAGGGCTTGCCCGCTACCCGAGCCAATGGGGCCCCGAGTCTCGGGTCGCCGGCGTACCAGAGAAGGCCTTCGGACCCGACCATGCGGAAATGGCGGCCGCCGTTGGTCAGCAGTGCCGTGTGTGTGACGCCCTGCTCCAGCCAGGTCAGTTGGACGTCGAAGCTGCAGTCGTAGTGCGTGTCGGCGACGAACAGCGTCATCACCTCGGGGCTGTTGGCCGACACGTACTGGTAGTTGGCGCCCTGCGCGTTGGCTGATCCGACCGGTCTGGTGACCGGCGCGGTGTCGTCGACGTCCGCCTCGAACTGGGCTGCGGCCCCGCCACCCTGGCCACCCCGCGGCAGGATGGCGACTACGCCGTCGCGCAGGTTCGGGGAGCGGGTCCGAACGATCGCCTTCGGTGGCTCGACCATGATCGGTTCAGTGCCGCTGGTCTGCAGCAAGATCTCGATCAGCCCCAGCCCGGCCGGCATGAGCGTCGCCGGATCGAGCGCAGTTCCCGTGGGCGCCAACGCGGTAGTGAGGGTGGCCGATGTCCCTGGCCAGTAGAAACCGGTGCTCGCGAGAACGGTGGCGAACTTGCAGCACCAGCTCGCCTGCGTCTCCAGATCCTCGGCCGCGTGCTGTGACGATGTGGAGCCCTTCGGCGAAGTGGAGCCCTTCGCAACCGGCACCCCGGTTCCGGGGCCGGACCGGAAGAGGATCGCCACCGTGATCGCGGCGGCGACGACGACGGATGACAGGCCGTAAATCCACCACCGCGGCACTGCGAGAAAGAAATTGGTCTGGTCGCCGCTGCCGGTGTGCGTCGGCCCGTGGTGGGTGTTGTCCCTGTTGTCGAAGTGGTCACCGCTGGGAGGCTCTCTTCGCTTGCTCATGAGGCCTCCTCCTCTTTCGGCGGAGTGTTGTACTGGTTGCCGCTGCCGGTGTGCGTGGGCCCGTAGTGGGTGTTGTGCTCATTGTGAAAGACGATGCTTCGGCCGTCCGAGCCCGTCGACTCGGACGCCTTCTCGCTCCGCTCGCCGCGGTCCATCCACCAGCCGGCCCAGGTCAGTACGGCGGCCGACAGCGCGGTCGCGAATCCGGCGTCGACCACCCAGCGGTCGGCCTCCATCGTCGGCCCGAACGGCACCCGGACCGAGGCGGCCAACCACACCGCCAGCACGTAGGCGGCAGCCACCGCAAGAACGACCAGACCCCATCGAACAGAGCGCGCCATACGGACCCCCCTCGCCGTCAGCACCACGATACTGTCGTCGGCGTCGGGAATGCCCGGGTCTGAGGAAGTTTCCCCACCCGTTACCTGGGCGAACTCAGCTGCGAGGGTTGACGGTTGGTAGATCCGGGCACGTACCGGGGCGGTCCCGGATCACGTCCTCAACTGGTGCCAGGCATGAGTGCATCCGCCCGCACAGAACCGCTCACGTCGGCGCTGGTCCAGGATATCGAAGGGCGGCGTCACTGCTGAGTGGGTGTCAGTTGGCTGAACCAGTGCAGGATCTTCGGGTAGGAGGCCAGGGCGGAGCCGATGTGGTCGACGTTGCCGGCGTTGACGATCGGCGCGGTCACGCCGTTGGCGGCCAGGCTGTGTTGGCAGGAGAGGGTGTCGGCGACGGCCACGTCGCGGTCGAGGTCGGCGTCGTAGAGGCGGATCGGGGCGCGCGGGGCCCAGTCCGTGCACACCGTGTCCGCGGTGCGCAGGATCTGGGCGAGGACGCCGGTGGGGTGCTTCAGGTAGTGGATGAACTGCGGGGTGAGCAGCTCCTCCGGGGTGCCGGGGAGGCCGGCCGCGATCTGCTCGTCGGTGTGGTTGCCGTCGAACAGGGCCTCGACGGTGCCGGCGTAGGGGGCGCGGAACGCCTCGGCGGGCGAGCGGTAGAGATGGTGCAACCGGTTCCAGGCGGTCAGGACATAGGCGAGGTAGAAGGTCGCGGTCGGCGGTGCGAGCCGCCCGTCGAAGGCGGCGGGCAGTTCGGCGCCGCTGAGGTCGTACGGGCCGCTGACCGGGGCCAGCGCCGCGAGCCGCAGGCCCGGGACGGCGTCGCGCTGCAGGGCCCGGCCCAGGCCCAGCGCGGCGGTGCCGCCCTGGGAGAAGCCGGTGACCATGACCTTGCCGTCCAGGGTGGCCCGCTTCCCGGCCTCGAAGGTCCGCGCGGCCTTGAGCAGGTCGACCGAGGCCGTGGTCTCGGAGTTGATGTCCATGTAGGGGTGCTGCCCGGGGCCGACCCCCAGCCCGAGGTAGTCGGGGGCGACGGCGGCGAAGCCCGCACCCGCGAACATCACCGTCACCGCGCGGTCGGGGCCGTCGGTGACCGAGGCCGCGTCGCCGCGGTAGGGGAGGGTGCCATGGGTGTACTCCACGGTGCGGAGCCCCTGCAGGCGGCCGTGGCGGGACGCGGCGCGGGGGAGTGCGACCACGCCGCTGGCGATGGTGGCCAGGCCGGTCGGGCCGATCGTCCGGTAGGTGACGCGGTAGACGTCGACGCCGTGCTGGGCGGCCGGGGCGGCGAAGCCCATGCCTCGGACGTACGCGGTGGCCTCCGCGGCGTCCAAACCCTCCACCTCGGTGGCGGAGAGCAGCGCGCCACGCTGCAGTCCCGCGTGGTGGACCTGTCCGGCGGCCAGCGTCGGCGCCGCCGAACCCACCGCGGCGCACACGCAGAGCGTGGCGACGGTGAGGGTGCGGGCACGGGAGCGTGAGCTGCGCTTGCTGAGGGGCATCGTCGTGTTCGCCTTCTCGGGACCGCGGGAGAGCTGCTGACGAGGCATTACTCTTCCGCGCCACGACCGCCGTTCCCATGGGGCTGCGCCCCGGAGCGGGGTGGGGCCAGCGGGGTGGGGAAAACCCCACCCGCTGTTGTCAGTGGTGTGGTGCAGGATTGCAGCAGGGTCTTCAAGGGATGGGGGGATCGCTGTGTCGATCACAAACCAGCAGGTGGCAGGGCATGCGTTTCTACGACTGCTGTACGCGGACGGGTACTTCCCCGACCATGTCGTCGACAAGGGGAAGGCGATCCTGCTGAGGCTGTGCGCGCGGATCGAGGCCGAGCAGCCGGCGGACCTCGCCGCGCTCTATGCGCTCACCGAGGTGGCGACGGAGGAATTCAACGCGCTGGAAGCGGAGTTCGAGGCGGCGGGGAGCGAGATCGAGACCGTCGCCCGGGAGGAGATAGCCGAGGACTTCTGGTTCGTGGCCTCCGCGTACGGATTCGCGGAGGCCGACATCGAGGAACTGATCGCCGCCCGGGACTGGTGACGCCCGCTGACCCGGCATCAGGCATCCGGCGTCAGGCGTCAGAAGTGGCTGATGACCAGGTGGCCGGTGGCGTCGAAGTAGGACCACAGGTTGGCGACGCGATAGCCGCCGACCATGCCGATACCGCCGCTGGCCTGCGGGTTTCCGCTGCTCGCGTCATTGAAGCAGGTGGGGTTGCAGCCCTCGGAGTAGGCGAGGTGGAAACCGCCGTCGGTGCCGCGGAAGCCGATGTAGACATCACTGTCGGCAAAGGAGAGCCCGGGGCCGTCCGTCGCACCGACGGGGGAGGTGACGTGGGAGCGCGCGGTCAGCGTGCCGTTGCTGTTGTAGGTGGCCACGTCGAGGGTGTGGGCAGGATCGGTGCCGGTCCAGGCGATGACGACGCCGAGGTTGCTGCTGCCGCTCTCGTCGAACATCAGGGCGGGGCCGGCGGGGGAGGTGTCGGCGAAGGTATGGCGGTCCGTCAGGGCCAGGGTGTGGGTGGTCGCGCAGCCGCTGCTGTCGAGGCGGCCGACATTGACGTGCCCGGACGGGTCGGTCCAGGCCAGGTAGCGGTTGCCGGCCCGGTCGTTGACCAGGGCGGGCGCATGCGGGCTGGTCACACCGGTGAACGCGGTGCGGCAGGTCTTGGCCGTGCCGCTGTAGTAGAACGCGGTCAGGGTGTCGCCGTTGTCGCCGGCCGGCCAGGCGACGTACGCGCCGGTGCCGTCCCCGTCGATGGCCGCGCCCTCGTCCTGCGGCACGTGCTCGGTGCTGTCGAGCTTGACGATGTCGGCACCCTGGTTGGTCGAGTAGCCGAAGACCAGCTCCTTGGCCGCGGCGGTGCCGCTGCTGCCGGCCCAGGCGACGTACAGCCGGTTGCCGACGACGGCCAGCGCGGGCCGGCCGCTGCCGGTGTGCCAGGTGGTGACCGCCGAGGCCGTACCCGGTGTCAGCGCGAGGACCATGGCGCCGGCGACGGCGGTGACGGTGGTGACCAGCGCGGCGATGCGGCGTCTTCCGGTGATCGGGCGAAGTTCCATTGCCTACCCCCAAGCATTGGTGAGAGAGCGCTCTCTCGGCGGCCCCAACGTAGGGGCCCGCGTGGCCAACGTCAAGGTTTGGAGCGGCAGTTGGGAGACGAAGTGCTTGGCCGCCGCGATGCCCGCCCGGTCGGCCGCACCGCCAGCCCGGTTTCCGTCCGCCCCCGCCGGGAAGACGCCAGGTCCGGACACCGTGACACCGTGCGCGTGGACGTGAGCGTGCGCGTGCGCTTGGACGTGAGCGTGGAAAGGACGACGGCATGAGTGACGAAGCAGCGACGACGCAGTACGCCATCGGGACCGAGGTCCACTGCAAGGACGGCGAGTGCGGCAGGCTGGACCGGGTGGTCGTCGACCCGGTGGCCCGGCGGCTCACCCACCTCGTGGTCGACCCGGGCCACGAGATCCAGCGGCTGGTCCCGGTCGACCTGGTCGACGACTCGGGTGGCACGGGTGGCACGGGCGGCTCCGACGGCTCCGGCAGTGGCGGCAGCGGCGGCATTCGCCTGGGCTGCACGACCCGCGAGTTCGCTCGGCTGGAGGCGGCCGAGGAGACCGAGTTCCTGCCGGGCGCCGAGGACGGCCTCGGCTACACCCCGGAGCAGATGATCGTCTGGCCCTACTTCGGCCTGGGCGCGAGCGCCGGCACCGGCGCCATCGGTATGGGCATGCCCGGCATCGTGCCGATCGGGGAGGGCCCGGGCACCACGACCTACGACCGGGTGCCCAGCGGCGAGGTGCAGATCCGCAGGGGCGAGCGGGTCGCGGCGACCGACGGCGAGATCGGGCGGGTCCAGGGCCTGGTGATCGACCCGCGCGACCACGGCGTCACCCATGTGCTGCTCCAGGAGGGGCACCTGTGGGGGAAGAAGACGGTGGCCATCCCGATCCGCGCCGTGAGTTACGAGGGCGGCGGCGTCAGGGTCGCCCTGTCCAAGGCCGAGCTGGGAGACCTGCCTCCGGTGGACCTGGCGGGCTGACACCCCCAACACACGGCGGCGGTGGGGCGCGGCGTCTCCCCTTCTGCTGAGCCCTGCCCCTAATGGCGGATCCGCCTTGCCGAGCCCGGGGGTCCGGGAAAGCCTGAGGGCAGGCACAGCAGAGCGTCGCTGCCGCAGGGGCCGCAGGTCACGGACGGTCGCGACCGACAGAGAGGCCGGCCCGCCATGTCCTACAGCCCGAAGGACGCCACCGCCGCGACCGCCGCCGCGAACCGCGAGGCAGTGTCCCGGTACGACATGGACGACCGGCAGGACTTCGCCGACGCCGACCGCGACCTGCTCGCGCCGTTCCCGGACAAGCTGTACGCCACGGACGGGCGGGTCATCTTCGACCCGGCCCGGTTCGACTACCTGGCCGAGGACGCCCCCGCCCCCGACAGCGTGCACCCGAGCCTGTGGCGGCAGTCCCAGCTGATCCGCAAGGGCGGCCTGTACCGGGTGGTCGACGGCCTCTACCAGGTGCGCAACAACGACATCGCGAACCTGACCGTCGTCGAGGGCGAGGACGGGCTCGTGGTGATCGACTGCATGGCCTCGGTCGAGGCCGCGACCCAGGGCATGGCCATGATCCGCGAGCATGTCAGCGACAAGCCGGTCGTCGCCGTGATCTACACCCACACCCACATCGACCACTACGGCGGCGTCAAGGGCGTGGTCGACCCGGCTGACGTGGCGTCGGGCAAGGTGCCGGTCATCGCCCCCGGCACCGTCGCCTCCTTCGACAAGTACGCGCTGGGTGAGAACGTGATCGCCGGCAACGCCATGTCCCGCCGCGCGTCCTACGCCTTCGGCAGCCTGCTCGACCTGGACGCCACCGGCCATGTCACCTGCGGCATCGGTATCACCACCGTCCCCGGTGTCACCGTCTCCTACCTCTCGCCGACGGACGGGATCACCGAGACCGGCACCAGGCGCGAACTGGCCGGGCTGGAGTTCGAGTTCCTCTACGCCCCGGACACCGAGGCGCCCGAGGAGATGCACATCTGGATTCCGCAACTGGCCGCGCTGACCTGCGCGGAGAACGCCAACCACTCGCTGCACAACATCCAGACGCTGCGCGGCGCCCGTACCCGCGACGCCCGCAACTTCGCCCGCTACCTGGACGAGACCCTGCAGCGCTGGGGCGATGCCGCCCAGGTGCACTACGGCCCGCACACCTGGCCGGTCTGGGGCAACGACGGCGTGGTCACCCTGCTCGAATCCCAGCGCGACACCTACAAGTACGTCCACGACCAGGCGCTGCGCCTGGCCAACCAGGGCTACACCCCGCTGGAGGCGGCCGAGGAGATCGAGCTGCCGGAGGCGCTGGGCCGCAAGTGGTTCAACCGCGGCTACCACGGCACCCTGCACCACGATGTGCGGGCGGTGTTCACCAAGGAACTGGGCATGTGGGACGGGGACCCGGTCTCGCTGCACCCGCACCCGCCGGTCGAGTCCGCCCGCCGCTTCGTCGACCTGATCGGCGCCGAGCAGGTCCTGGCCGAGGGCCGACGCGCCTTCGAGGCCGGGGACTACCGCTGGGCGGCCCAGATCCTGCACACCCTGGTCTTCGCCCAGCCCGAGCACCAGGCCGCCCGGGAACTGCAGGCCGACGCCTATGAGCAGATGGGCTACCAGGCCGAGGGCCCGCAGTGGCGCGGCATCCTGCTCACCGCGGCCAAGGAGCTCCGCACCGGCGTCCAGCCCGCGACCTTCGCCACCGCCAGCCCCGACACCATCCTGGCGATGCCGATCGACATCCTCTTCGACTACGCCGCCGTCCACGTCGACGGCCCCAGGGCCGCCGGCACCGACCTGCGCATCGACTTCCACTTCACCGACCAGGGCCGGGACCAGGGACAGGGCCGGGACCAGGGCCAGACCTGGACCATGTGGATCGGCCACGGCGTGCTCAACGCCCGCCCCGGCGCCTCGTCCGACACCGGGCTCACCGTCACCGGGCCCAAGTCCGCGCTGGCCGGCGTACTGCTGCAGCCCGCGAGCGCGGGACAGCTCGCCCAGGCCGGAAAGATCAAGCTCGAAGGCGACGAGGGCATCCTGCAGACCTATGCCGGCCTGCTGGACACCTTCGACCCGAACTTCGCCATCGTCACCCCCTGAGCCCGCAAGCGGGGAAGCACAGCGCCCGGGCTGTTGTTGCGACGATCAGTCAGAGCAGGACCTGGGTAGTGTGAGTGGTGGTGACGGTGTGCGGCGAGTGAAAGGCTGGGGCGTTCGAGACGGGTGCGCGCCCCAGCCACTCCGTGGTGTCGACCGAGGACAGGAATGCGCCCGATGCAGCCGTTGGCCATGGACGTTCTGAGCATGGTCACGGCCTCGGGACCGATGGTGAACGGCACGTCCGTGCTGGCGGCCTTCGGTGCGCTCGGCGTGCTGATCGTGCTGTTCGCCGAGTCGGGGCTGCTGGTCGTCGGCTTCTTCCTGCCCGGGGACACGCTGCTGTTCCCGGCCGGGGTCCTCTGTGGCACGGGACAGCGGAGCGGTCCGCATCTGGTGCTCTGGCAGGTGCTGCTGTGTGCGGCCGTCGGCGCGGTGGCCGGTGCGCAGTTGGGCTTCTGGATCGGACGGCACAGCGGTCGCGCGCTGCTGTCGCGCGGGGGGAACCGGCAGGTGAAGCGGTGGGTGGCGCGCTCCGAGGAACTGCTGACCCGGTACGGGGTGCGCCGGGCGATCGTGCTGAGCCGGTTCGTGCCGATGGCGCGCACGGTGGTCAGCCCGCTGGCCGGCGCGCTGGAGGTGCCCGTGCGGACCTTCACGCTGTGGCAGACGGTGGGTTCGCTGGTCTGGTCGCAGGGGCTGGTGCTGGCCGGCTACGTGCTGGGCGCCTCGGTACCCGGGGTCGAGCGCTACCTGCTGCCGATCGTCGCCGCGGTGGTCGCGGTCTCGCTGCTGCCGCTGGTGGTCCAGCTCTGGCAGGCCCGCCGCAGCGGCAGCGGCAGTCGCTGACCCGGGAGTACGGACCGCTCACTCAGCCGGTGGGCATGCCGATCTGGTCGCGTTCCAGCGCGCGGCGGAGCTCCGCGAGGACTTGGGCGACGGCCGACATGCGGGACGCCCCGGGCACGTCTCCGACCATGCCTCCGAGCAGTTCGGCCAAGTGCTCGGCGAAGGTCTCCGCCGCCGCGTCGACCAGGGTCAGGCCGTCGTCGGTCAGGGCCAGCAACGACGACCGGCGGTCCGAGGGGTTCGGTTGCCGGACCACCCACCCCAGCTTCTCCAGACGGTCGACACTCTTGCTGGTCGCCCCGATCCCGATGGCGAACTCGGCGGCGACATCGGCCACCCGCGCCCCGGGACGGTCACGGAGGTAGCTCAGGAACTCGAACTGGGACGTGACGATCCCGTGCCGCTCGCGGAGCCGGTCGTTGAGGGCGTTGTAGAGCCGCGTCTCGCATCGGACGAGGTCGGAGAAGAGGCTCGGCAGGTCGATCGGGCCGCCGGTTGACTTATATGCCATGGAAGATACTGTAGCGGAATCTACTTCTGGAGGCAGCACCATGAGCAAGGAACAACGCGCGGCCGTCGACGCCATGCTGCGGCAGCCCCGTCCCGCGGAGCCGCAGTCGGTCGAGGAGATCCGGGCCGGGTTCAGGGCGATCATGGCCGAGATGATCGTCCCGGACGGCATTCGCACCACAGCGGTGACGCTCGGTGACCGTCCGGCGCTGCTCGTCGAGCCGGTCGCCAACCCGCGCACGGGCACCATCCTGTACTTCCACGGCGGCTCCTTTGTGTTCGGTTCGCCCGAGACCGCACTGTCGCTGACCGGGAGCCTGGTGGCCAGGACCGGCTTCAGGGCCCTGTCGCTGGACTACCGACTCGCCCCCGAGCACCCGTTCCCGGCCGCGATCGACGACGCGCTGCGCGCCTACCGCGCACTACTCGACAGCGGCGAGGACCCCTCGACCGTCGTGTTCGCCGGGGACTCGGCCGGCGGCGGCCTCACCGTCACCACCTGCCTTGCCGCCCGTGAGGCGGGCCTCCCGCTGCCCGCCGCGATCCTGGCGTTCTCGGCCGGACTCGACGCCACCCGGACGGGAGCGAGCATGGACACCAAGGCCGGCATCGATCCGATCTTCACGCGCGAGGAGCTGGAGCACACCAAGGACCTGTACCTCGCGGGGCGCGACCCGCGACACCACCTGATCAGCCCGGCGGTCCTCGCCGACCTGACCGGCTTCCCGCCGATGCTGCTGCAGGCGGGCGCCAATGAGGTGCTGCTGGACGACTCCACCCGCCTGGCGGTGCGCGCGAGGGATGCCGGCGTGGATGTGATCCTCGACATCACCGCGGACGTGCCCCATGTGTTCCAGTCGTTCACCGGCGTGCTCGACGAGGCCGACGAGGCGCTGGATCGCGCGGCCCTCTTCCTCGCCCAGCACGTCCGCACCGGGGCGTAGCGGGCAAGGGCTTCGGCGCTTTGCGCGTTATGCGGCACTCTTGACGGTCCGTCTGCTGGGAGGCAACACTGGAAACGGCTCGGAGAGCGCTCTCCAAGGCTTCTTTCGTCACACCCACCCGTCTGAAGACATGAGGAGCATCCATGAGCAAACGTTTCGCTGCGCATCCGGCCGCAGGCCGCGCACACCTCGCTCTGCTGGCCGTCCTGGCCCTGATCCTGGGCGTTCTGCTCAACGGCCTGGTGAACGCCCTGCCCGCCCACGCGGACACTGCGAGCGGGGTGTCGATCGACCTGGGTGGTGCCGGGGGCGGCGGCTTTGTGGCGGATGCGTACGGCAGTGGGGGTAGTGCGGATTCGTTGCCGGGTGGGGCGGCGACTTTCCCGAACTGGGGGCCGACGGTTGCGCATCCTATTGCGGCGTCGGTGTGGAATACGTCGCGGGTGGGTGAGTCGCACTATGCGGTTCCTGGTCTGACTCCGGGGGTGTCGTATCAGGCGCGGTTGTATTTCATGGACTGGTATTTCACGCATGCGGGTCAGCGTGAGTTCGATGTGGCGGTGAACGGTACGAAGGTGCTGACGAATTTCGATATCATCGGCACGGCCATCAATGCCGGTGCGGACGGCCAGGAGGCGTTCGGGGTGGAGCGGGACTTCCCAGTCACCGTCGACGCCTCGGGCACGGCCACCTTCGACTTCACCCGGGACGGGGCCGACCAGCCCCAGGTCAACGCCATCGTGCTGGTGCCCGCCAACAGCAATGGGGTGTCGATCGATCTGGGTGGTGCCGGGGGCGGTGGGTTTGTGGCGGATGCGTACGGCAGTGGGGGTAGTGCGGATTCGTTGCCGGGTGGGGCGGCGACTTTCCCGAACTGGGGGCCGACGGTTGCGCATCCCATTGCGGCGTCGGTGTGGAATACGTCGCGGGTGGGTGAGTCGCACTATGTGGTTCCTGGTCTGACGCCGGGGGTGTCGTATCAGGCGCGGTTGTATTTCATGGACTGGTATTTCACGCATGCGGGTCAGCGTGAGTTCGATGTGGCGGTGAACGGTACGAAGGTGTTGACGAATTTCGATATCATCGGCACGGCCATCAATGCCGGTGCGGACGGCCAGGAGGCGTTCGGGGTGGAGCGGGACTTCCCGGTCACCGTCGACGCCTCGGGCACGGTGACGTTCGACTTCACCCGGGACGGTGCGAACCAGCCCCAGGTCAACGCGATCGTGCTGGTGCCGGCCGGCTGATCGGGGGATGACGGCACGACGGGACGACGGGGTGGGTGCCGGCCTGCGCGAGGTGCGCCAGGGCCGGTGCCCACCCCGAGCCGCGTTGCGTCCCACGGCGCATGCATGACGCACGGTCAGTTGGCGATCAGACGTCGCCGCCGGTGCGGCGGCGCTTGAGCGCGACCGCGCCCACGAGGGCCGCGGCGGCCAGGCCGGCGCCGCCGGCCAGCTCGGCGGTGTCGGGGCCGATGCTGCCGCCCATGCCGGTCCCGACCGGTCCGACCGGGGTGCCGCCGGAGACGGTGAACCCACCCGCGATGATCAGGCCGCCGGTGGGGCAGCTGCCGACCATGGTGTAGGCGCCGGGCTTGGCGCTCGCGGGCACCTGCAGTGTTCCGACCAGGGACATGGTGCCCTTGGTCAGCGTCGCGGCCCAGCCGTTGTTCTGCTCGGTCACCTTGAGCGTGCTGTCCTTCGGGCACGAGGTCACCGCGGTGCTCAGGGTGACCGTTCCGCCGGGGGCCACGGTCGAGGGCGAGGTCTCGATCTGGTTCTGGTTCCCGGCCGCGAAGGCGGCCGACGAGGGCAGGGCTATCGCGGCAGCGGTAAGACCGACGGCGGCGAGGGTACGCGCAGTACGCATGGAACAGCCTTTCCAGGGAGGACGGATCAACGGCAGGCGCATCCTCGGCCCCGGGTCTCGGGGCCCGGAACCTGGGACCAGTGGCCCACTCCACCCACCAGACCGCAGTCGGATGCCGGCCGCACCACGGGAACCGGGGTGTCGGCCGACGCCCCGTCACCCGACCGGCCGTCAGATCCCGTACGTCCGCGCAGCTCACGGGACGTCTGCTGACGCGCGGTCAGCAGGTGCGGAGGTGGGCCGATCGTGCGCCGGGGTGGGCCGATCGTGTGGCGGACGCTGCCGCGGTCACCCCGTTCGGCGGAGCCCGATGCCCTGTCCGGCCCATGCCAGGGGCGTGCCCGGCCGCCCGGACCGACCATGGGGCCAAGGGCACGACGGGAACGGCCGCACCGCACCAGGACGACAGGAGCCGAGCATGGCGCGCGAGACATGGGCAGTGTCCCCACCGGTGTTCCCGACGACGGGAGAGGTGCTTCCCGAGCTGGATCTGCCGGAGCCGGGCGAGCAGCGGCGCTGGACCGTCCTGCTGCGGTGGCTGCTGCTGGTCCCGCAGTACATCGTCCTGGTGTTCCTGGGGATCGCCGGCTTCCTGGTGATGGTGCTGGGGTGGTTCGCGGCCCTGGTCCTGGGCCGGCTGCCGGGGCCGATCGCCTGGTTCCTGGGCGGCTGCCTGGTCTACCAGACCCGGGTGTACGCCTACGGGATGCTGCTGGTGGACCGCTACCCGCCGTTCGGATTCAGCGCCCCGGACCACCCGGTGCAGGTCGAACTGCACCCGACCGAACTGAACCGGTTGGCGGTGCTGTTCCGGATCATCCTGCTGATCCCCGCCGCCATCGTGGAGAGCCTGGTCACCACGGGCTGGTATGCGATCAGCATCGTCATCTGGCTGGTGGCGCTGGTCCTGGGCCGCCTGCCGGTGCCGTTGTTCGAGGCCACCGCCGCGGTCACCCGCTATGCGATGCGGCTGAGCGCCTATGTCGTTCTGCTGACTCCGGCCTACCCCAAGCACCTGTTCGGCGACCCGGTGCCCTCACTGGTGCCGCCGCGGTCGGCCAGCCGTCCGCTGATCCTCTCCGGTGCCGCCAAGGCCCTGGTGCTGCTGTTCCTGCTGCTGGGACTGCTGTCCACCGTCTTCTCCTCCATTTCCCGAGGCAACGGTGACAGCAGCAGCGTCAGCGCCGGTCAGGGGGTTCACCTCAGCCGGTCGGCGGCAGCAGGGTGAAGTCGGTGCGGCCGTGCTGCACACCGTTGACCTGGAGTTCCACGGCGTGCACGCCGGGGTGGTAGCGCCGGGTGGTGATCTCGCGGAACGAGTGCCTGCGGGACAGCTCCAGCTTCCGCCCGGGCGCGAGGGTGGCGGTGGTGAGTTTGAAGGTCTTGCCGCTCTGCTTACCGGTCGCCTTCCGATGGTGCACGATGTAGTCGATCGCCAGGGTGGCTGGTGCGGTCCCGGTGTTGACGACGGTGGCGGTGAAGGCCAGCTCGCCGCCGAACGGGACCTCGGCGGCGGCCAGTGCCGGGCCGGTGACCTCGACGGTGGCGGGCGCGAAGCCCATCAGGCCGAGCGCCCCGGGGTGGCCCTTCTTGATCAGCGTCCGCAGCCCGTGCCGGACCAGCCACGGTGTGTTCTGGTCCGGGGCGGCGAGCCAGGCGGCGGCGGTGCGCACGGTCAGCTCCGGCTGCTGCCGGCTCAGGTCGTTGAGGTGGTTGGCGACGGAACGGCGGACGTACTCGCTCTCGTCGCGGTAGAGGGCGTTGATGACCGGCAGGGTCTCCTCCGGCCGGGCCAGCAGGGCGGGGACCCGCCGGGCCCACGGCAGGAACGGCCGGGTCCCCTCGGAGGCCAGCCGCCGTACGTGCTCGTCGGGCGAGCCGGTCCAGGTCCGGACGATGGCCAGGGTCCGGTCCAGGTCGTGGTCCAGCAGCACCCGGAGGGCGAACTCGGAGGTGAGTCGGGGGGTGAGCTCGGCCAGCAGCCGGACCGCGTCGTCGAAGGCCCCGCTGCTCCCGTCGGTGATCGCTCGGGTGGCGACGGCGCTGGTGACCGGCCAGATCAGCCAGCCCTCGAACGGCGGCGACCCCTGCTGCGCGGCCCGGATCGTCCCGGCGAAGGCGGCGTAGTCGCCGGGGAGGTCCGCGAGCAGCGCGTCGCGCAGCAGGTCGCTGCGCTCCCGCAGCGCGCGTCCGGTCAGGTCCTTCGCAGCGGCGCGCAGGGTCGGCAGCGGCGTGCCGGGCGCCGCCGCCCGGATCGCGGTGACCAGCGCCTTCGCGGCGTGGTCGCCGATCAGCTCGTCGGCGAACGGCATGGTGTCTCCTCGGTGGTGGTCATCCCAGCAGTGCGGTGATTCGGTCCTGGTCCGCTTCGGCTGCTGTGAAGGTGACGAGCTTCTGTTCGGGATCGTCGGCGAGTTGAAGCACGAGGTGCTGGAGTTCGAGTTCTCCCAGCACAGGATGGCGCAGCCGTTTGCTGCCGGAGCTCAGCGGGGTGACGGTGTGTCGGGGCCACCAGTCCCGCACCTCGGGGCTCACCGCGTGCAGCCGTTCCAGCAGCTCGGCGAAGCCGGGGTCGCCCGGGTGGCGGGCCGCGGCCGTGCGGAACCGGCCGAGCAGCGCGGACGCCTCGGCCGGCCAGTCGACCAGGATCTCCCGGGCCTCGGGGTCGGCGAACGTCCACCAGAGCATATTGCGGTCCTGGGCCGGTCGGGCGGGCCAGTCGGTCCACAGGGCCCGGGCCGCGCGGTTGGAGGCCAGCACGTCCCAGCGGCGACCGGTGACATAGGCCGGAGACGGGTCGAGCCGGTCGACGAGCGCGAGGACCGCGGGCGGGAGCGACTCGGCGGCGGCCCGGCCCGCCGCCGACGGCGCGCCGTGGATGAGCTCGTGGATGTGGGTGCGTTCGGTGCTGTCGAGCCGCAGCGCGGTCGCCAGCGCGTCGAGCACCTGGCGGGAGGGGCGCACGTCGCGGCCCTGTTCCAGGACGGTGTAGTAGGTCGAGGAGATGGCCGCGAGCTGGGCCACCTCCTCGCGGCGCAGGCCCCGGGTCCGGCGCCGGACACCTGGCGGCAGGCCGACGTCGGCGGGCTGCAGCCGTTCGCGCCGCGCACGCAGCAGGTCTCCCAACTCCCGTGCCGGGACCGCGGGCCGGGTCATCCTGGTACTCCTGTGACTAGGAACAGCATGCTGTGGTTACCAGTTTAGGACGCGGCTACCTTGGCGCCATGACCACACAGAGCGCCACCGGGCCGTATGCGATCCAGGTCGAACACGTTGACGTCCGGGTGGGGGAGGGGCCGCCGATGGGGGCGTATCTCGCCCGTCCCGCCGACCCCGGGCCGTTTCCGGGCGTGGTGGTGGGCATGGAGCTGTTCGGCGTTGACGCCGCCGTCCGTGACGTCTGCGACCGGCTGGCCGGGCTCGGCTTCGTGGCGCTCGCACCGGACCTGCACCACCGGACCGCGCCCGGCGAGGAACTGGCCAGGGACCCGGCGGGCCGGGAGCGGGGCTTCGAACTCCTGGGGCTGATGACACGGACCACCGTGCTCCAGGACGTCGGCGCCTGCATCGACCACCTGCGGGCCTCGGGCAGCGAACCCGTCAGCATGGTCGGGCTGAGCCTGGGCGGTCATATCGCCTACCTCGCGGCCACCGCCTTCGACCTCGCCGCCGTGGCCGTCCTCTACGGCGGCTGGCTGCCGACGACCGACATTCCGCTGGGCCGACCCCAGCCGACCCTGTCGCTGACCCCGTCCATCACCGGGAAGGTGCTCTTCCTGGTCGGCGAGGACGACCAGGTCGTCCCGCCCGGCCACCGGAGCGAGATCGCCGACGCGCTGCGCGAGGCCGGCGTCGACCACGAGGTCGTGGTGTATCCCGGGGCCGGTCACGGCTTCCTCAACACCGATCCGGCCGCGGCGGCCGACGCCTGGCAGCGCGTCCATACGCTGCTGACCGGCGTCGGAGCAGCGTAGGCCCCCCGGGGGGGTGGGTGTAGGCACGTCCGCGCGGCGCGCGGGTGTTCCGCGCGCAACCGGTTCATCCTCTCGGGGGATATTGCCGCTCGGCGGGCATTGCCGCGGCAGGTCGGGACAGGGTGGTAGTGACAAGGCCGGAGTCCGCCCGGACCCCTGGCTTTCGACTGCCATGGGAGGCGAGGACCCGTGTCCTTGCGCATTCACACCATCGCGGGCCGCGCCGTCGTCGCGCTGCCGGCGGAAGTCGACATCACCAACATCGAGGACGTCCGCGCGGCAGCGCGGACACAACTGTGGGAGCCCCTCCCGCGGTTACGGGAGATCGTGTTCGACCTCAGCGGGACCACCTTCCTGGGGACCGAGACCGCCCATCTGATCAGCGACACCCGCCGACGCGGTCGGGACCACGGCGTCGCGGTGCATGTGCTGGCACCCTCTCCCCTGCACCGGCGGGTCCTTGAATGCCTGGGACTGGGCGCCGACCTCACCCGGCCCGATCCGGAGCCGGGCCCCGACCCCTTCGCGGACCAGGACGTCGGCCGCGAGCGGGCCTGGCTGCCGCGGCAGCGCGGCCCGCTGCAAGGCGACTGACCAGTCCTTTGACGCCGATACGCCAAGACGCCGAGCAGAGGCGTGTGCGAAACTGCCTACCGCTTCCGGCAGTTCGAGGTAGATGCCGGACGCGTGCGGCCCTGCCTCGCCTGGGGAGGTCTGGCAGGGCCGCAGCTCCCGCCTCAGCCGGGGCGGTCGGCGGTGACCAGCCAGCCGGTGCCGCGAAGGCGGACCGTGTGGCCGCCCTCCTGCTGCGGCACCTCGTGGTCGTGCAGGGCCTCGGTGAGCGCCCGGCGGGCGCGGTCCAGGGTGGCCGGTTCGAGCGTGGCCGCCAGATGGTGTCCGGGGCCGGTGTCGAGCATGAAGGCCGCCGCGTCGTCCGCGTCCTGCCCCCAAGTGCCCTCGGCCTCCACGCGTTCCACCGAGACGGCGGCCAGGCCGGCGGCTGACAGGACGTCATGGATGCGGCCGGGGTCGGCCAGCGAGAACATGCCGGCGCTGCCAGGGGCGCCGAAGTCATTGGCCGGCAGAAAGGGCCGCAGTACCGCCAGCACCTCGATCCACTGGTTGCGTTCGGCATCGGCCCCGCAGATGAACGCCATCCGGCCGCCGGGGCGCAGCGCGCGTGCGAGGTTGCCGAAGGCGGCGACCGGGTCGGCGAAGAACATCACCCCGAAGCGGCTGATCACGGTGTCGAAGGCGCCGGGTGCGAGGGGGTGGACCTGGGCGTCCCCGTGCTCGAAGGCGACATTGCGGATGCCCTCCTGGCGAGTGGTCGCCCGGGCGCGTTCCAGCATCGGCAGTGACAGATCCAGGCCCAGGACGCGGCCGTGGACGGCCTGGCGTGCGGCCAGCCTGGTCGTGCGTCCCGCCCCGCAGCCGACGTCGAGGACGGTGGCGTCCGCCCCGATCGCGGCAGCCCCCAGGAGCGGAGCGTTGAAGCCCTCGTTCACCGCGTCCCAGCGGCTCTGGCTGCGCGCCCACTGGATGCCCTCGTAACCGTTCCATGCCTGCGCCTGTTCGGTGTTGACGATCTGTCCCATGCGGTGCCTCCTGCGCGGAGCGAGTCCTTGCCCGGTCTAGTATGGGCGTATGCCCAAACAGTATGGGCGGGTGCCCATACTGGCAAGAGCAAGCGAAAGAGGCACCATGTCACCGCGTGGAGTGGCCACCCCCGACGTCCGTGAGCGACTGTTCGCCGCCGCGGAGCGGGTCCTGGACCGCGACGGTCCCGGCGCCTTGACCAGCAGGGCGGTCACCGCCGAGGCGGACTGCGCCAAAGGGCTGCTGCACGCCCACTTCGCCGGGCTGGACGAGTTCGTCGCCGATCTGGTCCTGGACCGCTTCGCGCGCGCGGCGCGGCAGGCCGAGCAGCTTTCCGCGCGGGCGGGTCAGGACACCGTCGCCGACAACCTGCTGGCGGTCGCCCTCACCCTGCTGACGTCCACCAGCCCCACCATCGCCGGTGTGGCGCTGACCAGGCCGGGCGCCTCGCTGAGGATCCGTCGGGCGCTGCAGGGCGGAGCCCCGGGATTCGGCAGCATCCAGGACACGGTCACCCGCTACCTGGACGCCGAACAGCGGCTCGGCCGTGTCGCTGCCACGGCGGACACCGGCTCCCTCGCCCTGGCGCTGATCGGCACCACCCACCATCTGCTGATGACCGGCTACGGAGCCGACGGGCCGGACCTCCAGCGACAACTGCGCGACCTGGTCGCCACGCTCGCCCGTGCCGCCACGCCGTGACCTGCTGCGGCCTGCGGTGATCCGGGGCGGCCCCGGCGTGGGATCCCGTTCGGCGCGACTGTCGGCTGACACGCTGACGATATGTCCGATCCGTCTGAAATCAAGGCTTCCGCCCTCATCCTTGTGCCGACCGCCGCGCTGCTCGCGCCGGTGCTCGCCTACCAGGCCCGGCGCTGGATCGATGTGCCCACCGTGGTCTTCGAGATCGCCCTGGGCGTGCTGATCGGGCCCTCCGTCCTGCACTGGGTCGACCCGAACTCAAGCTTTCTGCAGACGCTGTCGCAGTTCGGCCTGGCCATGCTGATCTTCCTGGCCGGATTCGAGATCAACTTCGCCGACCTCAGCGGCGGGCCGCTGCGCCGGGCCGGGATCGCCTGGGGCGTGTCGCTGCTGGCGGCCGTCGCGGTGGCCGCCCTGCTGCCGGACTCCATCACCACCAGCCCGTTCGTCGGGGTCGCGCTGACCACCACCGCCCTGGGCACCGTCCTCCCCGTGCTGCGCGACTCGGGGGAACTGGGCACCCGCTTCGGCGCGCTGGTCACCGCCACCGGCGCGGTCGGCGAGTTCGCCCCGATCGTGGCGATCTCGCTGCTCCCCACCGAGCGCTCCTCGGTGAAATCGGCCCTGGTCCTGGCCTTCTTCGGGGTGCTGACCCTGGGCGCGCTGCGGTGGGCCCGGCGCCCGCGGAACCCGGTCCTGGGCCGGCTGATCGAGGCGACGCTGCGCACCAGCGGACAGTTCGCCGTCCGGCTGGTGGTCACGGTGCTCTCGCTGATGGTGGCCCTGGCCTATCTGCTGCAACTGGACATCCTGCTGGGGGCGTTCGCGGCCGGGGTGGTCTGCCGGCTGCTGCTGCGCGAGGTCCCCGAGAGCCAGGCGCAGTGGATCGACGCCAAACTCGAGGGCCTGGGCTTCGGCTACCTGGTGCCGGTGTTCTTCGTCGTCAGCGGACTGAACTTCGACCTCGACGCACTGCTCGACGGCGGCACCGCGCTGCTCCTGCTGCCGCTCTTCCTGCTGCTGATGCTCCTGCTGCGCGGCACGGCCGCCGCGCTCACCGCCCCTGGGCCGCTTCCGCGCCGGGACCGGGTCGGACTGGGCCTCTATGCCGCGACCGGGCTGCCGCTGATCGTGGCGATCACCACCATCGAGACCCAGGCCGGAAGCCTGAGCGACGCGGGCGCCGCCGCGCTGGTGGGGGCCGGGATGCTGTCCGTGCTGCTGTTCCCGCTCGCGGCGTCCACCGTGCGGGGCACCGCGAACCCCGCCGCCGCCGACGCGGAGAGCTGGTGAGCCGCTCCGCCCGTCCGACCCGGTCCATGCCTCAGGCCGCCGGGATCCTGGCCCTCCGCTGTTCGCGCGCGGCCACCGGGTCGGGGATCGGCACGGCGTCGAGCAGCGAGCGGGTGTAGGGGTGGGCGGCCTCGGCCAGGGACGCGGCGGTCAGGGTCTCCACGATCTCGCCCCGCCGCATCACCGCGATCCGGTCGCTGACCTGCCGCACCACGGCGAGGTCGTGGGCGATGAAGACCAGGGTCAGGTCGAAGTCCGCGCGCAGTTCCGCGAGCAGGGCCACCACCTGTGCCTGGGTGGTGACGTCAAGGGCCGACACCGGTTCGTCGCAGACGACCAGCTGCGGTTCGAGGATCAGCGCCCGGGCGATGGCGGCCCGCTGCCGCTGGCCGCCGGACAGTTGGTGCGGATAGCGGTCGTAGAGCTCGGCCCCGAGTCCGACCCGCTCCAGCAGCCCGCCGGCCCTGGACCTGAGCTGCCGGGAGTCCCTGACCCCGGTGACCCGCAGCGGTTCGGCGACCGAATCACCGATGCTGCGACGGGGGTTGAGGGAGGAGGCGGGATCCTGGAACACCATCTGCAGGTCGCGCCGGGACCGGCGCAGCTGCTGACCGTGCCAGGCGCCGATGTCCTGCCCCCGGTAGAGCACCCGGCCCTCGGTCGGGTCGAGCAGCCGGACCAGGGCGCGTCCGAGCGTGGTCTTGCCGCTGCCGCTCTCCCCGACGATGCCGAGCGACTCACCGCGCCGGATCTCCAGATCGACCTGGTCCAGCGCGTGGATCGAGGCCGAACGGGACGCGCCGCGGGGATAACGGACCGTCAGTTTCTCGGTCCGCAGCAGCACGTCGTCCACCGGGTCCGCTTCCACAGACGGGATCTGAGCCGGTGTCAGCGGAGCGTCGATCCTCGGGACGGCGGCGAGGAGCCGGCGGGTGTAGTCGTGCGTCGGCGTGGCCAGTACCCGTCCCACCGGCCCGTGTTCGACGGCCTCGCCGCGCCGCAGCACCAGCACCTCGTCGGCGATGCCCGCGACCACGCCCAGGTCATGGCTGATCAGCACCAGGCCCATGCCGGTCTCCGCACGCAACTCGTCCAGCAGGTCCAGGATCTGGGCCTGGACGGTGACGTCCAGCGCGGTGGTCGGCTCGTCGGCGACCAGTACCCGGGGGCGCAGCACCAGGGCCATCGCGATCAGGGCCCGCTGCCGCATGCCGCCGGAGAACTGGTGCGGATAGGCACCGTAGCGGGTGGCCGGATCGATGCCGACCCGGTCGAGCGCCTCGGCCGTGCGCTCCCGGGCGACCGCGCGGCTGCTGCCGTGGTGCAACCGGTGGACGGCGGCGATCTGCGCGCCGACCGTGCGGTAGGGATCGAGGCTGGTCAGCGGCTCCTGGAAGACCATGGCCAGTTCGGGGCCGCGCAGCTTGCGCAACTGCGCGTTGTCCACGGTGTTGATGTCGGTCACCGGTGCCCCGTCCCGGTGCAGCCGGACGGCTCCGCCGACCCGGGCGCCGGTGCCGCGGTGCAGACCGAGCAGGGCCAGCGCGGCGGCGGACTTGCCCGAACCGGACTCGCCCACCAGGCCAAGCACTTGGCCTGCGGACAGCTCGAAGTTCAGTCCCTCCAGCGCGGTGACGGCTCCCTGCTCGAAGGAGCCCCCGGGACCGGGGAACTGGATCCGGAGGTTCTCGACCTGCAGAACGGGCTGCGGAACGGGTGTGCTCATCAGATTCTGACTCTCGGGTCGAGCGCCGCATACAGCAGGTCGGCGGCGGTATTGGCGGCGATGACCAGGACTCCCGCGAGCAGGGTGACCCCGCAGACCACGGGCAGGTCCAGCGAGGAGGCCGAGTCCACGGTGAGCTTGCCAAGGCCCGGCAGGCCGAACATGGTCTCGGTGAACACCGCCCCGGCGAGCAGCGCGCCGATGTCCATCGCGGCCACGGTCGCCAGCGTCGGCAGCGCCCCGCGGACGGCGTGCCGGGTGACGATCCGGCGCTCGCTCCAGCCGTAGGCGCGCAGGGTGCGGATGTGGTCGAGGCTGAGCGCCTCCAGGACGCCCGCGCGGGTGAGCCTGGCGTAGCCGGCGGCGGAGACCAGGGCGATCGCCAGCCACGGCAGCAGCAGGTTCTGCGCCCACAGGGCCGGGTTCTCGGTGAACGGCACATAGCTGGGGAAGGGCAGCACCTGCAGCCACACACAGGCGGCCAGCAGCAGGAACAGCGCCAGGATGAACACCGGGGTGGAGCCCAGGGCGAGCACCACGAAGCTGGTGATCCGGTCCCGGAGCGTACCGGGCCGCCGGGCCGAGTACAGCCCGGCGCCGATGCCCAGGGCCAGCCACATCACGGCCGCGCCCAGGGTCAGCGAGACGTCCACCGGGAGGCGGTCGAGCAGCATGCCGGTGACCGGCGCGGCGCTCTGGAAGGAGTAGCCGAGGCAGGGCGCCGAGCACCAGACCGTGGTCGGCCCGGTGCTGTAGCGGTGGCCGGCCACCAGGGTCGACAGGAACGTCCAGAACTGCTGGGGGACGGGCCGGTCGGTGCCCAGGGAGTGGCGGACCGCGGCGAGTTGGGGCGCAGTGCAGCCCTTGCCGCAGGCCAGTACTGCGGGGTCGCCCGGCATCAGGTAGAAGATCGCATAGATCACGGCGGCCAGGGCGAGCAGCACCCCGGCCGCGCCCAGCAGCCGGCGCAGCAGGAAGCGGGTCATCGTCCGGCCGTCCTTCCGGTGGTCGTCGTCGCCTTGGGGTCGAGCGCGACCCGGAGCGACTCGCCCAGCGCGGTGAAGGCGAACACGCAGAGCAGCAGGGTGAGCGCCGGGATCAGCACATAGGTCGGGTCGACCTGGAACCAGGTGGTGGCGCCGGAGAGCATCTGCCCCCAGGACGGGGTGGGCGGTTTGACGCCCAGTCCGAGGAAGGACAGTCCGGCCTCGGCGACCATGTTCCCCGGCAGCGCGAGCGCGGTGTACGTCACCACCGGCGGGACCAGGCCGGGCAGGATCTCCCGGCGGGCGATCCGCCAGGTGCTGGCGCCGGTGAGCAGCGCGGCGGACACGTAGTCGCGCTCGCGCAGCACCATCGTCTCGGCCCGGACGATCCGGGCCGTGGCGGCCCAGCCGAAACCGGCCAGGATCAGGCACAGCAGCAGCGGGCGCGGAAAGGAGGCCGGGACGACCGCGAGCAGGGCGATCGAGAAGAACAGCCCGGGGAAGGACAGCGTCAGATCGGTGAGCCTGCTGAGCAGGGCGTCCACCCGGCGCCCGGAGAGTCCGGCGGTGAGGCCCACCAGCAGGCCGAGCAGCAGTTGGCCGAGGGTGGCCCCGGCCGCGACGGACAGCGAGATCCGTGCGCCGTAGACCAGCCGGGCGAACAGGTCGCGGCCGGTGGTGGGTTCGACGCCGAGCCAGTGCCGGCCGCTGATGCCGCCGAAGTGGCCCAGCGGGCTGCCGCCGGTGGCGGAGTTGAGCAGGGTGTCGTGGAAGGTGTCGGGGTCCTGGCCCTCCAGCCGGGTCAGCAGCGGCGCGGTCAGGGTGACCAGGACGAGCAGGGCGACGGCGATCAGGGCGGTCCGCGCGCCCGGCCGGGACCAGAGCCGGCGCAGCACGGCGGGGCCGCCGCCCGCCGAGCCGGAGCTCGGCAGGGCGGCGGCAGCGGCGCCGGGATCGGACTCCGCGCCGGGTTCGGCGCCGGATTCGGTACTGGCGAGCGTCATCTGACCGGTGCTCACTTGACCGAGACGGAGGCGATGTCGTACCAGCCGCGCCATTCGTCGACGTAGGCGTTCTTGACGTTGGAGCCGTACAGGACCTGGTCGATGCCGGTGTAGAGCGGGACGGTCAGCGCGAGCTTGCCGAGCCGCGCGTCCAGGTCGCCCCACGCCTTCTGGGCGGTGGCGTAGTCGGTGATCTGGTTGATCCGGTCGATCTCGGCGTTCACCGAGGCGTCGTTGTACTGCGCGAGGTTGAAGTTGCCGCCGCCCTTGACGATCTCGCGGCCGTCGAAGATCGGGGTGAGGAAGGGGCCGCCGCTGGGCCAGTCCGCTCCCCAGCCGAACAGGGTGAGGGCGGGCTGGGTGGTGGTGTTGGTGACCTTGTCGTCGAAGCTGGAGGCGTCGATGGCGTCGAGCTTGAGGGTGATCCCGGCCTTGGCGTAGGCCTGCTGCAGGGCGGTGGCGGCGGCCGGGTCGCTGTTGTTGTAGGCCAGCGACACGGTCAGCCCGTCGGGGTAGCCGGCCTGGGCGAGCAGCTGCTTGGCCTTGGCCGGGTTCCCGGTCGCGCCCGCCGGGAAGTAGTCGTAGGGGTGGTAGGCGGCGACGAGGCTGGTCGGGGTGTAGGCGGTGGCCGGGGTGGCCAGCTGGGTGCCGCCCTCGGCGTTGACCACGGCGGTGCGGTCCACCGCGTAGGAGAAGGCCTCGCGGACCAGCAGGTTGTCGAAGGGCTTCTTGGTCAGGTTGAAGGCCAGGTAGTTGGCCTGGGCGAAGGTGCCGCTGACGGTGCGCTTCTTCAACGCGGGGTTGGCGGCGATCTTGGCCAGGGTGGCCGGGTCGAGGGTGGTGTCGGTGCTGATGGCGTCCGCGTCGTGGCCGACCGAGGCGCTCAGCCGCTGGTTGATCACGGCGGGGGAGAGGCCGAGACTGATGTCGATCTTGTCGGGGCAGGCCAGCCGCTGGCTGTCACTGGTGCGCGACCAGTGCGGATTGCGGACCAGGTCGAGCGACTGCCCCTGGGTGTAGCTCGCGATGGTGTACGGGCCGGAGGAGACCGGCGCGGAGTTGTAGTTCTTCCCGGTGTCCTTGGCCTTGGGGACCGGCGCGAACTGGGTCTCGGCGGCCAGGTAGGGGAAGTCGCCCTCGGGCTTGCGCAGATGGAACACGATCGTGGCGGGGTCGGGCGTGCTGACCGAGGCCAGCTCGCCGCCGCCGTTGTAGGGCCCCTGGTAGGTCGCCCCGCCGACCAGCCAGTCGCGCAGGTACGGCGGGCCGCCGGCAAGCTGGGAGGAGAAGGAGCGCTCCACGGCGTACTTGATGTCCGCGGAGGTGATCGCGGTCCCGTCCGCGTACGTCAGGCCGGGCTTGAGGTGGTATGTCCACACCGTGGCGTTCTGGCTGGGCTCGCCGGTGTCGGTGGCGAGGTCGGGGACCACCTTGGTGCCCGCGGTGCCGGCCACGCTCTGCCGGGTGGTCAGCGTCCGGAACAGCAGCCGCGGGATGGCGCCGCCGCCGGAGGTGTAGAGCACGGCCGGGTCGAAACCGCTGCTGTTCTTGCTCTGGTTCAGCACGTACAGCGTGCCGCCCTGGCAGGTGGACGCGGAGAACGCGGCGGAGGAGGAGGAAGCGGACGTCGAGCCGCTGCCGCCGCAGGCGGCGAGCAGGCCGCCGACCAGCAGAGTGGACACGCTGAATACAGCTATTCGGGCATGGCGAAGCATGGTGGGGGTCCTCGAAAGATAGGAGTGCCCTGGCAGAGGCAACCGTGCGGCAGTGGGCGCACACGGAAAGTGAAGAAACGTCAACCCGTGAGGGGATAACCGGGGAATATCAACCCGAAATGGACATCAACACAGGATGTCGGCGACGCTGTGCGCGCTCACGGCGAGCAGGACGACCCGGTAGGTCGTCTGCTTCGGTGATGTGCGCAGCGTGTGCATGGCAGTGATGGTATGCAGATGAATAACTTCAGTCAACACGGCCGTCGGCGACAGGAACGCCCGTTGGCTGACCATCCGTCAGGAGTTCTTTGCGGAGCGGGAGTTGACGGTGCTCTGTCATTCTGGAGGCGGGGGGTGGGCTGCCACCCACCCGGAGCCGACGTACTGGCCGACCTACTGGCCGACCCGCTCGGCGAGGAAGTCCTCCCAGGTGCGGTGGCCCTTGAGGGCTCCGGTGACGGAGAGGTTGTCGGCGGCGCGGTAGGCGCGGCCGACCTTGCCGGGCATCCGGACCGGCAGCAGCGGGCGGCGCTTGCCGCGAGCCTCCAGGTAGCCGCGGGCCAGCTCCGCCACCCCGTACACCGTCGGTCCGACCAGGTCGGGGACCAGGCCGGACGGCTCACCGAGCGTCAGTTCCGCCAGCCGGGCCGCGACTTCGCGGGCGTCGACCGGCTGGAACCGCAGGCCGCCGGGGCAGGGGACGGCCGGGAGCCTGGCCATTTTGCCCACCGTGTCCAGGACCAGGTCGTGGAACTGCGCGGCCCGCAGGGTGGTCCAGGGGATGCCGGACTCCGCGACGGCCCGCTCGGCCCCCAGCTTGGCGCGGAACCAGCCGATCGGCATGGTGTCCGCCCCGACGACGGAGATGTAGAGGAGGTGCTTCACCCCGGCCCGCGCCGCGGCCCGCACCAGGTTCCGGGTCGCCAGGTCGTCGCCCTTGGGGCCGCCGGCGAGGTGCAGCACGGTCTCCACCCCGGCCAGCGCCGGGTCCAGGCCCTCGCCGCCGAGCAGGTCGGCGGTCAGGTACTCGACGCCGTCCGCGGAGGCACGGCCGTGCCGGCTCAGCACCCGCACCTCGCGGCCGGCCTCGCGCAGCAGCGGGACCACATGGCTGCCCAGGGTGCCCGTACCACCGGTGACCAGGATCGTTGACGCCATGACTGTCTCCTTGTTTGATCTTGTCTGACTGCCTCTGCAGCTATGACCCCCGGCCATCAAGGAATGTGACAGCGTGACGGAACGATTCGAGGAGCAGCGCCCGCAGCTGCGGGCCGTCGCCTACCGGATGCTCGGTTCGCTCAGCGAGGCCGACGACGCGCTCCAGGAGGCATGGTTGCGGGTCGACCGGGCGGACACCGGCGAGGTGGAGAACCTCGGCGGGTGGCTGACCACGGTGGTCGCCCGGGTGTGCCTGAACATGCTGCGCGCCCGTGGGAACCGGCGCGAGGACCCGCTCGACGGGTTCGACGGGCGGGGGTCGGATCCGGTCCCCGAGCGCGGGTCGGTGAATGCGGCCGGAGCCGGGGTCGATCCGGAGCAGGAGGCGTTGATGGCCGACTCGGTGGGCCTCGCCCTCCTGGTCGTGCTCGACACGCTGGCACCGGCGGAGCGGCTCGCCTTTGTGCTGCACGACATGTTCGCCGTGCCCTTCGACCAGATCGCCCCGATGATCGAGAAGACCCCGGCCGCGACGAGGCAGCTCGCCAGCCGGGCCCGCCGCCGGGTCAAGGGGGGCAGCCCGCTGCCCGCGGCCGATCTGACCCGTCAGCGCCGGGTCGTCGACGCCTTCCTGGCCGCCACCCGGGGCGGGGACTTCGACGCGCTGGTCACCCTGCTGCACCCGGATGTGGTGCTGCGGGCCGACAGGTGGGTCGTGCCCAGCCCCGAGCCGATCGTCGTCAGCGGCGCGCAGACCGTGGCCGAGGGCGCGATGGCCGCCATGCAGCGGGCTCGGTCCACCGGCCCGGCGCTGGTCAACGGTGCGGTCGGACTGGCGATGGCCCCGCTCGGACGGCTGTTCCTGGTCCTCCGCTTCACCATGGCGGACGACCTGATCACCGCCATCGAGGTGATCGCGGAACCGGACCGGCTGCGCGACCTCGACCTCGGCGTCCTCGACGAGGACGAATGGACGAACAGCGGAGGGCGTTAGGACCCTAGTTGCTGTAGCTGCGGAGCGGCTGGACCAGGACCGCCGTGCGGCGCTGCTCGGCCATGACCCGGTCGTACTCGTCCCAGTCCTCGTGGTCGCCGCCGGCCGCGGTGAAGACCGCGCGCAGCAGCAGGCGCAGGCTCTCCGGGTCCAGCCAGGGCTGGGGGTCGTCCGGGCCGGCCAGCTGGGCCCGGCCCTCGACCGTCGCCCACTGCCAGCCGTGCCGGAAGGTGGCGGAGAGCTGGGGCCGCGCCCGGAGGTTGGCCAGCTTCACCCGCCCGTAGGTGACGAAGGCCAGGACCGGTTCGCCGGTGGCCGGGTGCGCCAGCACTCCGGCGTTGACGACCGAGGACTGGATGGTGCTGTCCGCCCGCAGGGTGGACACCACCGCAAGCCCGTTCTCCTCGCGCCCGAGCGCGACGGCTTCCTCCAACGTCGTCATGTGCTCCCTTTCTCCGCTGCTCCGTGTCAGTGATTGTTCCCGGCCGGGACCGGGACCGCGGCGCGCAACTCCGGGAGGGTGGCGGCGAGATCCGCGTCGTCCAGCGAGCCGGCCGGTGTCCCCTCCTGGACGGCGCGCTGGATCCGTTCCAGCACGGCGGCGTTGGCGGGGGCGGTGCGTCCGGCCAGCCGGGCCTGCAGCACGACCTCGCCGTTGAGGAAGTCGGCCTCCAGCGAGCCGGACCGGACCAGGCTCTGCCAGGTGGAAGCGCCGAAGCGCGGATACCCGGGGAGCTCCTGGACGGTGAAGCCCGCCAGGTCCAGGGTGCTGCGTTCGCCGTGGTCGACGACCGGCAGGCCGGCGTCGGCGAACACCGAGCGCGCCTCCTCGGCGAGCAGCCCCGCGGCCCGGTCGCGCAGCGGGCTGGGCGGGTAGAGGGCATCCAGCACGTTCACGGTGTTGCCGAGCAGCTTGGCCGTCTTCCAGGCGGTGATGTCCGGCACCACCTGGACCGCGAAGGACGCGGCCCGCAGGTCCTCGGCCAGCGGGCCCAGCGCCGGGTGGTCGTCGCCGTGCGGGTAGCGGCCGATCCACAGCGCGGCCGGGAGCGGGGCGGCGGGGTTGACCACCACACCGTCCTCGACGTAGACGGCCGGGACCCAGATGGTGGCGCCCAGGACCTGGGCGAAGCGGCGCAGCGCGATCCGCTCGCTGTCCAGGCCGTTCTGCAGGGTGACCAGCGGCAGCGCGGTCGCCGCGAGGCCCTGGCCGCCGTCGGCCAGGGCCACCGGGCGCCAGGCCCAGTCGCCCACGGTCCGCTCGGTGTCCTGCGACTTGACCGCGAGCACCAGCACATCGCCCTCGGTCAGCCGCACCTCCTCGGGGCCTGCGGCGTAAGGGATCTGAAGGGTCGTCGTACCGCTGGGGCGGACGAAGCGCAGCCGCCCCTCGCGCAGCGCGGCGAGCTGCCCGCCGCGGGCGACGAGCAGCACCTCGGCGCCGGAGCGGTGCAGCTCGGCGGCGAGGGTGACCCCGACCGCCCCGGCTCCGACGATCACATAGCGGGTCATCCCGGGAGCTCCTTGTCGTCGGTACTGGCAGTACCGACGGTATCGGTGGCCGCGGCGCCGGTCAGCGACTTGGCGAAGGGCAGCGGCCCGCCGAGGGTCTCCGGGTCGGCCGCGAGGTCGAACAGGGCGGTGTAGCCGGTGACCAGGTAGAGGCCCTTGGCCTCGGGCTGGCGCGGCCCGGTGGTCAGGTAGACCCGCTGGTACCCGGCGGCGGCCGCCGCCTGCTCCAGCTCGTGCACCACACGCCGGGCCAGGCCGCGGCGGCGGTGCGCGCTGTGCGTCCAGATCCGCTTGAGCTCGGCGGTGTGCTCGTCGTAGCGGCGGTAGGCGCCACCGGCGACGGCCGCGCCGTCCTGGAGCAGCAGGAGCAGCAGGCCGCCGTGCTCGGGCTCGAACTCCTCGGCGGGGTAGCGGTCGAGCTCCCGCTTGCGGCCGGCCGCGCCGGCGACCGCGGGGTAGCGGGTGGAGTACTCGTACTCCAGCTCCCTGAGCAGTGGTTGGACCAGCTCGTCGGCCAGCACGGCGGTGCGGACCTCGTACTGCGGGGCGGTGGTGGTCAACGCAGCGCCCCTTCCGCGGCAGCGCGGGCGCCGGCGCGGGCCTTCTCGGCGTCGCGCTTGGCGACCTCCTCGCGGACCAGCGGGATGACCTGGCGGCCGAAGTCGATGGCGTCGCCGAGCAGGTCGTAGCCGCGGGCGGAGAGGATGTCGACGCCCAGGTCGTAGTAGTCGAGCAGGGCCTGGGCGACCGTCTCGGGGGTGCCGACCAGGGCGTTGGAGTTGCCCGCCCCGCCGGTCGCCGCGGCGGTGGGGGTCCACAGCGCGCGGTCGTAGCGCTCGCCCTGCTCGGCGATCGCGATCAGCCGCTGCGACCCGGTGTTCTGCGGGCTTCCGGCACCGGCCCGGCGGCTCCAGGCCCCGGACTCGCGCCGGGAGTTGATGGTGTCGACGGTGCGGTGGGCCTTCTCCCAGGCCAGTTCCTCGGTGGGGGCGATGATCGGACGGAAGGCGACCTGGATCCGCGGCGGGGTACTCCGCCCGGCGGCCCTGGCCGCCGCCTTCACGGCCTCGATCTGCTTGGCGGTCTCCGCCAGCGGCTCGCCCCACAGGGCGTAGATGTCGGCGACGGCGGCACCGGCCGCGTAGGCGGCGGGCGAGGACCCGCCGAAGGAGACGTCCGGGCGCGGCTGCTGCACCGGGAAGACGTCGGCGGCGAAGTCGTTGAACCGGTAGTAGTCGCCCTGGTGGTCGAAGGGCTCGTGCTCGGTCCAGGCCCGCTTGACGATCTCGATGTACTCGCGGGTGCGGGCGTAGCGCTGGTCCTTGGGCAGGAAGTCGCCCTCGCGCTGCTGCTCGTGGTCGTTGCCGCCGGTGATGAAGTGGACCGTCAGCCGGCCCTCGCTGATCCGGTCCAGGGTCGCGAACTCCTTGGCCGCGAAGGTCGGGTAGGACACATTGGGCCGGTGCGCGAGCAGGATCTGCAGCCGGCTGGTGTGGGCCGCGATGTACGCGGCGGCGGTGCCGGGCTCGGGCGAGCCGGAGCCGTAGGCGAACAGGACCCGGTCCCAGCCGTGGTCCTCGTGGGCCCGGGCCAGCCGCAGGGTGTACTCCTTGTCGAAGGAGGCTCCGCTGCGGGGGTTGGTCTCCGAACCGTCATTGGTGGCGGCGATACCGAGGAACTCGACAGGCATGCTGGGGCCCTTCCGGGGGTGGGCGTGCCGCACAGCCCCGCCGGCGGACGGCACAAGGGGCATGGAGGCAGCAGGAAATGACGACGCGTCAGCCGCGGGGCGGGAGCGCGAGATGCTGATCGGACAGCACGGGGTGGGAGGAGAGTGCGGGACGAGCCGGGCGGAGCGGCTCCCGCTACCGGAGCGCTACCGGCAACACGCCGCGGACCACACCCGACCGAAGTCGATGTGGCACCGGGTGACCAGGTGCTGCTCGGTACTCATGGAGCACAGTCCAACAGCACGCCGGGGCCAAGTCAACATCCGCCCGAGGGGCGGGACGGCCGGGCCCGGCCCAGGGCGTCCGCGGCCAGGATCGCGTCGGCGACCATCGCGGCGTCGACGGCGAAAGGCTCGTTGTGGATGGTCTCGCCCTCGGCCGTGGCCCGCACGGCGATCTGTTCGACGGTGTCGCGCTTGACGTCGGCGAGGCCCAGCTCGGCGAGCGTCACCGGCAGGCCCACCGCGGTGCAGAAGTCGAGCACGGAAGCGGTCTCGCTGCTGGGCGCGCCCTCCAGCACCAGCTGGGTCAGCACCCCGAAGGCCACCTTCTCGCCGTGCAGGTAGGCGTGCGTCTCCGGAACGGCGGTGAGGCCGTTGTGCACGGCATGCGCCGCCGCGAGCCCGGAGGACTCGAACCCGAGGCCGGACAGCAGGGTGTTGGCCTCGATCAGGCGCTCCACGGCCGGGACCACGACCTGCTGCCGGACCGCCTCCAGGGCCTGCGGGCCGTCCGCCAGCAGCGTCCGGTGGCAGAGTTCGGCCAGCGCCGCGGCCGCGCTCGTGGACGCGCCGCCGCGCATGTTGCGGACCCGGCCGGCCACACAGGTCCGGGCCTCGAACCAGGTGGCCAGGGCGTCGCCCATGCCGGCGGAGAAGAGCCGCGCGGGCGCCCGCACCACCACGCTGCTGTCCACCAGGACCAGGGCCGGGTTGCGCCGCACCAGCCGGTAGGACTCGAACTGCCCCTCCGGCGTGTAGACGACGGACAGGGCGCTGCACGGCGCGTCGTTCGAGGCCGCGGTCGGGCAACTGACCATCGGCAGCCGCAGCTCGTCCGCGGCGGCGCGGGCCGCGTCCAGGGCCTTGCCGCCGCCGGCGCCGACCAGCACGGCGCTGCGGTCGGCCGTGGCGGCCCCGGTGATCAGGGCGATCTCGGCGCGGCTGCACTCGCCGCCGAAGCGGTGCACGGCGTAGTCGGACCCGGCGGTCGCGAAGGTCTCCCGCCAGGTCGCGGCCAGCAGGCGTTCCGCGCTGGGGGAGGCGACCACCAGCACCGGTCCGGCGAGGCCGAGCCGGGCCATCTCCGGGCCGAGCGACGCGGTGGCGTCACGCCCCTGGACGTAGTGCCCGGGGGAGGAGAAGACGCTGAGCATGGGGTTCCCTCCACTGTCGGACGATCCACGGGACAGTCTTTCGCGGATCGCGGTCAGGAACCATTCATCGGCACCGGGTTTCCGGCCGGCGCGCGGCCGGGTTCCGCCCTCGGTGCGGCGACCCGGGCCCTGGCCGCCCCGACGATCGCGGACGGCTCGCAGCCGTAGCGCATCACTGCCCCCAGGGCGTGCACGGCCGGGCGGTCGACCAGCTCCTGGACCGGGCGCGGGCGCCGCACCCGCAGCGTCTGCGCCGCCCACGGGGGGAGCAGGCTGACCGCGCCGTTCATCAGCACCCGGACCGCGGCGCGCTGGCCCGGCGTCGGGCCGAAGCCGCGCAGGAACTCGACCGCGGCCAACGCCGCCTCGGTGGCCGCGAGTTCACCGCGCACCGCGGCGAAGTAGCGGCGCACCTCGGCGGTCGAGGCCGGGACGTCCGTCGCGCCGAGCCGCTCGGCCACGACCGCCACCTCGGCGAAGTACCGGTCCTGCTCCGCCGCGGTGAGCCGGCCGCGTCCGAACACCTGGTAGCCGGCCAGGAAGCAGCTGGTCTCGGCGACATGCACCCAGGTGAGCAGCTCCGGATCGGCCGCCGAGTACGGCCTGCCGTCCGGCGCCGTGCCGCGGACGTACTCGTGCACCCGGCGCACCCGGGACAGCGCGGCCTCGGCCGCCTCGGTGGATCCGTAGCTGGTGACCGAGACGAAGCCGGCCGTGCGGTTGAGCCGGTCGATCGGGTTCTGCCGGAAGTCCGAGTGCTGGTCGACGCCGGCGATGGCCAGCGGGTGCAGGGACTGCAGCAGCAGCGCCGCGAGCCCGCCGGTGAACATCCCCGGGATGTCGCAGTGCACCCGCCACACCACGGTGTCCGGGCCGAACAGCCCGGGATCGCCCGGCGGCTCCCGGTAGCGCTGCAGCCGCAGGTCGCCGCCGTGGACGGTGGAGTTCACCCGCGACCCGATCCACCGCCGCAACGACCGCCCGCCGATCACCTGCGACACCGTGGCCTCCTGGATGTGTCCGTCCCTGCCTACAGGGTTCCCGGGCAACCGGGAGGCTATTCCGGGCGCCGGGCTGCCCAGGCCGTGCGGGCGGCGCGGACGGTGAGGTCGTCGCGGTGCAGCAGGCCGGCCGGGCTCTCGCTGCTGAGCAGGGTGTCGAGCGCGGCCAGGTCGTCCGCGGCGAGCTCGCCGTCGAAGCCGCCGCGGATCCGCTGCAGGGACGCCTGGGCGTAGCGGCCGGCGGAGGCGGGCAGCGGCGGCTTCAGGTCGATGGCGAAGCGGCGCTCGGCCTCGACGGTGAAGCCGTTGCGGGTCAGCCGCGGTCCCCAGTCGGAGCCCAGGTGCGGCATGTCCACGGCGCGGCGGGCGTCCATCGCGGCATGGGCGCGGGCCTCCAGCCCCGGGCGGCCGAAACCGAGGTCGTCGGGCAGGAACCGGGGGAAGGAGTCGATCTCGATCGCCAGCAGCAGCCCGCCGGGACGCAGCGCGGCGAACACCTCCCGCAGGGTGCGGTCGGGATCCGCCATGTGGTGCAGCGAGGCGGACGCCCAGACCAGGTCGACGGTGCCGACGGCGGGCCAGTCCGCGTCCAGGTCCGCCTGGACGGTGCTGATCCGGTCGGCCAGGCCGAGCGCGCGGGCCTTGCCGCTCAGGTGCCGCAGCATCTGCGGGTCGCCGTCCACGGCGACGGCCTCGGCCCGCTCGAAGTGCTGGAGCAGGGCGAAGGTCCCGGTCCCGGTGCCGCAGCCCAGGTCGAGGATCCGGCGCGGGGCAGTGCCGCCGGTGAGCTCGTCGACCCAGCCGACCAGGTTGGCCAGGTGCTTGTGCAGGACCTCCGCGTCGAGGTCGAGCAGTTCGGCCAGGGGCGCGTGGTCGGTCTCGCTGGTGCAGTGATGGTGGTGGTGCGGTTGGTGTGCCATGGTTCGAGCCTACGACGGCCTTGCCGGTATGACATACACTCTTGCGTATGACGCAAGACAGTGAGCTCGACGTCCTGGTCCGCACCCGGATCAGGGGGCTCCGGGTGGCGAAGGGCTGGTCGCTGGACGAGCTGGCCGCCCGCTGCTTCCTGAGCCCGTCCACCCTGAGCCGGATCGAGACCGGCCACCGCCGCATCAGCCTGGACCAACTGAGCGTCATAGCAAGGGCGCTGGGCACCACCATCGACCAGCTGGTGGAACCGCCCGGCGACGAGGACGTGGTGATCAGGCCGCACCGTGACCCCGCGCGCGGGGTGACCACCTGGATGCTCAGCGCCGACCCCGGGGTGACCGTCGCCAAGATGCGGATCACCAGACCCGCCCGGCAGGGGGTGGACGAGCTCAAGGTCCATCCGGGGACGGACTGGTTCACGGTGCTCTCCGGAACGCTGACCCTGCTGCTGGGGGAGCGGACCATCCTGGTCGAGACCGGGCAGGCGGCGCAGTTCTCCACCATGGTCCCGCATGCCTTCGGAGCCCACGGCGGCCCGGTCGAGATCCTCGGCATCCTCGACCACGACGGACAGCGCACCCACCTCCGGCCCTGAGCGGCCCGGACGGCCGCGGGCGGCTCAGACGGAGGCGTTCGGCATCGGCGGCAGCGGGAGCGGGAGCCCGGGCAGGCCGTCGATGCTGGAGGCGATGTGGTCCTTCTTCTCGAAGTACGCGCTGAGTGACTCGTCGTCCTCGCGGGCGAACCGCCTGGCGTGCAGATCGCGGTCCTCGTCGTAGCTCAGGTACGGCACGGCGTAGCCGCAGCTGTCGCGGATCAGCTCGGCGTGCACGACGATGATCGCGCGCAGCCCGTGCAGGCTGTCGTCGATGTCGGGGAAGCGGCTGACCAGTTCGCCCCAGCGCGGGTCGTCGCGGAACACCGGCTCGCCCCGGCCGTGCACCCGGACGATGTTCGGCGGCCCCTGGAAGGCGCACCACATCAGCGTGATCCGGCCGTTCTCGCGCAGGTGGGCGATGGTCTCGGCATTGCTGCCGGCGAAGTCGAGGTAGCCGACGGTCAGTTCGTCGAGGACGGCGAAGGAGCCGGTCAGGCCCTTGGGGGAGAGGTTGATCGTGCCGGTGTCCGCCAGCGGTGCGGTGGCGGTGAAGAAGAGGGGCTGCGCCTCGATGAACTCGCGCAGCCGACCGTCGATGCGGTCATAGGTCTTTCCCATGGTCGGATTATCGCCGCCGGGCAGGCCGGTCGTCACTGCGGTTTTGGCCTCAGCGCCTCCACCTGCGCTGCTCCGCCATGCGGCGGCGGATCACCAGCAGGTCCACCACGGCGGCGACCGCGCACACCGCGCACAGGGCGGCGACCGCGGCGTTGATACCGCGGTCGAGGTGCGGCCCGTCCGCCGCCAGCAGGGCGAAGGCCACGGCGCCCAGCGTGAGCAGCGGCGCGAAGACGCCCGCGAGCAGCCGCCGCGCGGGCAGGTCGCTGCGGGCCAGGCGCGGCTCGGAGCCGTCGTGGCTCCAGCGCCGCGCGGCGGCCCGCGACCGCCGGTCGGCCGCCCGCCCGCGCAGGCGTTCGCGCAGCCCGCGCAGTGACTGTCCCCGGCCGTGCGGATACGGCATGCTCGCGACCGCCGTTCCCTCAGGGCGTGGCGCCGAAGTCCACATTCTTGGTCTCGACCGTGCCGGCCGTCCGCCCCGGGGCCGACTGGTAGGTCCAGTACAGGTTGGTGTGCGCGATGACCTGCTCCGGCGGCGGCGCGCCCCAGGCCGACTTGTCGCCGGTGGTGTGGGCGTCGCCGACCAGGGTCACGTCGTACCCCCGGGTGAAGGCGCCGTGCAGGGTGGAGCGGACGCAGGCGTCGCTCTCCGCGCCGACGACCAGCAGCCGCCCGACCGCGAGGCCCGACAGCGCGGCCTCAAGCGTGGTGGCCTCGAAGGAGTCGCCGTAGTTCTTCCCGACCCGCGGCTCGGTCCCGTCCGGGACCAGCTCGGGGACGATCCGCCAGGCGTCGCTGCCCTCCTGGAGCTCCTCGTCGGAGTGCTGCACCCAGACGACGGGGACGTGTTCCCGCCGCGCCTTCTCGACCAGGCCGCCGATGTTGGCGACCACCGCGTCGCGCTGGTGCGCGCCCTCGACGACGCCGTTCTGCACGTCGATGACGAGCAGCGCGGTGTTCGGCCGGTCCTTGAGTGTGGTCATGCTCTCTCCTTGGTCACACCGGGTTTCTGCCACCTCCCACGCTAGACCCGAGCACTGACAACGGATTCCGAGAGAGCGCTCTCTAGCGAGGATCCTGACCGAGTGGTAGAAATGTTGCGAGCGGGCCACCACTACCCGCCGACTGCCTTGGAGGCAACGGATGAGTCAGGTGTCTGTGCAGTTGTACTCGGTCCGGGACGCGTTCGCGGCGGACCCCGCCGACACGCTCGCGCGGCTCGCCGGGATCGGTTTCACGCAGGTCGAGCCGTACGGCGTGGTGGAGAACCTCGCCGCCCTGCGCACCGGCCTGGCGGCCAACGGGCTGAGCGCGCCGACCGCGCACGCGAAGCTGCTCGGCGCCGACCAGGCCGCGGTGTTCGCCGCCGCCGCCGAGCTCGGCATCGGGGTGGTCATCGAGCCGCTGGTCGACGCCGCGCAGTGGCAGGACCCGGCCGACATCGCCGCCACCGCGGCGGCGCTCAACGACGCGGCGAAGGTCGCCGCCGAGCACGGGGTGACGGTCGGCTACCACAACCACTGGTGGGAGCTGGAGTCCCGGATCGACGGCCGCAGCGCCCTGGAGGTGTTCGCCGAGCAGCTCGACCCCGCGCTGGTGCTGGAGGTCGACAGCTACTGGGCCACCGCGGGCGGCGAGGACGCGCCCGCGCTGCTGCGCCGGCTCGGCGACCGGGTCCGCGCGATCCACGTCAAGGACGGCGGCCTGGCCGTCGACGCCTCCGGCCAGGTCCCGGCCGGCAGCGGCCGGGTGCCGGTGACCGAGGTGCTGGCCGCGGCGCCGAACGCGCTCCGGGTGGTCGAGTTCGACCGCTACGACGGCGACATCTTCGCCGGACTGACCGCCAGCCGTGCCTTCCTGATCGGCGCCGAGCAGTGACGGCCGGGCCGATCCGGATCGGCGTGATCGGCGCGGGCGTCATCAGCGACACCTATCTGCAGAACCTCTCCAGCTTTCCGGACGTACGGGTGGAGATGGTCGCCGACCTGGACCTCGCCCGCGCCGCCGCGAAGGCGGCCGAGCACGGCGTGGCGCGATCCGGCACGGTGGCCGAGCTGCTGGACGACCCCGGGATCGAACTGGTCGTCAACCTCACCGTTCCGGCCGCGCATGTGGAGGTCGGGCTCGCCGCGCTGGAGGCCGGCAAGCACGTGTGGACCGAGAAGCCGCTGGCGCTGGACCGGTCCGCCGCCCGCAAGCTGCTGGACCGGGCCCGGGATCTGGGCCTGCGGGTGGCGAGCGCGCCGGACACCGTGCTCGGGGCCGGGCTGCAGACCGCGCGGCGCGCCCTGGAGCAGGGCAGGATCGGCGAGCCGAGGACCGCGCTTGCGCTGTTCCAGTCGCCCGGGCCGGAGAGCTGGCACCCGGCCCCGGAGTTCCTGTTCCAGGAGGGCGGCGGCCCGCTGCTGGACATGGGCCCGTACTACCTGACCACGCTGGTGCTGTCGCTGGGCCCGGTCCGCCGGGTCACCGCGACCGGCGGCCGGGCCCGGGACACCCGGGTGATCGGCTCCGGGCCCCGCGCGGGCACCGAGTTCGCGGTGACCGTGGACACCACGGTGACCGCACTGCTGGAGTTCGCCGGGGGCGGCTCCGCGCAGCTGGTGCTGACCTTCGACTCGGCGCTGCCGCGGACCGGCTTCGAGGTCGCCGGCACGCTCGGCACCGCCGTGCTCCCGGACCCGAACCGCTTCGACGGGTCCGTCCTGCTGCACCTGCTGGGTCAGCAGGAACCGGTGGAACTGCTGCCGGAGGGCCATGCCGCCTCGCGCGGGACGGGTGTGCTGGAGCTGGCCCGGGCGATCCGGGCGGGCGTCCCGGAACGGGCCTCGGGCGAGCTCGCCTACCATGTGCTGGACACCATGCAGGCCATCGAGGAGTCGATCGCCGCGGGCGGGCCGGTGTCGGTCCAGAGCACGGTCGAGGTCCCGGCCGTACTGCCCACCGACTGGGACCCCCTCGCCCGGACGCTCTAGGTCAGGGCTGGTCCTGGTCGAGCGGGACGGTCAGCAGGTTCTGCAGGTAGAAGCGCAGTGAGCCGACGAGGTCCACCTCCTCGCGGTTGGACAGCCACTGGACCTGCAGACCGTCCATCAGGGCGACGAAGGTCAGCCCGGCCCACTCGGGGTCGGTGCCGGCCCGCAGCTCGCCGCGGGCGGCCAGGGCCCTGAAGGACTCGACCGCGTAGCCGCGGGCCATCCGGTAGTGCTGCTCGAAGTACTCGTGCGCCGGGTGGTCGACGGTGACGGCCTCGGCGGCCAGCCTGGCGTACAGGTCGACGATGCCGGGATGGCGCATGTTGTGGGCGGCCAGCGCGACCAGGCGGCGCAGGGCGTCGAGCCCGGGCGGTACGGACAGCCGCTCGCGCTCGGTGTCCTCGGCGTCGCGGCGCTCCAGCACCGCGGCCAGCAGCGCTTCCTTGGTCGGGAAGTAGTACAGCAGGCCGGCGTGGGTGATGCCGACCCGGCGGGCGATCTCCCGGAGCGAGGAACCGTGGTACCCCGCCTCGGCGTACACGGCGACGGTGGCCGTGATGATGTCCTCCCGGCGGATCCGTCCCTTCAGATAACTTCCGGTCACCGGATCCCCGCACCCTCGGCAGCAGCCACGCCTTCCAGTATGCCGCCCGACATGCCGCCCGACCCGCTACCCGGCGGTGGTCGGCGGCGACGGCCTGCGGGTGACCGCGAGCATGGCGGCGTCATCGGCCAGCGGGGCGCCGACATGGGTGTCGAGGTCGGCGTTCAGCGCGGTCAGCAGCGCGTCGGGGGTGTGCAGCCCCAGCTGGTGCAGGTGCCCGAGGCGGGCCGGCAGCGGGTAGAACTCGCCGCCGCTGTCCCGGGCCTCGCTGACCCCGTCGGTGTAGAGCAGCAGCAGGTCGCCGGCCTGGAACGGGAAGCAGGTCGGAGTGTAGGGGTGGGCGGCCGAGGTGAGGGTGCCGAGCCCCAGCGGCGGTGCGGGCTGGGGCACGTCCAGGGCGACGGCGCGGCCGTGGCGCAGCAGCAGCGGGGAGGGGTGCCCGCAGTTGATCATCGTCAGCTGGGCCTGCTGGTCCGGGATGTCGATGATCAGCGCGGTCACGAAGCCCTCGCCGATCTCGGTCGGCGGCGGGGCGGCCGGATCCTGGTCCTCCTGGGCGCCGGGTTCGGCGAGCCCCCAGGCGACGCTGCCCTCCAGGTAGGCGACCAGGTCGGTCAGCGGCGCCTGCCGGTGGGCGGCGGCGCGGAAGGCGCCGAGCAGCTGGGCGGTGTCGCCGAGCGTGCCCAGGCCCTTGCCGCGGACGTCGCCGATGATCAGTCGGGTGCTGCTGCGGGTGCGCGCGGCGGCGTAGAGGTCGCCGCCGATGTGGGCGCCGGTGTGCGCGGCGCGGTAGCTGGAGGCCACGGTCAGCGGGCCCAGGTGCGGTGGCAGCGGGCGCAGCAGGACGCGTTGGGCCGCGTCGGAGACGGTGCGCACCTGGACCAGTTCGCGTCGGCTGTGCTCGCGCAGATAGTCGAAGGCCACGATGAACGCGGAGATCGCGATCAGGGAGACGATCTGGACCTGCAGGTTCGCCGTGGTGATGACCCCTCGGGCGAGACCGATCACCACCAGCACGGTCACCGCCAGGGCGCCGACGCACGCGGTCGGGCGCGGGCCGGCGAAGGAGGCGGTGATGGCGGGGGCGACGACCAGCAGCGGGCCCAGGTGGATGTCGGAGGGCGACAGGATGTCGACGGTGGCGATCACCGCCATCATGGCCAGCGGGATCGCCAGCAGTGCCGGTCCTGACCGCGGCCTCTCCATGTCCTTCATCGCACCCCGCCGCACGGTTCCGCGCAAGCGGGGGCTCAGCGTCCGCAGCGGCGAACCGATGGAGAAGTGCAGTTTTTGCGTAGATGTATCAAAGCATTGCGTACTGCTGTCGATCCGGCTACGTTCCCCTCCGGCGCACTGTATTTCCGTTGTGTGTCGTAGTCCCAGGGAGGAAGCCGATGAGGCATCTGCCGCACATTGCCCCACGTGCCTGGACCGGACTGGTCGTCACCGCGTTACTCGCAGGCTCGGCGTTCCTCCCGGCCGTCTCGGCGCGGGCCGTGACGCCGGTGGCCGGGGCCGGGGCGACCGTCCCGTTCACCAGTTTCGAGGCGGAGGCGGGCACGCTCACCGGCGGCGCCACCGCCGTGTCGCTGACCTCGGCGCCGACCACCCAGTACTCCAGCCCGGCGGTGGAAGCGTCCGGGCACGCGTATGTGCAGCTCAACGGCACCGGCCAGGGCGTGCAGTGGACCAACACCACCGGTGCGCCGATCAGCGCGCTCAACCTCCGCGAGAGCATTCCGGACTCCGCGTCCGGCGGCGGCAGCACCGCGACGCTCGACCTCTACGTCGACGGGGTGTTCCGGCAGGCGCTGAACCTCAACTCCAAGCAGAGCTGGTTCTACGAGGGCGGCAGCAACCACTACAACGGCAGCGACCAGAACCCGGCGGACGGCGACCCCCGCGAGTTCTTCGACGAGTCGCACACCTTCGTCACCGGCGCGCCGATCGCCCCCGGCAGCACCATCGCGCTGAAGAAGGACGCCGCGAATACGGCCGCCTTCTACTACCTCGACGTCCTGGACGCGGAGAACCCGCCGGCCCCGGCCGCCCAGCCGGCCAACTCGATCTCGATCACCAGTTGTGGCGCGGTGGCCGACAACAACCCGACCAACGGATCCGCCGACAGCGGCGCGGTGGACAGCACCGCGGCCATCCAGAACTGCATCAACCAGGCCCAGACCCAGAACAAGGTGCTGTGGATCCCGGCCGGGACCTTCTACCTCAAGGGCACCACCGGCCTGAAGGCCCAGGGCATCACCATCGCCGGTGCGGGCATGTGGTACAGCACGATCTACCGTGACGTCCCGCTGCCCAACAACACCCCGCTGGCCGCCACCTTCGAGCTGACCTCCTGCAACGTCCACGACTTCCACACCGACTCCGACTCCACCAGCCGGGAGATGGTCGACGGCGGCGGCGGCGCGATGGACACCTCCGGGACCAACTGGGTCGCCGACAGCATCTGGAGCCAGCACGCCGAGTCCGGCTTCTGGGCCTCCGGCACCGGCGGCACCGTGCAGAACAGCCGGGTCACCGCGGTGTGGGCGGACGGCATCAACCTCAACAACGTCTCGCTGAACAACACCGTCGGCAACAACATCACCGCGACCAACAACTTCGTCCGCGGCACCGGTGACGACGGCATGGCCATCAACTCGGTGAACTACAACACCGATTCCAACGGCAACAAGACCTACTACACCGCCATGTCGCACATCACGATGACCCACAACACCGTCATCGCGCCCTGGGGCGGCAAGGGCATCGGCATCTACGGCGGCAGCAACCAGGACGTCGAGAACAACTACATCGCCGACACCGCCCGCTACATCGGCCTCGGCGCAGGACGCTTCGGCGTCAACGGCAGCGACCTGCTCACCGCCACGGTCAACGGCAACGTCGTGGTCCGGTCGGGCGGCAACGGCTACAGCCAGGGCCAGCCGGCCCTGCAGGTGGGCAACGGCGGCGACGGCCAGAACGTGGGCGTGGTCGACCATGTGACCGTCACCAACAACACCGTGGTCAACGCCCTGTACGACGGGGTGGGGTTCTCCACCTCCACCAACACGCTGCTGCAGAACAACACCATCACCGCGCCCTGGCGCAACGGCGTGGTGATCCAGCCGCCGTTCTACCCGGCGCCGACCGGGTCGGCCACCCTCACCGGCAACACCGTCACCGGCCTCGCCAGCGGGATGCTGCCGTTCATCAACAACTCGTCCGGCTTCACCGCCACGGCGAGCGGCAACAGTTGGCAGAACGGCACCGGGCCGGTGGAGGGACCGTACGGCGGGACCGCGGCGGCCGTGCCCGGTCTGGTCCAGGCCGAGAACTACGACACCGGCGGCCAGGGCCTCGGCTACAACGTCTCCTCCGGCAACGGCAGCGGCAACGGCTACCGCGGTGACGGCGTGGACCTGGAGGCCACCTCGGACACCGGCGGCGGCTACAACGTCGGCTGGACCTCGGGCGGCCAGTGGTTCCGCTACACCGTCAACGTCGCCACCGCCGGGACCTACACGGTCAGCCTGAGGGTCGCCGCGCCCAGCGCGGTCACCGGCGCCCTGCACCTGTCCAACGCGGCCGGGACCAACCTCAGCGGCGCGGTCAACCTGCCGGCCACCGGCGACTGGCAGGCCTGGGGCACCGCGACCGCCCAGGTGACCCTGCCCGCCGGGCAACAGGTGCTGACGGTCAATCAGGACAACGGCGGCTGGAACCTCAACAGCCTGCAGTTCGCCGCCACGGGCGGCGGCGGAAGCGCGACGCTGACGGCCAACCCGTCCGCGCTGGGCTTCGGCAGCCAGACCGTGTCCACGACCAGTGCGGCCCAGGCGGTCACGGTCACCAACACCGGCACGGCGGCGGCCTCGGTCGCCTCGGTCGCCACGACCGGCGACTTCAGCCAGACGAACAACTGCGGCGGCTCCATCGCCGCGAACGCCTCCTGCACGGTGAACGTCAGCTTCAAGCCCAGCGCGACCGGCGCCAGGACCGGATCGCTGGCCATCACCGGCAGCGCGACCAACAGCCCGACCACGGTCGCGCTGACCGGCACCGGCACGGCCGCGGCCGGCACCAACCTGGCCGCGGGCAGGCCGACCGCCGAGTCCTCGCACAACGACGTCTACGGGTCGTCCAATGTCACCGACGGCAACCAGGGTTCGTACTGGGAGAGCGCCAACAACGCGTTCCCGCAGTGGGTGCAGGTGGATCTGGGGTCGTCCCAGTCGGTGAGCCGGGTGGTGCTGCAGCTGCCCGCCGGGTGGGGCGCGCGGGACGAGACGCTGTCGCTGCTCGGCTCGACCGACGGGTCGAACTTCAGCACCCTGAAGTCGTCCGCGGCCTACACCTTCACCCCGACCGCCAACAACACCGTCACCCTCACCTTCCCGGCCGCCTCGGAGCGGTACCTGAGGGTCACCATCACCGCCAACACCGGCTGGCCGGCCGGCCAGGTCTCTGAGTTCCAGGTCTGGACCTCGTAGGCGGTACCAGGCACACAGGCACACGCAGGAAGCCGATCCGGCCCACCCCTCGGGGCGGGCCGGATCGGCCGTGTCCGGGAGGGTTCGGCTTGCGCTGGGCTGAGCGGGTTCCGTCCGGGTCCGCTGCGCCACTTGGCGTACTGCGGCCGTGTCGCGGCGGGCTGCGGGGTCGGCGCTGTTAGCTTGCCGGGCATTGACCTTTTGCGGCTTTTGTCCGGACAGCCGTACTGACCGAAGGCGCGGGTTCCTGCATGCCCCAGGAAGTCGGTACGAGCAGCGCTCCGGCGGAGAGCCGGCCGGCGCGCTTCCTGCTGGAGGTGCTGCGCGGGATCGCGCAGGTGGACTTCATGCCCAGCGCGCTGTGCGGGGCGGTGTTCCTCGCGGCCCTGTTCGCCTCCGGCTGGCGCTACGGGCTGTACGGGCTGCTGGGCGCGGCCGTCGCCACCGCGACCGCCCATGCGCTGGGCATCGACCACGCGCTGGTCGGGGCCGGCCTGCGCGGATTCAACGGGTGCCTGATCGGCACGGGCTTCGCCGTGTTCCTCGGCCCCGCGCACCTGTCGACCTTCCTGCTGACCCTGTTCGGCTCCAGCCTGGTGGTCGTGGTCACCTCGGCGCTGGCGATCATGCTGGGGACCTGGAACGTACCGACCTTCACCATGCCGTTCTGCCTGGTCACATCGGTGATGACGGTGGGCGCCCCGGGTCTTGAGAAGGCCTGGCACGGGGCGCACGGCCTGGCCGCCCTGCCGGTGCCGGCGAGCGGCGCCACGGCGCTGAGCTGGCAGCAGACCTGGCATGCCTTCTTCGGCAACTTCGGCCAGATCTTCTTCATGCCGCAGTGGTATGTCGGGCTGATGTTCCTGGTCGGGATCGCCCTGGCCAACCGGCTCGCCGCCGCGATGGCCTGCCTGGGGAGCGTGACCGGACTGGTGGTCGCGGTGCTGCTCGGCTCCCCCGCGGAAGGGGTGTCGCAGGGGCTGATGGGCTACAACGCGGTCCTGGTGGCGATGGCCCTGTGCGGGGTCTTCGTCGCGCCCAGCGCCTGGAGCGTGGCCTACGCGATCGGCGGGGCCGGTGCGGCGACGGTGCTGACCTCGGCCTTCGACTCCTTCGTCGGACCGTTCGGCGGCCACACCTTCACCTGGCCGTTCGTCCTGACCGCGGTGCTCTTCGTGGCCGCGGTGCCCTCGATCCCACGGCTGCGCCGTACCTGACCCGTCGTCAATTCCGCTGCCGAAACCGTCGAAACCGCCGAAACCGCCGAAGAAGAGAGTGAACGGATGAACCTCGCGCCCCGTGAAATCGACAAGCTGCTCGTCTACGTGGTCGCCGACCTGGCCCGCAAGCGCCGTGAGCGCGGTGTGAAGCTGAACTACAGCGAGGCCTGCGCGCTGATCAGCGAAGCGATCCTGGAGGCCGCGCGGGACGGCAGGTCCGTGGCGGAGTGCATGGAGCTCGGCAAGCAGGTGGTCAGCGGCGACCAGGTGATGCCCGGGGTCCGCGACATGCTGCCGCTGCTCCAGGTGGAGGCGGCCTTCCTGGACGGCACCAAGCTGGTCTCCTGCCACGACCCGGTCGGGGCATGACCGCGCTCGGGTCCGTCCCCGCGCCGGCGGCCGAGCGGATGCGGGACAGCGCCGCGACGCTGCTGCTCGTCGGCGGCCACGAGAGCGCCCGGGGCGCGGACCTCGCCTGCTGGGACGGGATCGGCGGCACCGCGGTCCCGATCGGCGCGCCGCTCACCGAGGCGCTCACCCGCGCGCTGACGGACAGTGAACTTCCGGTCTGCGTGGTGCCGATGACGCTGGGTCGGGACCGCTCGCTGGTCGCCGAAGCGGCCCGGGCGCTGGCCTGGCTGGGAGACCGCGGCGGGCCCGGGCGCACCGTGCTGAGCGCACCGTTCGCCACCCAGGACCACCTGGTGGGCTGGCTGCGCGCCGCTGCCGCGGTACCCGCTGCCGCGCTGCCGGGGACCGCCGTCCTGGTCACCGCGCCGGCGGCCGACCCGTTCGCGGACGCCGAGCTGTTCCGGGTGGCCCGGCTGGTGCGCCAGTACGGCCGGCACCGCTGGGTGGAGGTCGCCTTCGCCGGCGGTGACCCGGACCCGGCGTCGGGCGTGGAGCGCTGCCGCCGGCTCGGCGCGGAGCGGGTGCTGCGGGTGTCGGCCGGTCTGGGGACCCCCGCCGCGCTGCCGGAGGCGCTCGGGGTGGTCGAAGGCGGACCGCTGCTGAGCCCGGCGGCGGTCGAGGCGGTCCTCGCGGTGCGCTGCGCCGAGGCCCTGCACCGGCTGGCCCACGGCGACAACGGGGTCGCGGCCGGCCTGGACGCCGAGCACGGGCACGGATTCGCGCACTCCCACGGCCCGGGCGACCACGACCACGACCACACGCACCACTGATCCGCTGCTTGCGGGAAAGAGAGAGCCAGCCATGCCGAACTACTTGTACGGCGACGATCCCGTGGAGATCAACGCGGGCCGTGCCAAGGGCACGGTCACGGTGTCGAACACCGGCGACCGCGGGGTGCAGGTCGGATCGCACTACCACTTCTACGAGGCGAACCGGGCCCTGGAGTTCGACCGTGACGCCGCGTACGGAATGCACCTGGACATCCCGGCGGGCACCTCGGTCCGCTTCGAGCCCGGCGACTCGCGCGAGGTGCCGCTGACCGCGTTCGGCGGCCACAACCGGCTGGTCGGCTTCAGCAACCTGGTCGGCGGCGGCGTCAACTCCGAGAGCACCAGGATCCACGCCAGGGCGCGTGCCGCCGCCCTGGGCTTCAAGAACACCGCCGCGGGCAGCCCCGCGGACAGTTCCGCGCAGCACCAGACGAAGGGCGACCGGTGATGGCCGTACTCCCGCGCAAGCAGTACACCGACCTCTACGGCCCCACCGTCGGCGACCGGTTCCACCTGGCCGACACCAATCTAGTGGTCGAGGTCGAGAAGGACTTCAACGAGGGCCTGTACGGGGACGAGGCGGTCTACGGCGGCGGAAAGAGCGTCCGCGACGGCATGGCGCAGGACCCGCAGGCCACCGCGCTGCAGGGGGCGCTGGACCTGGTGATCACCAATGTGGTGGTGCTCGACCCCATCCTCGGGGTGCTCAAGGGCGACATCGGGGTCAAGGACGGCTTCATCGCGGCGGTGGGCAAGTCCGGCAACCCGCACACCCAGAACGGGGTGCACCCCAAGCTGGTCATCGGCCCCGGCACCGAGGTCATCTCCGGCGAGCACCTGATCGCCACCGCGGGCGGCATCGACTCGCACATCCACTTCATCTCCCCGCAGCAGGCCGAGACGGCGCTGAGCAACGGGATCACCACCCTGGTGGGCGGCGGCACCGGCCCCACCGACGGCACCAACGGCACCACCTGCACGCCCGGGCCGTGGAACCTGGCCCGGATGTACCAGGCGGCGGAGGACCTGCCGGTGAACGTCGGACTGCTGGGCAAGGGCAACGGATCGCTGCCCGAGGCACTGGTGGAGCAGGTCGAGGCCGGGGCGTGCGGGCTGAAGGTGCACGAGGACTGGGGCACCACCCCGGCCGTGATCGACACCGCGCTGCGGGTCGCCGACGACTACGACGTGCAGGTGGCGATCCACACCGACTCCTTCAACGAGTCCGGCTTCTTCGAGGACACCCTGGCCGCGATCGACGGCCGCACCATCCACACCTTCCACACCGAGGGCGCGGGCGGCGGGCACGCCCCGGACATCATGCGGATCGCCGGCGAGCCCAACGTCCTGCCGTCCTCCACCAACCCCACCCTGCCGTACACGGTGAACTCGGTGGACGAGCTGCTGGACATGGTGATGGTCTGCCACCATCTGAGCCACGACATCCCCGAGGACGTCTCGGTCGCGGACTCCCGGGTCCGGGTGGAGACCATCGCGGCCGAGACCGTGCTGCACGACGAGGGCGTCATCTCCATCTTCTCCTCCGACTCCCAGGCCATGGGCCGGGTCGGCGAGTCCTTCACCCGCGCCTTCCAGACCGCGCACCACTGCAAGGACAAGCGCGGCAAGCTGGACGGCGACAGCGAGCGCAACGACAACCAGCGGGTGCTGCGCTACCTCGCCAAGATCACCATCAACCCGGCCATCGCGGCCGGGATGGCCGAGCACATCGGCTCGCTGGAACCGGGCAAGCTGGCGGACATCGTGCTCTGGCCGATCGGCTCGTTCGCGGCCAAGCCGAAGATGGTGATCAAGGGCGGCCTGGTCAACTGGGCCCAGATGGGCGATCCCAACGCCTCGCTGCCCACCACCCAGCCGATCTACTACCGGCCCATGTTCGGCGCGTTCGGGCGGGCCAAGCAGGCCACCCGAGTCTCGTTCATGTCCCAGGCCGGAATCGCGGCCGGGGTCCCGGGCGAACTCGGCCTGGAGAGCCGGGTGCTGGCGGTGCGTCACTGCCGCTCGATCGGCAAGCAGCACATGGTCCGCAACAGCGCGTTGCCGAAGATCACGGTGGACCCGGAGACCTACAAGGTCACCCTGGACGGCGCCCCCGCGACCATCGAGCCGGCCCGGGAACTGCCGCTGAACCAGCTGTTCTTCCTGGCATGAGCGACACCACGGGGGCCCTGCTGGTCAGTCTGCAGCTGACCGACTCGGCCTTCCCCAGCGGCTTCTACACCCTCTCGCACAGCCTGGAGGGCTTCGCCCAGGCCAGGGCGGTCACCGCGGAGAGCATGCCGGAGCTGCTGGTCGACCTGCTGCGCCACACGGTCGGTCCCTCGGACGCCACCGCCCTGGTGCTCGCGCACCGGGCGGTGTGCGCGGAGGACTGGGACGCGGTGGCGGAGGTCGACCGGCGGCTGCACGCCGCCAAGCTGAACCGCGAGCTGCGGCTCGCCTCCACCCGCACCGGCCGGCAACTGCTGGACCTCGCCGGCACCGTGGTCGGCGGCCCGGTGGTCCAGCGCTACGCCGCGCTGGTGGCGGCGGGAACCGCGCCGGGAGTGCAGGCCGCGGTGGCCGGGGTGGTCTACGCCGCCTGCGGCGTGGACGCGCGGCAGGCGGCGGTCGGCGACCTGTATGCCTTCGCCGCCAGCTTCGTCGGGGCGGCGCTGCGGCTGCGGCTGACCGACCACGTCCGGGCCCAGGTGGTGCTGCGGGCGGTCGCGCCGGTGATCGAGGAGGTGGCCGCGCTGGCCCTGGACGCGGAACTGGCCGACCTCGGCGGCTGCGTCCCGGTGGCCGACGCCATGTCCGGCCGCCACGAACGGGCCGAGGCCCGGCTGTTCATGACCTGACCAGACTCCCCAACTCCCCTGAGGTGGAAGATATGCACAAGGAACACCAGGTCCTGCGGGTGGGCATCGGCGGCCCGGTGGGCTCCGGCAAGACCGCGCTGATCGAGGCGCTGGTCCCGGTCCTGACCGCCCGGGGCCACCGGCCCGCGGTCGTCACCAACGACATCTACACCCAGGAGGACGCCCAGCACGTCCGGCGCACCCTGGACGGGGTGCTCGACCCGGAGCGGGTGGTGGGCGTGGAGACCGGCGCCTGCCCGCACACCGCGGTCCGCGACGACCCCACCATGAACCTGGCCGCCGGGGCCGAGCTGCTGGCCCGGTTCCCCGACGTCGACACCCTGCTGTTCGAGTCCGGCGGGGACAATCTGACACTGACCTTCAGCCCGGTCCTGGTGGACCTGTTCCTGTTTGTGCTGGACACCGCCGAGGGCGAGAAGATGCCCCGCAAGCGCGGCCCCGGCATCACCGAGTCGGACCTGCTGGTCATCAACAAGGTCGACATCGCCCAGTACGTGCGCTGTGACGTGGGCGTGATGGAGTCCGACGCGCTCCGGGTCCGCGAGGGCGGACCGGTGGTCCTCACCAACTGCCTGACCGGGCAGGGCATCGAGGAGATCGCCGGCTTCCTGGAGTCCTACCGCAAGGTCCCGGTATGACGCTTGCTGCCGCTCGGGCCGCCCGGGCTCCCCGCCGGGCGGCCGAGCCTGCGTCAACTCCCTTGGAGCGGCTGGCCCCGGCGCACTACGAACCGGTCAGGGTGCCCCGGGAGGTGGTTCGGCACGCCGCCGTGCCGGACACCCTCGCGGTGGGCCAGGCCGGCAAGGTCGGCCTGCTGGAGCTCTGCTTCGAGCGGCGCGGCGAGCGCACCGAGCTGGTCGGCCAGTTCCAGAAGGCCCCGTTGCAGGTGATGCGACCGCTCTACTACGACCCGTGCCGCCCGGACCTGCCGATCATCCAGGTGATGTCCACCGGCGGCGGCATCGTGCAGGGCGACCGGCTGCGGATCGACCTGCGCTGCGGGCCCGGGGCCAGTGTCCATCTGACCACCCAGGCGGCGACCAAGGTGCACCGGATGGAGTTCGACTACGCGACCCAGCAGGTCGCGGTCGAGGCCGGCGCCGACTCCTACGTCGAGTACCTGCCCGACCCCACCATCCCGTTCATCGGCTCCCGCCTCTACCAGCGCACCGTGGTCACCGCCGCGCCCACCGCGACCGTGCTGGCCGGGGAGACCCTCTACGCCGGCCGGCTGGCCCGCGGCGAGCGCTACGACTACGACGTCCTCGCCTCCGACTTCGAGCTGCGCCGTCCGGACGGCGGGCTGCTGGCGCTGGACACCATGCGCCTGGTGCCCGGGACGGCCGGGGTGGCCGGTCCGGCCGTGCTGGCCGGACACGACATCGTCAGCACCTTCTACGCGGTCACCTCCCTCGCTCCGGCCGCTGCCGTCGCCGACGCCCTGCACCGGGCCCTCGCCGACAGCGGCACCCTGTTCGGGGTGAGCGTGCTGCCGCAGGACTGCGGCGCCTGGGTGCGGCTGCTCACCAGCGATCCCTGTGCGGCGAGCGCGGCCGTGCGGGCCGCCTGGGACGCCGTGCGCCGACTGCTGACCGGCTCACCGGCACCCGTGATGCGCAAACCCTGACCGACCCCGAGCCCTCCAGGGAGTACTCCTTGCTCATGGCCGCATCCCCCGACACGGGGAACACCGCCTGGCTCCTGGCGAGCACCGCGATGGTGCTGCTGATGACGCCGGGTCTGGCGTTCTTCTACGGCGGCATGGTCGCCACCAAGCATGTGCTGGTGATGCTCAAGATGAGCTTCGTCTGCCTGGCGCTGGTGACCCCGCTGTGGCTGGCGGTCGGCTACACGCTCGCCTTCGGCCCCGACCTCGGCTGGGGCCTGCTGGGCAACCTGGACCACGCCTTTCTGCGCGGGGTCGGCATGAACGAGCTGCACGGCTCGGTGCCGACCCTGCTGTTCTCCTGCTTCCAGATGTCCTTCGCGGTCATCACCGTCGCGCTGATCAGCGGTTCCATCGCCGGGCGGGCCACCATGCGGGGCTGGCTGGTGTTCGTGGTGGCCTGGACCCTGCTGGTCTACCTGCCGCTGGCGCACTGGGTTTTCGCCCCGGACGGCTGGGTGTCGGCGAAGCTGGGGGCGCTGGACTTCGCGGGCGGCCTGGTGGTCGAGCTCAACTCCGGCGCCGCCGCCCTGGCCGTGGCCATTGTGCTGCGCAAGCGGCAGGACTTCGAGCGCCAGCCGGTCCGTCCGCACAATCTGCCGCTGGTGGTGATCGGGCTGGCGCTGCTGTGGTTCGGCTGGTTCGGCTTCAACGCCGGCTCCGCGCTCCAGGTGGAGGGCGCGGCGCCGACCGCCTTCCTCAACACCCAACTGGCCGCCTGCGCGGCCATGGTCGGCTGGCCGATGGTGGAGAAGTGGCGGCTCGGCAGCGTGGACATGCTGGGCGTCGCCTCGGCCGCGGTGGCCGGCATGGTCGCCATCACCCCCTCCTGCGGCGAGGTGTCTCCGCTGGGCGCGGTGTGCGTCGGCTTCGCCGCCGGGGTCGTCTGCGCCTTCGCCATCAACCTCAAGTTCAGGATCGGCGTGGACGACACCCTCGACGTGGTCGGCGTGCACGGCTGGGGCGGCATCGTCGGCACCGGGTCCATCGGCCTGTTCGCCACCGCCGCCATGAGCGGCAAGCAGGGCCTGTTCTACGGCGGCGGCTTCGACCTGCTCTGGCGGCAGGCGGTCGCCGTACTGGCCTGCGGCTCCTTCTCCTTCGTCGCCACCTGGCTGATCGCCAAGGCCATCAACAGCACGGTGGGCTTCCGCACCCGGGACGAGTACGAGGACGTCCCCGGCCAGGACGAGGAGATCGCCTACGACAACACCACGCTGGACCAGATCAAGGCCCGGCTCGACCAGCCGCGCCGGCCGGCCGGCGACCTCGCCCTCGTCAACGAGGTGCTGGACACGCTGCAGCGGCGGGAGAACAACAAATGACCGCGCCCGCGGCCGACCGTACCGACCAGCCGTCCGTGGGAGGACCGCCATGAACCACCTGTTCGACTCCGGCAATACCGCCTGGCTGATGATGGCCGCCGCCATGGTCCTGCTGATGGCTCCCGGCCTCGCCTTCTTCTACGGCGGCATGGTCAGGACCAGCCAGATCATCGCCATGCTCAAGATGTGCTTCGTCTGCCTGGCCGCGGTCACCCTGATCTGGTGGGCCGTCGGCTACACCCTCGCCTTCGGCCCGGACGCGGCGGGCCTCGGCATGATCGGCACCCTCGACCACGCGTTCCTGCGCGGCATCGGCCTCAACAGCGCCACCGGCGATGTGCCGACGGTCATCCACTCGGTCTTCCACATGAGCTTCGCGATCGTCACCGTCGCCCTGATCAGCGGATCGGTCGCCGGACGGGCCACCATGCGGGGCTGGACCGTCTTCGTCTGCGCCTGGACGCTGCTGGTCTACGTCCCGATGGCGCACTGGGTCTTCGACACCGACGGCTGGGTCGCCAAGCAGGTCGGCGCGGTGGACTTCTCCGGCGGCACCGTGGTCGAACTCAGCTCGGGGGCCGCCGGGTTGGCGCTGGCCATCGTCGCCGGAAAGCGCGAGGACTTCGAGCGCCGCCCGATCCGTCCGCACAATCTTCCGCTGGTGGTGATCGGCCTGGCGCTGCTGTGGTTCGGCTGGTTCGGCTTCAACGCCGGCTCCTACCTGAGCGGGCCGGGATCCACCACCATGGCCTTCGTCAACACCCAGTTCGCGGCGGGTGCGGCGATGAGCGGCTGGGCCGCCACCAGCTACTGGCGCACCCGCCGGGTCACCCTGCTGGACATGTGCATGGGGGCGGTGACCGGCATGGTGGCGATGACCCCCGCCGCGGCCGACCTCACCCCGGTGTGGGCCACCGTGATCGGCTTCCTGGCCGGGCTGAGTTGCGCCTTCGCGATCAGCTGGAAGTACCGCCTCGGTGTGGACGACACCCTGGACGTGGTCGGCATCCACGGCTGGGGCGGGCTGTTCGGCATGCTGATGACCGGCCTGGCCGCGACCGGCGCGGTCACCGGCAAGAAGGGCCTGTTCTACGACGGCTCGTGGACCCTGCTGGGGAACCAACTGGTGGCCGTGCTGGCGCTGGGGCTGTTCTCCTTCGTGATGACCGCGGTGATCGGCAAGGCCGTCGACCTGACCGTCGGACTGCGCCAGCCGGGCAGCATGGTCGAGCACGAGCAGGCCTATGACACCGACGTCGCCAGCCAGCTCCAGGACGTCACCGACGCCCTCGGCGGCGCCGGGCGCGCGGCGGACAGGAGCGACGCCGGCCAGCTCATCGACCAGCTCCGCACCCTGCTCGCCGCGCGCGAGGGCCACTGATGATCAGTCAGCAGCCGCCGTAGCCCTTCCAGTTGGCGACGGTGTCAGTGACGGTGCCGCCATTGACGCTCATGCTGCGATTGCCCACGTAGGCGCAGCCGCTGGTCTCCTCATTGTTGGCCCAGTTCGCGTTGACCGTGTACTTGTAGGCCAGCGTGACCGCCTTGGTCGCGGTGACCGTGGCGGTGAAGTGGGTGGCGTCGACGCGGGTCATCAGCACGCCGCCGGCGGCCCAGTCGGCCTGGCCCCCGCCGAGCACGCTGAGGTTCCCGGCCAGGTAGACCTGGGCGTTGGCGGGGGTGGAGGCCGGGACCGTGACGTTCACCGTTTCGGTCGGGCCGGTGCTGGGGGTCGGAGTCGGGGTGGGGGTCGGCGTGGGCGTGGGGGTCGGTGTGGGCGCGGTGCCGCAGGCGTAGGGGCCGGCCCAGTTGGCGACGGTGTCGGTGGTGGTGCCGCCGTTGATGACCAGGGTGCGGTTGCCGACGTAACCGCAGCTGCCGGTCTCCTCGTTGTTCGCCCAAGCGGCGCCGATCGTGTACTTGTACTGCAGGGTGGTGGGGCCGGCCGCGGTGACGGTGGCGGTCCAGTGGGTGGCGTCGACGCGGGTGAACGGGATGCCGCCGGCGGCCCAGTCGGGCAGGCCGCCGCCGAGGGCGGAGAGGGTGCCGTCCAGGTAGACCTTCAGCCCGGTCTGGTCGGTGTAGCCGGGGACGGTGACGTTGACGACCTCGACGTTGTTCGCCGTGGTGAGGGCGGTGATGCTGTTGGAGTGGGCGGACTCGTTGCCGTCGGTGTCGAAGGCGGTGACGTAGTAGGTGTAGGCGGTGGTCGGGCTCAGCCCGGTGTCGCTGTAGCCGGTGGCGGTGGTGCTGCCGACCAGGGCCGCGGTGCCGGTGCCGTCGGCGCGGTAGACGTCGTACCCTGCCACCGTGCCGCCGGCGGTGTCGGTGGCGGCCTGCCAGGTGAGCGCCACGGTGGTGCTGGTCGTGCTGGTGGAGTTGAGGACGCTCGGCGCGTCCGGTGGCGGGCTGGGGGCCTTGGTGGTGGCGGTGACGCTGTTGGAGGCGGGCGAGGCGCCGATGTTGTTGTAGGCAGTGACGTGGTAGGTGTAGGCGGTGCTGGGCGTCAGGCCGGTGTCGCTGTAGGTGGTGTTCGCCGTGGTCGTGATCAGCGCCGGGCTGCCGGTGCCGGTGGCGCGGTAGACCTGGTAGCCGGCCGCGAGCGGCGCACCGGTCCAGGAGAGGGTGATTCCGGTGGTGTGCACCGCGGTGGCCGCTAGGCCGGCGGGCGCCACCGGGGCCTTGGTGGGCGGTGCGGCGCAGCTGTTGAACGTCTGGCACACCACGGCCGGTGTGTCGACGTCCTGGCCGGCCGAGATGTCCACGGCCAGCCGGACGAACTGGGCCATGGCCCACATCAGCGGGGTGGCGGAGTTGTCGGGCTTGCCGGCGGTGAAGCCGTTGGTGCCGGTGGGACCGTCCCAGACCTGCTCGGAGATCTGGTAGTTGGAGGCGGAGTCGGCCATGGTCTGCAGGGTGGACTGAGCACCCGTCAGATTGCCTGCGGCGACGTCGTACTCGCCGCGTTCGCCGCTGAGGACCGGCCAGGGCCGACCCGTGCCGGCGCCGGTGTAGTCGGCTCCCGCGCTGTTCTCACCGTAGCCGTCGAAACCGTAGCGGTGGTCGATCTGCCCTTCGGCGGTGTTCACCGCGATCTGGGCGTCGTCGACGGCCAGGGTGTTGACGACCTCGGTGGAGCCGGGTGCCAGCACGCCGAGGCGTACCAGGTCCAGGAAGCTCTGGTCGACCACGGTGCGGTCGTCGTGGTTGCCGCCGCCGTTGGCCAGGCCGATGGTGGCACCGGAGTCCGGCTGTCCGTCGGGGGTGATCCGCAGGAAGTAACTGCCGTTGCCGTAGGAGCCGTTGGTGGTGTAGGTCCAGCTGTCCACCTTGGCGGCCCAGGTCTTGGCGGTGGCCAGCCAGGAGGCGGCGTCGGCGGTGTCGCCGTTGGTGGTGGCGATGGCGGAGGCGGTGACCAGGCCGGCGATCTCGGCGGCGATGGTGGCGGGGGAGTAGCCGCCGTTCTCCTCCCAGCGCTCCTGCCCGGTGGTGGGCCCGTTGGCGGCGATGAACGCGGCCAGCAGTTTGATCCTCGCGAAGTCGGCGGCGCCGGTCCGGCCCAGCTGGTAGGCCAGGATGATCGGGTCGGCCTCCTCGTCCTGCTGGTTGCCGCCCCACATCGGATTGCCGTTGAGCCAGGTGTTCTGCTTGACCTGGCCGGTGGCGCCCTCCTCGTAGGCCAGGATGTAGGTCAGGGCGTCATCGGCGTCCTGCTTGTCGCCCGCCGCGAGCAGCGCGGAGGCCATCTGGTACTCGTCGCGGGTCCACACCAGGTGGTAGCCGTGGCCTCCGGGGCTGTCGGCGCTGACCGAGCTGCCCCAGGGGGTGGACGGGGAGGCGACGAACCCGCCGACGTAGGTCTTGTCCTCGTCGGCCTTGGTCTCCATCAGCGCGACCCGGTACTGGGTGAGCAGGCTGGGGCTCGACGTCACGGACGCGGGTGGGGAGTTGAGCCCGGCGTTCCAGGTGTGCCAGCCGTTCTGGAAGGCGGACTCGGTCGCGGTGAAGCCGGTGGCCAGTGCGGCGGAGGCGTCCGCGACGGCCGCGGAGGTGGTGCTGTTGAAGGCCAGCGCCAGGGTGAAGCTGGTCGAACCGGAGGCGGCGACCGGGATCCCGGCGGTCTGGTCGATGTGGCCGGGGCTGGTGGTCCCGGTGTAGGCGGTGGCCAGGGTGTGACCGGTGGTCAGCTGGGTGCTGCCGCTGCCGGCGGTGCCGACGTAGCCGGTGGACGCGGTGCTGAACGGGACCGAGGCGGCCAGCGCGCTGGCCACCGGTCCGTTGGAGGCGACCAGGTCCCCCGAGGCGGCGTCGGTGCTGCCGGAGTTGCCGTTGCCCTGGTTGTTCAGCTGCGGCAGGTAGTCGGCGTACAGCGACAGCGGGGTGGAGCTGTTGTTGGTGAACTTCGTGTCGACCAGGATCACCGAGCGCGCCGGGTCGGCGACATAGGTCTTGGTGATGCTGTACTTGCCGCTGGTCGCGGTATTGGTCTGGGTCCAGGTCAGGGACGCGGGGTCGGCCAGGGTGATGGCGTGGGTGGTGCTGGTGGTCTCGCTGTCGGTGAAGCCGGCGCCGTCGGTGACGTAGAACTGCAGCCCGTAGGTGTCCGGATTGTCGGTCTGCGGGTAGTACACGTTCTGCAGCGCGCCGTTGGCGAGCATGTACCAGACCTTGGAGTTCGGGCCGATCGCGGTGGCGTAGCCCTGGGTGCCCAGCGGTTCGTTCCAGGTCGAGGCGGAGCCGGGGCCGCCCGGTGCGGTGGCGGCGTGGGCGGGGGTGGCGGCGACCCCGAGCGAGGCGATCGCGAGCAGGGCGGCGGCGGCGCCGAGGCGCACACGTGGTACGGACATGGATGCTCCTGCAGTACGGGTGGGGACTGCTGCGGCAAAGTCTTGCTGCAAACATCAGCAAGATGGGCTTAACATACGGGCGGGCCTTGCAGTTGACTAGCCGTCAGACCGAACCCCTTCCGCCACACCGCCGACCCGCAGGTGCGGAAGCAGCACAACCGGGCAGACGCCCGGCATGACCGAGTACTGGTACAAGCGCGCTGTGATCTACTGCGTCGACGTCGACTCCTTCCAGGACTCCGACGGCGACGGCACGGGCGACCTGCGGGGGCTGGCGAGCCGGCTGGACCACATCACCCGACTGGGGGCCACCTGCCTGTGGCTCAACCCGGTCCATCCGTCCCCGATGCGGGACGACGGCTACGACATCACCGACCACTACGGCATCCACCCGCGCCTGGGCAGCCTCGGCGACTTCGCCGAACTGCTGCACCGGGCCCAGGACCGCGGTATCCGGGTGATGATCGACCTGGTCGTCAACCACACCTCGGACCAGCACCCCTGGTTCCAGTCGGCGGTGTCCGACCCCGACTCCCCCTACCGCGACTGGTACGTCTGGTCCGAGCAGGAGCCCGAGGACCGGCGGCAGGGCATGGTGTTCCCGGGCGAGCAGACCGAGACCTGGACCTGGCACGAGCAGGCCAAGGCCTGGTACTACCACCGCTTCTACGACTTCGAGCCGGACCTCAACATCGCCAACCCGGCCGTCCGCGAGGAGATCAAGCGGATCGTCGGCTTCTGGGCCCAGTTGGGCGTGGCCGGCTTCCGGATGGACGCGGCGCCCTTCGTCACCGAGCTGACCGTGCCGGGGGTGCCCGATCCGCCGAAGGACCTGGGCTTCCTGACCGAGCTCCGCGAGCAGCTGTCCTGGGTCCGCGGCGACGGGGTGGTGCTGGCCGAGGCCAATGTGGAGCCCTCCGCCGTGCCCGAGTACTTCGGCGACGCGGGCGGTTCGGCCAACCGGCTGCACATGATGTTCGACTTCCACCTCAACGGACCGCTGATGCTGGGACTGGCCCGCGGCGACGCCGAGCCGGTCGCGGAGGCCCTGCGCAACACCCCGGACGTCCCCGGACCGGCCCAGTGGGCGACGTTCCTGCGCAACCACGACGAGGCGGACCTGAGCCGGCTCAGCGCGGACCAGCGCGAGGAGGTGTTCGCCGCCTTCGGCCCGAAGCCGGAGATGCAGCTGTACGGGCGCGGCATCCGCCGCCGGCTGGCCCCGATGCTGGGCGGCGACCAGCGCCGGATCAGGCTGGCGTACTCCCTGCTGTTCGCACTGCGCGGGACCCCGGTGCTGCGCTACGGCGAGGAGATCGGAATGGGTGACGACCTGTCACTTCCCGGGCGGGAGGCCATCCGTACGCCGATGCAGTGGTCCGCGCACCGCGGCGCCGGGTTCTCCTCCGAGCCGGAGCGGGGGCGGGCCGCGCACCTGATCACCCGGGGCCGCTACGGCTACCGCAAGCTGAACGTCACCGAGCAGCGCCGCGACCCCGACTCGCTGCTCGGGTTCTTCGAGGGGCTGGTGCGGATGCTGCGTGAGTGCCCGGAGATCGGCGAGGGCACCAGCGAGGTGGTGGACCTGGTCGTCCCGCGCCAGGTGCTGGCGCACCGGGCGGACTCGGCCGAGGGCTCGGTGCTCTTCCTGCACAACCTCGGCGAGCAGCCGGTGGAACTGGACCTGGGGCGGCTGCCCGGCACCGGGCCGGACTTCGGCGAGGTCTTCGGCGACCAGGACTACGGCGACCCCAAACCGAGCCTGCGGGGCGTCGCCCTCGGCCCCTACGGCTACCGCTGGATCCGGCTGGGCCGGACCAACGGCTGACAGTCCTCAGTGCAGGATGCTGACGGCCCGGGCGATGACCAGGAGTGAGGTGAGCAGGGCGGCGACGCTCTGCACACTCATCATGAGCTTGACCCGGGTGGACAGCGGCATGGTGTCGGTGGGGCTGAACGCGGTCGAGTTGGTGACGGACACATAGAGGTAGTCCGTCAGCGTGGGCACCCAGTCGGCGGTGGTACTGGAGCCGTCGGCCACCTCCTGGACGGCGTCGTCGTTCTCGTCCTGGGAGAAGCGGAAGTCCGCCATGGGCAGTTCCTCGCGCGGCACCTGGGTGCGGCTGACCGGGCCGCCGCGGTCCAACTCCCAGTAGGCGAGCCCGAACACGATGACATTGGTGAGCCAGACCTGCAGCGCGGCCACCAGCAGCGAACTGCCGTTCTTGACGCCGACGCTGACCAGGTCGTGGACCAGCAGGCCCAGGGCGAACAGGTTGCTGGCCGCGATCAGCCCGACCAGCGCCAGCGACAGGATCCGCGACGCCCGGGTCTGCCGGGTCATCCGCCGCGGATTGAGGACCACCAGCGGTACCAGCAGCAGCAGTTCGAGCCCCGGCAGGACGAACCGCGGGGCGAACAGCAGGTTCTGCGGCAGCCCCAGGTAGAGGGCCACGGCCACCAGCGTGGCGACCACCGCGGGCAGCCGGCCTCTCCGCGCCGTTCGTGCCGCGGGTGCCGGGTCCGAGCCTCGGCCCGCGTGCGCACCATGATGGTCCCCTGTCTCTCGATGATCCTTCTGTCCCGTTCCGACCGCCCCATGCGCGGGCGGAAGTCCGCTGCGTGCCCTCGCGGTCCGTGGGTACGCGCTTTGAGGACAGGACGACCGACAAGCGGTAGGAGCAGCAGATGAGCACCGAGGACAAGGCCGGCAACACCGCGGACAAGGTCAAGGGCAAGATCAAGGAAGCAGCCGGCAAGGCCGTGGGCAACGAGCGCCTGCAGGCCGAGGGCAAGGCCGACCAGGTCAAGGGCGACGCCAAGCAGGCCGTCGAAAAGGCCAAGGACGCCTTCAAGGACTGATCCGCCCGGATCCCTGATCCCGTATTCCAGCCGTTCCACCCGGTGGCCCCCCGTCCGAACGGGGGGCCACCGGCCTGTGTGCGGCAGGTCCGGCACTGATACGGCGGCGAGGCGGTCATATCGGGCCACATGGGTATAAGGGAGGAGGGCCTGAGCGCGTCCGCGCGCGGATGCCCCGACGGTACGGGCCCCGGGCCGGATTCTCCGGCCCCGCCGGGCAGGCCGCGACTCCAGGAGGATCGCCATGGTGCCTTACGACGAGACAACGGATGTCCGGGAGCTGGTCTTCGCCGCCCCGGCGCCGGGTGAGCCGCGCGGGCACGAGGACACCGTGCTGGTGCGCCGCACCCGGGCCAGCGGCCCCGGCGGCCACCCGGTGTACTGCGACGAGACCGGGATCGTACGCGCCGAGATCAGCGACGGTGACGAGGTGCGGATGCTGGCCAGCGGCGCCCACCAGGACCTGCGCCGGCCGGTCTCGGTCCGCCGCCTGCCCCGGGACGCCGACGCCGCGTAGCCGGGCGCACGGCGCCGGTGACGTATCGCGGAAGGAACGCAGGGTAGGCGACGAGCCTGCCCCGCACTTTCCTTCTGGAGGATTCATGAGCACACCGCAGTCCGCTCAGGTCGTCGTGGTCACCGGCGCGAGCGGCGGAATCGGACGTGCGACCGCTCGGGCCTTCGCCGCCCGCGGTGCGAAGGTCGCCCTGCTGGCCCGGGGCGAGGCGGGCCTGGCCGGTGCCGCCGCGGACGTCGAGCGGCTGGGCGGACAGGCGCTGGCCGTCCCCACCGACATGGCCGACCCGGACCAGGTGGAGCGCGCGGCCTCGCAGGCCGAGGCGGCCTTCGGCCCGATCGACGTCTGGGTCAATGTCGCCTTCACCTCGGTGTTCGCGCCCTTCAGCGAGATCACCGCCGCCGAGTACAAGCGGGTGACCGAGGTCAGCTACCTCGGCTACGTCTACGGCACCATGGCCGCGCTGGCCCGGATGCGGCCGCGGGACGCCGGAACCATCGTCCAGGTCGGCTCCGCGCTGGCCTACCGCGGCATCCCGCTGCAGACCGCCTACTGCGGCTCCAAGCACGCCATCCAGGGCTTCAACGAGGCGCTGCGCTGCGAACTGCTGCACGAGAGGAGCGGCATCCGCACCACCATGGTGCAGATGCCGGCGGTCGACACCCCGCAGTTCGACTGGGTGCTGTCCCGCCTGCCCGAGCCCGCCCAGCCGGTCCCGCCGATCTACGAGCCCGAGCTCGCCGCCCGCGCCGTGCTGTACGCGGCCGACCACCCCGGACGGCGCGAGTACTGGGTCGGCGGCAGCACCCTGGGCACCCTGGTCGCCAACGCGGTCGCGCCCGGCCTGCTGGACCGCTACCTGGCCAGGACCGGCTTCTCCGCCCAGCAGGACGACCGCCTGCAGGACCGGGACCACCCGACCAACCTCTGGAAGCCCGCCGACGGCAGGGGCGGCCACGACTACACCGCCCGCGGCAGCTTCCAGGACCGCTCCACCACCCGCAGCCCGCAGCTCTGGGCCTCCCAGCACCACGGCCTGCTGGCCGCGGTGGCCGGCGCCGGGCTGCTGGCCGGGGGCGCCGCGCTGCTGCGCGCCCGGCGGGTCCGCTGAGACCCGGCATGCGGATCGGCCCGACGGGGTAGGCGCGGCATCGGCCGAATGTGTAAAAACCCGTGATAACCATGACAAAACTCTGCGTGACAAAGAAAGGCGGCCCCCATGACCGATTTCCTGACGGACGTCAAAACGCTCAGGGAACGTGCCCGCAAGGAGATCGACAAGGGCCCGGTGACCGACGCCTACGGCGCTGACCTGCAGCGGGTGCTGCAGGTGCTGAACGAGGCCCTCGCCACCGAGCTGGTCTGCGTGCTCCGCTACAAGCGGCACTACTACACGGCGACGGGCCTGTACTCGGAGCCGGTCGCGGCCGAGTTCCTGGAGCACGCGGGCGAGGAGCAGGAGCACGCGGACAAGCTGGCCACCCGCATCGTGCAGCTGGGCGGGGAGCCGGACTTCGATCCGGACACCCTGAGCACCCGGTCGCACACCCCGTACGACGCCAGCGCCGACCTGATCGAGATGGTGAAGGAGGACCTGATCGCCGAGCGGGTGGCCGTGGCCTCGTACACCGAGATCTGCCAGTGGCTGGGCGACAAGGACCCGACCACCCGGCGGGTCTTCGAGGACCTGCTGGCCCAGGAGGAGGAGCACGCCGACGACCTCCGCGGCCTGCTGGAGCGCATCCCCGGCAGCGGCGGCGCCGGCTGACCCACCGGGCACCGATAGGCTGCCGACGACAGCGAGCGAGGAGGCAGGGTTGAGGGGCACGCGTGCGCTGCCGACGCTGGACCTGGTCGACGCCGGCGACCATGTCTGCTGGTTGGTCGAGCAGGGCGAGGACTTCGGCTCCACCGCCCGCGCTTTCCTGGCCGACGGCGCGCTGTTCGGCGACAAGGTCCTGGTCGTCGGCTCGGCCGAGACCCGCTGGCCGCACCGCGGCACCGCCCAGGGCCTGCTCCTCGACCCCGGTGCGGAGCGGGTGGCCGGTGTCGAGTGGGGCACCGAGGCCGTGCTGGCCGCGGTGCGCCGCGAGGCCGACACCGCCTGCCGGGAGGGCTTCCGCGCGCTGCGGGTGCTGGCGCAGGCGGACTCGCTGTGGCCCGGCGGCGCCAGCGCGCAGACCGTCGCCCGGCACGAGCTGGACCTGGACGCCCTGGTCGCCGACACCGGGACGCTGATGGTCTGCGCCTACCACCGGAACGGCTTCGACCGGGCGACACTGGAACTGGCCGTCGGTGTGCATCCCCACCAGATGGGCAGACGAGCACCGATGCCCGATTTTCGGATGTTCAGCGCGGGACCGGACTGCTGGAGTGTGAGCGGCGTGATCGATGCCGACGGAGCCGCAGCCTTCCGCACCGCCGTCGGCGAACTGCTGGCCCGGTCCGCGACGGTACGGCTGCGGTGCCAGGACCTGCAGCTGATGGACGCTGCCGCGATGGAGGCCCTGGCGGGCTGCGTCCGGGCCCTGCCCGGACGCAAGGTCGTCCTGGAGGGGGTCAACGGGACGGTGCGGCGCTGCTGGAGCCTGCTCGGCTACGACACCCCGCAGATCCCGGTGGAGCTGGCGCCATGACCCAGCCACCCGGCAGCTCCCCGACCGCGGCGGCCACGGCCCCCGAGCCCGGGTTCCGGCACGAGCTGTACGCCTACGAGGGCGAGGACCAGTTCCTGCAGGGGGTGCTGTCCTTCATCGACGACGCCAGGGCCGGCCGCGAAGTGGTGCTGGTGGCGGTCACCTCGGCCAAGGAACGGCTGCTGCGCGACCGGCTGGAGGCCGGCGGCGCGGCCGGCGGCGTCTCCTTCCTGGACGTCACGGCGCTGGGCCGGAACCCGGGCCGGCTGATCCCGGCCTGGCAGGAGTGGATCACCAAGCGCGCCGCCGACGGACACGCGGTCCGCGGGATCAGCGAGTCCTCCTGGGACGGGCGGACCGCCTCCGAGGCCGAGGAGCTGCGCTACCACGAATGGCTGCTGAACCTGGCTTTCGCCCGGTCCCCGGCCTGGTGGCTGCTCTGTCCCTACGACAGCACGCTGCTGGACTCCGCCGTACTGGAGGCGGCCGGACGCTGCCACCCGCAGGCCCTGTCCGCCGGGGTGCACGGCCCCAACCCCGGCTTCGTCGAGGAGCCCTACGCCTTCGCGGAGCTCGGCGCACCGTGCGACCCGGCCCAGGAGCTGGCCTTCCGCACCGGGGAGCTGGCCGCGGTGCGGGCCAAGGTGACCGCCTGCGCCACCGAGCACGGTATGGACCCGACCCGGCTGCAGGAACTGCTGATCGCCGCCACCGAGGTCGCCTCCAACAGCACCAAGTACGGCGGCGGCCGGGGAACCCTGCGCAGCTGGGTCGAGGACGGCACCCTGGTCTGCGAGTTCCATGACTCCGGCCACATCCAGGACCCGCTGATCGGCCGGGTGCGCCCCACCATCGACCAGAACGGGGGCCGGGGCATGTGGCTGGTGCACCAGCTCTGCGACCTGGTCCAGATCCGCTCGACCGCCCAGGGCGGCACCACCGTGCGGCTGCACACCGCCCTGGACTGAGCTACTTGCGTCCGGTCCAGGCCGGTTCGGCGGCGGCCCAGGCGCGGTCCCAGTTCCGCAGGTCGACCCGGTTCAGACAGGTCCTGGTGAGCGCGCTCCCGGCCAGGACCAGGGCGCCGCCGCCGGTGAGGGCGAGGCAGCCGAGCAGGGTGGCCCTGCCGGAGGAGTCCGCGGCGCTGGTGGGCGGGGCGGCCACCTGGCCGGCCCGGTCCAGCCACACGGTGACCCGGTCACCGGTCACCGTCCCCGGGTCGGCGGCGGCGCGGGCCTGGCGCTCGGCGCCGGTGGGGCCGGTCCAGCGGACCAGGGCGGTGAAGTCGGCGCCCAGGCCGCCGCTCTGCTGGTTGGCGTCACTGAGCGCCACCGCCTGGGTCCGGTGCAGGGTCGCGGCGTAGCGCAGGGCGTGCGCCCGGTCGTGCTGGTAGAGCCCGAGGGCGAGCAGGACGGACGCCGCCGCGGTGGCGGTGAGGGCCAGCACCAGCAGCACCCGCAGCCGGTCGCGCAGGGTGTCGGTGCGGCGCCACAGCGGATTGTGGCGGCGGGCCAGCGCCGCGCCGAACGGGGAGCGGCGGGGTGCGGGGTGGGACGGAGTGGGTGCGGCTGCGGGCGCTGCCATCGTTCTCGCCTCCTCGGCTGCGGCGGGGACCGCCGTACAGTCCAGTGTGTTCCCGATCCCCGGGGAAGGCACCGGGTCGGTCGGTCGACGACGCGTCACAGCAGGTCGTCGATGTCCCAGCGCAGGGTGTCGGCGACGTCGACCACTCCCTCGACGGCGCGGACGCGGTCGAGCAGGGTGGCGGCCTGGCTGCGCCGGGCGGTGCGGGCGTCGAGCAGGATCCGGCCGTGGTCGCAGTCCACCCGCAGGGTGGCGCGGTCGGTGCCGCTGTCGGTGGCGACCGCGAGGTAGAGGACCTCGGAGCGGATCTCGGCGTCGTCCCTGCGCACGGCGCCCAGCAGGTCGCAGAGGCAGACCATGCCGACCAGGCGGTGCTGGTCGTCGGTGACCGGCAGGTGGTGGATGCGGTGGCGCAGGGCCACCCGGGCCGCGTCCGCGGCGCTGGTGCCCGCGGTGACGGTCCAGGCGGGTGCGGTCATCAGCTCGCCGGCCACGACGCCGGCGCCCTTCCGGCGCAGTGCGCGGACCTGGCGGGTCTCGAAGCGGATGCCGCGCGGCGGCAGGGCGGTCAGGGCCAGCTTGGCGAGCAGGTCGGAGGCGGCGACCAGGCCCATCACCCGGCCTTCAGCGTCGACCACGGGGAGCAGGTCGTGGTGGTGCTCGCGCACGGCGGCCACCAGGGTGGCGTAGTCCGTGCGCGGGCCGACCGTCACCACCTGGCGGGTCATCAGATCGCTGACCGGGGTGTGCCGGGGCAGCCCGTCCCAGGCGATCCGGTCCGGCGCGGGCCGGGGCTCGTGCACGGCGGTCCCGGTCCCGGCGTCGATTCTGGCGCTGTGCTGTGTCGCTGTCATGGTCTGCTCCCTGTCCCTCTCGCTGTCGTCCCCACTGTGCGCGCGGGGTCCGGGGTTCCGCACGGGGCCGATCGGCCCCCGTCCCCGGCCGGCCGGACAGACAGGGCCCTTTCCCGGGTGGGGCGGGACCATTGGTCCCTGCTGCCGGTCCGGGGAGCTGACGCAGGATCAAACCACTACCCGGAGCCCGGCTATGAAAGGTGACGCTCATGCGCCGCAAAGTATTCGACGTCCTCGCCAGCATCGGCGGATTCGCCCTGGTCCTGATGCTTCTGATCGCCGGCGGGCTGGCCCTGTGGGGCTACAGCTTCGCCGACTCCAGCGTGCACAGTCAGCTCGCCCAGCAGCAGATCGCCTTCCCCGCCAAGGGCAGCACCGAACTCAGCAGCCCCAAGATCGGCCCCTACCTCGACCAGTACGCCGGCCAGCAGTTGACGACCGGTTCCCAGGCCAAGGCGTACGCCGACCACTACATCGCGGTCCACCTCTCCGAGATGCCCTACGGCGGTGTGTACTCCCAGGTCAGCAGCGCGGCACGGGCCAACCCGACGAACGCCGCGCTGACCGCCGAGGTGCAGACGTCCTTCCAGGGCACGACGCTGCGCGGACTGCTGCTGGAGGCCTATGCGTTCTCGGTCTTCGCCACGCTCGCGCTGTGGGCGGCCATCGCCTCGTTCGTCCTGGCCCTGGTCTTCGCGGTGCTGGTCGGCCTCGGCATCCGGCACGCACGTCGGGTCCCCGAGGGGGACGAGCTACTGGGCCACCCGGCGGCGAACCCCGAGCCCGTCACCGCCTGACAGACCCTCACCTCACCTGCCCGGCGCACTCACTGTGCGCCGGGCAGCCGTCCTGTCGGCACGCCCTGGACTGGGCCGCGGAGGAGGCCTCGCACAGGGAACTCCCGCTCCGTATCGTCCATGCCGAGCCCGCCGGTCCCGCCGGGACCGCGCTGACCGCACGGCAGTGGGCCCCGTCGGTGAATCCGACGGGGCCCACTGCCGTGCGGGGTGGTGGTCAGCCGGTCCAGGTCCAGTCGGCGACCTCGGGCAGGTCGGTGCCGTGGGCGCGGATCCAGTCGTGGTGCCGGGTCCGGGCGTCGGCCATCTGCTGGCGGACGCCGGCGGCGCGGACGGCCAGGCCGGGGACCCGGTCGATGACGTCCATGACCAGGCGGTAGCGGTCCAGGTCGTTGCGGACCACCATGTCGAAGGGGGTGGTGGTGGTCCCGGACTCCTTGTAGCCGCGCACATGCAGCTGGGCGTGGCCGGTGCGCCGGTAGGCCAGCCGGTGGATCAGCCAGGGGTAGCCGTGGTAGGCGAAGATGACCGGCTTGTCGGGGGTGAACAGCGCGTCGTACTCCTTGTCGCTCATCCCGTGCGGGTGCTCGGCGGCGGGCATCAGCCGGGCCAGGTCCACCACGTTGACCACCCGTACCGCGAGTTGCGGCAGGTGCTCGCGCAGCAGTTGGGCCGCCGCCATCACCTCGAGCGTCGGCACGTCGCCCGCGCAGGCCAGCACCACGTCCGGGTCGCGGCTGCCGTCCTCGGTGCCGGCCCACTCCCAGATCCCGGCGCCGCGGGCGCAGTGCACCCGGGCCTGGTCCAGGGTGAGCCAGTCGAAACTGGGCTGCTTGCCGGCCACCACCACGTTGACGTAGTCGCGGCTGCGCAGGATGTGCTCGCCGACGCTGAGCAGGGTGTTGGCGTCCGGCGGGAGGTAGACCCGGACCACCTCGGGGCTCTTGTTCAGGACGTGGTCCACGAAGCCGGGGTCCTGGTGCGAGAAGCCGTTGTGGTCCTGCCGCCAGACATGCGAGGTGAGCAGGTAGTTCAGCGAGGCGATCGGTGCCCGCCAAGGGATCTGACGGGTCGTCCGGAGCCATTTGATGTGCTGGTTCACCATTGAGTCGATGATGTGGACGAACGCCTCTTAGCAGGAGAACAGGCCATGACGGCCCGTCAGCAGATAGCCCTCCAGCCATCCTTGACACAGGTGCTCGGACAGGATCTCCACCACCCGGCCGTCGTGGGCCAGGTGCTCGTCCACCGGCAGCACCTCCGCCTGCCAGGCCTTGCCGGTGGACCGGTAGACGGCCTGCAGCCGGTTGGAGGCGGTCTCGTCCGGGCCGACCAGGCGGAAGTCGCGGCGCTGGGCGGTGTCGGCCATCACCTGCGCCAGCAGCTCGCCCAGGATCCGGGTGGGCTCGTGCAGGGCGGTGCCGGGCTTGTCGACCGGGACGGCGAACTGCTCCAGCTCGCGGATCGGCAGTTCGCGCAGCAGCAGCCCGCCGTTGGTGTGCGGATTGGCGCCGAGCCTGCGGTCGCCCGCGGGGATGTGCGACAGTACCTCGGCGTGCGGGCGGCCGTGCTGGTCGAACAGCTCCTCCGGGCGGTAGGAGCGCAGCCAGGCTTCCAGCTGCGCCAGGTGTTCGGGGTTGGTGTGGATCTGGTCCAGCGGGACCTGGTGAGCCCGCCAGGTGCCCTCGACCGGCAGGCCGTCGACGAAGGCCGGGCCGGTCCAGCCCTTGGGGGTGCGTAGCACGATCATCGGCCAGCGGGGCCGCTCGGTGGCGCCGTCCTCGCGGGCCGCGCGCTGGGCGGCGGTGATCCGGTCGACGGCGTCGTCCAGGGCTGCGGCCATGGCCCGGTGGACGGTGAGCGGGTCGTCGCCGGTGACGTGGATCGGCTCGTGGCCGTAGCCGCGCAGCAGCTGGTCCAGCTCGGACTCGGGGATGCGGGACAGCACCGTCGGGTTGGCGATCTTGTAGCCGTTGAGGTGCAGGATCGGCAGCACCGCGCCGTCGTGGACCGGGTCGAGGAACTTGTTGGCGTGCCAGGATCCGGCCAGCGGGCCGGTCTCGGCCTCGCCGTCGCCGATCACGCAGGCCACCAGCAGGCCGGGGTTGTCGAAGGCCGCGCCGTAGGCGTGGGCGAGGGAGTAGCCGAGTTCGCCGCCCTCGTGGATCGACCCTGGGGTCTCCGGGGCGACGTGGGAGGGGACGCCGCCGGGGAAGGAGAACTGCCGGAACAGCTTGCGCATCCCCTCCTCGTCCCTGGTGATGTCGGGGTAGGCGGCGGTGTAGCTGCCCTCCAGCCAGGAGTTCGCCAGCACGGCGGGGCCCCCGTGGCCGGGGCCCCAGATGCAGATCGCGTCCAGGTCCCGGGCCTGGATCAGCCGGTTGAGGTGGGTGTGCACCAGGTTCAGGCCCGGCGAGGTGCCCCAGTGGCCCAGCAGCCTGGGCTTGACGTGCTCGGCCCGCAGCGGTTCCCGCAGCAGCGGGTTGGCCAGCAGGTAGATCTGACCCACGGCCAGGTAGTTGGCCGCGCGCCAGTGCGCGTCCAGGACCTGGACCTCGGCATCGGACAGGGACTGGTTCATGGCGGGGCACTCCGGTGGGAAGGGGAAAAGGGCGCGGCGGGTGGTGGAAGCTCTCCTGTCCAGCCTGCCCCGGTCCCACGCACTCGGCACAGGGCCGAACGGGACCCTCCGCCACCTGGCCCACAGGGGCCGGTCGGCCCCGGCCCGGAATAGGGCCGGTCGGCCCTGGTCACCGGTTCCGGGGCAGGGCAGGATGCAACCCACCCCGCCACAGCGGGCCGAACCGGGAACACGGGGTCGCGCGATGTCCGAGAGCACTGCAGGAGGCACGGCGAAGGGCCCCGTCCGGGTGTTCCTGCTGGACGACCACGAGGTGGTGCGCCGCGGGGTGCAGGACCTGCTGGACGCCGAGCCGGACCTGGAGGTGGTCGGCGAGGCCGGCACCGTCGCCCAGGCCCTGGTCCGGGTGCCCGCCCTGCGTCCGGACGTGGCCGTGCTGGACGTGCGGCTGCCGGACGGCGACGGGGTGACCGTGTGCCGCGAGCTGCGCTCGCAGATGCCGGAGCTGGCCTGTCTGATGCTGACCTCCTTCGACGACGAGGAGGCCCTGCTGGACGCCATCATGGCCGGGGCCTCGGGCTACGTCCTCAAGCAGATCACCGGCACCGACCTGGTGACCGCCGTACGCACGGTCGCCTCCGGGCAGTCCATGCTCGACGCGGGTGCCACCACCCGGCTGATGGCCAGGATGCGCGGCGACGCGGTCAAGGACCAGCAGCCGCCGGACGCGCTGTCCGCCCTGACCGAGCGCGAGCGGGAGATCCTGGCCCTGGTGGGGGAGGGGTTGACCAACCGTCAGATCGGACAGCGGCTGTTCCTGGCCGAGAAGACGGTCAAGAACCACATTTCCCGGCTGCTGGCCAAGCTCGGGGTGGAACGCCGGGTCCAGGCCGCGGTCATCGCCACCCAGACCCACGAGCGCGGGCCCGCGGCCCGGCCCTAGGGTCTGACCCGGCCCTAAGCACGGTCCAGCGGCGCCCGCCAGACCAGCCGGGTGCCGCCCTCGGCCGGGCCGAGGGCCTCGAAGGACCCGCCCAGCCCCTCGGCGCGCTCGGCCAGGTTGGCCAGCCCGCTGCGCCGGCCCCCGGACGGCAGCCCCACCCCGTCGTCGCTCACCGTGAGCACCACCTCCTTGGCCGTGGCCTGCAGCGCCACCTCGACCCGGGTGGCCCGCGCATGGCGGACCACATTGCTCAGCGCCTCCGTGAGCACCGCCATCACGTCCTCGGCCACCTGCTGGGGCACATCGGTGTCCAGCAGGCCCTCCATGCTCAGCCGGGGCCCGAATCCCAGCGACGACTGGGCCTCGCCGACCGCACGGGCCGCGCGCGAGCGCAGGGTCTGGCCGCCCTCGGCCTCACGCGCCCGGAGTCCGAAGATCGTGGAGCGGATGATCTTGATCGTGTCGTCCAGGTCCCCGATCGCGCGCAGGACCCGCTCCGAGGCCCCGGGATGCTCGATGAAGCGGGTGGCGCTCTGCAGGGTCATCCCGGTGGCGAACAGCCGCTGGATGGCGAGGTCGTGCAGGTCGCGGGCGATCCGGTCGCGGTCCTCCAGCAGCGCCAGCTGGTCGGCGTCGCTCCTGCGCACGGCCAGCTCCATGGCCAGCGCGGCCTGGTCGGCGAAGCCCAGCAGCGGCCCGGTCTCCTCGATGCTGAACACCGGTTCCCCCGCGGCCCGGGCCAGCAGCAGCACCCCGTGGACCTGGCCGCCGGCCGTCCCCAGCGGCACCGCCACCGCCGAGCCCATGCCCTCGAAGCGGCGCGGTCCGGCCGGGAACCGCAGGTCCGTGCGCAGGTCGGTGCTGGTCTCCGGGGCTGCGCCGGAGAACGCCGCCCCGGACAGGGTGCCGTTGACCGGGATGGTCAGGCCGAGCCGCGCGGAGGCGTCCGCGCCCAGCGCGAGCTCCACCACCAGTTGGTCCGTGCCCGCCACCGGGACGGTGACGTCGGCGAGCACCGAACCGGTGATCTCCATGGCCCGCTGCGCTATCAGCCGCAGCACCTCCAGGCGCTCGCTGCCCGACAGCAGGCTGCGGGTGATCTCCGCGCCCGCCTGCAGCCACGCCTGTCGGCGCTGGGCCTCCTCGTAGAGCCGGGCGTTGTCGATCGCCACTCCGGCCGCCACGGCCAGGGTGGCGATCACCGCCTCGTCGTCGGCGTCGAAGTCCTGGCCGCCGTGCTTGTCCGTCAGATAGAGGTTGCCGAAGACCTGGCCGCGGATCCGCACCGGCACGCCGAGGAAGGTGTGCATCGGCGGGTGGTGGGCCGGGAACCCGTACGAGGCGGGATGGGAGGACAGCTCGGTCAGCCGCAGCGATTCCGGGTGGCGGATCAACTCGCCCAGGATCCCGTGCCCCGAGGGCAGCCTACCGATCTCGTCGATCTGGTCCTGGGCCAACCCCACCGTCAGGAACTGCGACAGATGCTCCCCGTCCGGGCCGATCACCCCCAGGGCGGCGTAGCGGGCGTCCACCAGGACGGCGGCGGCCTCCACGATCCGGCGCAGGGCCTGGGCCAGGTCCAGCTCGCGGCCCACCGACATCACCGCTTCGAGCAGGCTCTGCACCCGGTCCCGGGTGCCGCGGGCCGCGTCGATCCGCGACTGCAGTTCCCCCAGCAGCTCGTCCAGCCGAAGCCGGGGCAGCCGGGACGCTGTTTCTTCCGCACTCACGGGCTGCCTCCGGGGTTGCCGCAGACAGGTGTGCCTGTCCGGTGCTCACCGTAGCGGGTGCGGCGGTCCTGGCGACGGGGGCCGATCGGCCGGTGCCTCGGGGCCCGGACGGCCCATGCCCGGCTCAGGACCGGCGGCGAGAGTGGAGGCGGGAGCGGCAGCCGGCCGACCACCGCTGGGAAGGGATCTGACGATGCGACACCGAATTGTGGGAGAACTGATGACGCCGGGCGTCGTGAGCGTCGGCCCAGACACCCCCTTCGAGGAGATCGCCCAGCTGCTGGTCCGAAACGACATCAGCTCGGTACCGGTCATCGACGACCAGGACCGGCCGCTGGGTGTCGTTTCCGAAGCGGACCTGCTGGACCGCAACCGGGCCGGCACCGCGCGCGGCCTGATGACCGGCCCCGCCGTCTGCGCCCGTCCCGAATGGACCGTCCTGGAGGCGGTCGGGGCGATGGAGCAGCGGCAGGTCAAGCGGCTGCCGGTGGTGGACGAGGCCGGTCGGCTGATCGGCATCGTCAGCCGCGGCGACCTGCTCCGGGCCTCGACTACCGCGTCGACGGTGCCCCACTGAGCTCGGACGCGGCTTCCCGGGGCAGCGCCGGGACCGTGAGCCGGGCGGACCGCTGCACATGATTTCGCACGCAGCGAGTCTGCGGCAGGCCCGGGGCGGGCCCGCGCATGAGTATCCGTACTCGGGTCAGCAGGGGCCGCCGGGGTACGTGCACCCGACAGCCCCTGCTCTTTGGCGGTCGCTCAGCAGAGGCTCAGCGGACGGTCAACGGCACGGCTGGAACGTCGAGTCGTCGAGGTCGATGCTGAACTTGACCCCGTTGAAGTCGGCGGCGTTGTCCTTGGAGCAGAACTTCGAGGTCGCGAGGTTGTACTCGGCCTGGAAGACCGGCTTGCCCGCGGCCACGTACTGGTCGTAGCCGTAGTCGCCGTTCTGGGCGGTGGTGCACTCCTGGTACTCGTTGCACTGCTCGTTGAGGGCGCCGTCGAAGTACTTCAGCAGGGTGGGGATCTGCTCGTTGTCGTTCTTCTGCAGCACGCTCATCCCACGGGCGTGCGAGTCATTGGCCAGGGTGGCGTTGAAGTAGGTCTGGTCGGCGGCCTTGAGCGAGAAGCCGGTGCTGTTGGTGTAGCCGTCGACGTTGTCGAGCTCCACCATGTCGAAGCCCTTCTGGTGACACATGTCCAGCCGGGCGTCCATGATCGAGTGCAGTACGCTGCCGGACTTCTGGATGTCGCGGATGTCGAGCCACTTCTCGCCCGGCCAGCCGTTGGACTTGCCCAGCAGCGCGGAGGGGAACTGCGAGGCGTCCGAGCGCCAGTCCTCGTAGGTGCCCGCGGACAGGTAGCACACGGCCTTGATCCCGGCGTTGTGCAGGGCCTTGACGTCGGCGGCCGAGGCGTTGAAGCCGTCGATGTCGTACATGGCGACCTTGCGGTACGGCGCGGTGGGCACCTTGGAGATCACCCAGTTCCAGGACGTCTGCAGCGCCGGGTGCCAGCAGCCGGAGCAGCTGACCGGGGCCGGAGCGGCGGGAGCGGCGGACGCTGTCGGGGCCGTCGCCAGGGTGGCGAGGACCGCGGCGGCAACGGCCACGGCCAGGTTGCGGGACGTACGGACACGGGACGCACGGACATGGGACATGGACTACCTCCAGCGATTGCGCGAAGGGGTTTATCACCCGCGACCGGTCCTTTTGGCCGGTCGGCATTCGCGTTCGATGGGCTATTTATTCAACGGAATCCATTCCGGGTCGAGCCGGACGGCGAAAGTGCTCATTTTCCGTGCGCGCTTGGCTCCCGGCCGACGGGTAGTCATAATCATTGCAGGTCAGGGCTGTTGGGCGACCATGGGTGCGTTGAAACGGTCATGCCGTATGAGCGGTTTCGCCGATCTGGAATGTCATCGTTGACGCCCCAGGGAACGGATGGCAGAATCCCGACCGCGCCAGGAAATTCAATTCACGGAGGAGTTTCGGTTGATGTCATTCCCAGGGGGCAGTACGGCCCTGGCCGCTGCTTTCGCCGCGGTCGCGCTGTTCGTTTTCCCGTCCCCGTCCCCGTCCCCGGCTCCGGCCGCGACCGGCGGTCGCACCGTGTACGTCGCCCCGGGCGGGTCCGACGCGGGGGCCGGGACGCGTGCCGCTCCGTTCAGGACCGTGCAGCGCGCGGTCGCCGCGCTGAGCGGGGCCGGTCGGGCCGGCGGCACGGTGGAGCTGCGCGGCGGTCGTTACGCCCAGCGGGTGAGCCTGCGGAACGTCAGCGGCATCACCGTCACGGCCGCACCCGGCGAGCACGCCGTGCTGGACGGCTCCTCGCTGACCGTCCCGCCCGGCGGCCGTTCCGCGATGGTCACCATCGCCGACAGCACCCGGGTGACGGTCCGCGGCCTGGACATCACCGGCTACCGGACCGGCGACGTCAACGCCATGCCGATCGGCATCTATGTGCACGGCGGGGACGACGGCGTCCGCATCACCGGCAACCACGTCCACGACCTGGGCAACCACAACGGGACCCGCGGCAGCATGGACATGAACGCCCACGGGATCGCCGTCTACGGCGACTCGGCCGCGCACTCCGTGCGGAACCTGAGCATCGACGGCAACGAGGTCGACCACCTCACCCTGGGCGCCAGCGAGTCGGTCGTGGTGAACGGCAACGTGGACGGCTGGCGGATCACCGGCAACCGCATCCACGACAACAACAACATCGGGATCGACGCCATCGGCTACGAGCCGACCCTGCCCGCGCGCTACCGCTACACCGACCTGAACCGGGCCCGCAACGGCTACATCGGCTCCAACCGGGTCGAGCGCATCATCTCCGAGGGCAACCCGGCGTACTACTCCGACGGGGCCTACTGCAACTGCGCGGACGGCATCTACGTCGACGGCGGCACGCATATCGTCATCGCGGACAACACGGCGCTGCGCGACGACATCGGTATCGAGGTCGCGGCGGAGAACCCCAGGGGCGCGGCCGACCATGTGACGGTCCGTGACAACCAGGTCCGGTACAGCCGCTTCGTCGGGATCACCACCGGCGGCTACTGCGACGGCAAGGAGGACTGCGGAAGCGTGCAGACCGGCCGCTCCTTCGACAATGTCTTCACCGGCAACGCGCTGCGGGACAACAACACCGACCACGACGGCTCGCCGGAGTTCCTGATCCAGTACCACGAGAGCGGCAACCGGATCACCGGCAACACCGTCTGCGCGGCCGGCGGCGGCGTGCTGCTGCTCGGTACGGTGGCCCGCTCCGACTCCGGGCGCGGGGACACCGTCGACCACAACACCTACGCGGCCGTCGGCGGCACCGCGCGCGGCATGCAGTGGGGTTGGCACGGCACCACGTACACCGGCTGGGCGGCGTTCCGGTCCGGCACCGGCCTGGACGCCCACAGCGTGCTGAGCCCGCACTGCTGAGCCCGCACCGCTCAGCCCGCCGCACGCAGGTCACGGGGTGTCGGCGATGGTCACCTTCACCCCGTGCGCCCGCAGCGCGGCCACTTCGCTGGGGTCGGCGGTGGAGTCGGTGACCAGTTCGTCGATGTCCGCCACCGCGACGATGTGGGCCAGCAGGCTGCGGCCGACCTTGGACCCGTCGGCGACCACCACCACCCGGCGGGCGCGTCCGATCATCACGGCGCTGATCTGGGCCTCGACCTCGTCATGGGTCGACAGCCCGCCCGCCGCGCTGATCCCGTCGATGCCGATGTAGGCCGTGCCGATGTTGATGCCGCCGATCGTCCCGGCCGCCCACGGGCCGACCAGCTCGTAGGAGTTGGAGCGGGCCACGCCGCCGGTGACCACCAGTTTCACCCGGGGGCGGTTCACCAGGATGTTGGCGATGTTCAGCGCGTTGGTGACCACGGTCAGCTCGGTCCTGGTGGCCAGCAGCCGGGCGAGTTCGCTGGTGGTGGTGCCGCCGTTGACCGCCACCACGTACGGTCCGCAGGGCAGGCCGCGCAGGGCCGCGCGGGCGATGGCCTGCTTCTGTGCCCGGCCGTGGCTGTCGCGGTAGCGCACCGGCAGGACGTGGGCGTCGTCGCGGGCCACCGCGCCGCCGTGGGTGCGGGTCAGCAGGCTCTGCTCCTCCAGCGCCGAGAGGTCGCGTCTCACCGTGGCGAGCGAGACGCCCAGCTCGGCGGCGATGTGTGTGACGTCGACCGACCCACTGGCGGCGAGGTGGTCGAGGATCGCCGAGACCCGGTCGGATTGGCGCACGGTTCCCGTGCGGCGGCCGCCTGGGGCACGAGCGCGGATGGCGGTCATCCTGGAGCTCCATCGGGCGGTGGGCACGTCCCCGCCTCGGATGCCCACGGCGATCCTGGCGACTCAGTCCGGACTCATGGCGTCGGCCACATACCGGATGGGCGTACCTCTGACGTCGAATGATCGAATCCGACGTTCCCGGAATCGTAGCGAACGGATATGGGCACATCAAGCGTGCTGATGATCGAGATTTGATCGGTCGCCGGGAAACGCGCAGCCACTCTGAGTGATTCGAGCAGTTCCTTGCCCGTGCTGGGACCGCCCCGTTGAATGTCCCCGACCCGAGGAAAGGGGCATGTGATGCACAGGAGATCGGCGATACCCGCCCGGTACCGCGCAGGTGTCGCGGTTGCCCTGGCGGCGGCGATGGCACTCGGCGCCACGGCGGGCTGTTCGAGCGCGAAGTCCACGGCGAACGCCGCGTTGGACACCGCCAGGCCGACCACGATCACCATCTGGACCGGGCAGGACCAGGCACCGGAGAAGATCATGGAGGGCCTGGCCGCGCAGTTCCACCAGCTGCACCCCAATGTGACCGTCGACATGTCGCCGGGCGCCCCGACCACCGACCAACTGCTGCCGAAACTGACCGCGGCGTTCACCAGCGGGACCTACCCGGACATCTCCTACAACTTCGGCAGCTGGGCCACCGAGATGCAACTGTCGGGCCGGACCCTCGACATCACCAGCAAGGTGGCCGACCCCGCGGTGAAGTGGGACGAGTTCCCCGGCGCCGCCCGGCAGACCGCGACCCCCAACGGCCAGGTGATCGGCTTCCCCGCGGTCGTGGACAACATCGCCGTCATGTACAACAAGAAGCTCTTCGCCGCGGCCGGACTGCCCCAGCCGACCAACAGCTGGACCTGGGACGAGTTCCGGGCGGACGCCAAGAAGCTGACCGACCCGGCCCACAATGTCTTCGGCACCGCCTACTCGGTGTCCGGCTCCGAGGACACCACCTGGCACTTCTGGCCGCTGCTGTGGCAGAAGGGCGGCAGCGTGCTGACCAAGGACAACAAGAAGGCGGCGTTCAACTCCGCCGCCGGCGTCTCGGCGCTGACCTTCCTGCAGCAGATGGCGGTCACCGACAAGTCGGTGTACCTCTCCCAGGACGACCAGAAGTACGCCGACCTGTTCAAGTCCGGCCTGGTCGGCATGCTGATGACCGGGCCCTGGCAGCTCGCCGACAATGTCACGGCCGGCCTCGACTACGGCGTGGTCTACCTGCCGGCGTTCGACGGGCAGAACCACCAGACCATCTCGGGCCCCGACCTGTGGACCCTGTACGACCACCACGACGCGGACCGGGCCTACTGGGCCTACACCTTCGACCAGTGGCTGACCTCGGCCGCGATCGACCCGAAGTTCAACCTCGCCTCGGGCAACCTCCCGCTGCGCAGCAGCGAGGCCGCCAGCCCGGAGTTCGCCGCGTACGCCGCCAAGTACCCCGGGGCGCAGACGCTGGAGGACAACCTGAAGAACGCCACGCTCGGGCGTCCGACGGTGCCCGGCTACAACGGCCTGTCGCAGGTGCTCGGCAAGGCGATCGCCCAGGTGCTGCAGGGCCAGGGCGACCCGAAGACCGCGCTGGACCAGGCCGCGAAGGCAGCCGACACGGCGTTGGCGCAGGGCGACTGATGAAGCGCGGCATCCTCATCTCCGAGCACGAGCGCAGCCGCACCCCGAGCAGCCGCCGACCGCGCCAGGGGGGCACCGGCGGCGCCGCCGACCGTGCTGCCGCCGCCGACGCCGCCGACCGCGCGGCCGACCCTCCGCGCGGCACCTGGTCCCGCCGCCGGCGCCGGGTGGTCGCCAACCTCACCGGATGGACCTTCGCCGGTCCGGCCACGCTCATCATCGTGGCGCTGACCCTGTTCCCGGCCGGCTGGGCGTTTCTGATCTCCCGTGAGCACTGGAACGGCTTCACCCCGCCGCGGTCGATCGGCTGGGCCAACTACCGGACCATGGCCAGTGACCCGGACCTCCGGGCAGCGGTCGACCACACGGTGCTGTTCACCGTGCTGTATGTCCCGATCGTCTTGGTCCTGGGCATTTTTGTGGCCACCGCCCTGAACCGCAGCATCCGGTTCATCGCCTTCTACCGGACGGCGGTCTTCGTGCCGCTGGTGGTGTCCGCCGCCGCGACCGGGATCCTGGCGAACTACGTCTTCGACCCGCAGTTCGGCCTGGCGAACAACGCGCTGCGGGCGCTGCACCTGCCCCGGCAGGGCTTCCTGACCGACCGTCACGAGGTGATGTGGGTCATCGCGCTCATCTACCTCTGGGGCGACCTGGCCTTCTCGGTCATCGTCTACCTCGCCGCGCTGCAGGACATCCCGCAGGACATCGTCGAGGCGGCCACCCTGGACGGTGCCAACCGCTGGCAGGTGTTCCGGCATGTGACGCTGCCGGCCGTCGCGCCGATCACGGTGTTCGTGGGGGTCTGGGAGACCGTCTCGGTGCTGCAGATCTTCGAGCTGGTGCTGACCACCACCAGGGGCGGCCCGCTCGGCTCCTCGCAGACGGTCGTCTACTTCATCTACAACCAGGCGTTCGAACTGTCCCGCTACGGCTACGGCTCGGCGATCGCCTACGCGCTGTTCGCGGCCACGTTGCTGCTGACGCTCGGTCTGTTCGCCTACTCCAAGCGCAGCAAGAGCGAGGCCTTCTGATGGCACCCATGGCACCCGACGTCGTGACCCCGACCCCTTCCGCTGCTACCAGGCCCAGGCGCCGGTTCAGCCGCTGGCACCTGTTCCTCGCCCCGCTGGCGCTGCTCTTCCTGGCGCCGCTGGCGCAGATGCTGCTCACCTCGCTGACCGCCAACAGCGAGATCAACCGCTTCCCGCCCCGGTTCATCCCGTCCGCGCTGCACATCGGCGGCTACGTCCGGCTGTTCAGCGACGCCCCGGTGGCGCGCTGGATGATGAACTCGGCGATCGTCTCCGGGATCGCCATCTGCTCGCACCTGCTGCTGTGCTCGCTCGGCGGCTACGCCTACGCCCGGCTGTCCTTCCGCGGCCGGACCGTCGGATTTGTGGTGCTGCTCTCCACCATCATGATCCCGACGCAGATGCTGATGATCCCGACCTACTTCATGTTCTCCAAGCTGGGTCTGATCGACACCCTGGCCGCGGCCTTCGTGCCCTTCCTGACCTCGGCCTTCGGCATCTTCCTGATGCGGCAGTTCTTTCTGTCGCTGCCCAAGGAACTCGAGGAAGCGGGCCGGATCGACGGCCTGGGCAGCTTCGGGGTGTTCTTCCGGATCGTGCTGCCGCTGGCCAAGCCGGCCCTGGCGACGCTGGCCGTGTTCACCCTGCTGAACTCCTGGAACGACCTGCTCTGGCCGCTGGTCGCGATCAACGATCCCAAGCTGTACACGATCCAGCTCGGACTGCTCAACTTCCAGGGCGCCCACCACATCGACTGGCAGGAACTCATGGCCTGCAATGTGGTGGCCACCGCGCCGCTGATCATCGGCTTCCTGTTCGCGCAGCGCCAGTTCGTGCAGACCATGAGCTTCAGCGGCCTCAAGGGCTGACCACCCGCGCACCGCCCTTCACCTTCACCGAACGGAGTCGTCGTGACCACCCATGTCCAGAACGAGATGGCCGACCAGCCCGCCTGCTGGCGGCGAGCGATCGAACTGGCCGCCGCGGGCCTGCCGGAGCTGCCCCGGAGCGGCGAGCGGGTGGCGGTGGTGGGCTGCGGCACCTCGTACTTCATGGCCCAGGCCTACGCCCGGCTCCGCGAGCAGGCCGGCCACGGGGAGACCGACGCCTTCGCCGCCTCGGAACTGCCCGCCGGCCGCGGCTACGACCGCTACCTGGCGCTGAGCCGGTCCGGCAGCACCACCGAGGTGCTCGACCTGCTGGAGCGGACCTCGGCGCCCAGCACGGTGATCACCGCGGACCCGGACACCCCCGCGGTCAAGGCCGCCGACCAGGCGGTGGTGCTGGACTTCGCCGACGAGCGCTCGGTGGTCCAGACCCGTTTCGCCACCACCGCGCTCACCCTGCTGCGGGCGCACCTCGGCGAGGACCTGACCCGGGCCGTCGCCGACGCCGAACGGGTCCTGGCGGAGCCGCTGCCCGAGGGCCTCACCGAGCGGTCCCAGTTCACCTTCCTGGGTGTCGGCTGGACCGTCGGCCTGGCCGCCGAGGCCGCGCTGAAGATGCGGGAGGCCGCGCTCAGCTGGACCGAGTCCTACCCGGCGATGGAGTACCGGCACGGCCCCATCGCCATTACCGACCAGCGGTCGGCGGTCTGGATGTTCGGACCGGCCCCCGAGGGCCTGGCCGCGCAGGTCGCCGCCACCGGCGGCCTGTGGATCGAGCAGGACCTCGACCCGCTCGCCTCCCTGGTCGCCGCCCAGCGCCTGGCCGTCACCCTGGCGAGCGCCAAGGGCCTGCAGCCGGACACCCCGCGCCACCTCACCCGCGCGGTGGTGCTCCGCCCGTCCGCCCTGCGCTGAGCCGGATCCCTCCCTGAGAAAGGCCCAAAGCCCGTGATTCGCATCGTTTTTGTCGGAGCCGGCTCGGTGGTGTTCACCCGTCAGCTGCTGCGGGACATCCTGTCCTTCCCGGAACTCTCCGAGGTCCGGCTGTCCCTGCACGACATCGACCAGGACCGGCTGCGGGTCGCCGAGGGGCTCGCCCTGATGACCGCTCAGCAGTACGGCGCCCGGCCGGTCGTCACCGCGAGCACCGACCGCCGCAAGGCCCTGGACGGCGCCGACGTGGTGGTCAACATGGTCGCCGTCGGCGGCCACCGGGCCACCCTGACCGACTTCGACGTCCCGCAGACCTACGGGCTGCGGCAGACCGTCGGCGACACCCTCGGCATCGGCGGCATCTTCCGCGCCCTGCGCACCTTCCCGCTGCTGCGCGGCCTGGCCGAGGACATCGCCGAGGTCTGCCCGGACGCCTGGCTGCTCAACTACACCAACCCGATGGCGATGAACCTCCAGTACCTGGCCGCGATCGCGCCGCGGGTCAAGGCCGTGGGCCTGTGCCACTCGGTGTTCTGGACGGTGCACGACCTCTGCGCGATCGTCGGCGTCCCGCACGAGGAGGTGGACGTGGTCTCGGCCGGGGTCAACCACCAGGGCTGGATCCTGCGCTGGGAGCACCGGGGGCGCGACCTCTACCCCGCGCTGGACCGGGCCATCGCCGACGACCCGGAGCTGCGCCGCCGGGTCCGGGTGGACATGTACCGGCGGCTGGGCCGCTTCCCGACCGAGACCAGCGAGCACTCCTCGGAGTACGTGCCCTGGTACCTGCCGCACCAGCGGGAGGTCGAGCGGCTGCGGATCCCGGTCCGCGGCTACACCGTGATCAGCGAGGAGAACCTGGCCGAGTACGCCAGGGTCCGCGACGCCTTCGCCGCGGGCCGGCCGCCGGCCGAGGACCCGGCGGTGCAGGAGGCGGCCGAGTACGCCCCGCAGGTGATTCACAGCCTGGTCACCGGCGAGCGGCGGACCATCCAGGTGACCACCGCCAACACCGGCCTGATCAGCAACCTGCCGCAGGGCGCGGCCGTCGAGGTCCCGGCCACCCTGGACCGGCTCGGCGTGCACCCGCACCACGTCGGCGCGCTGCCGGCCCAGCTGGCCGCGCTCAACCGCAGCTTCCTCAATGTGGTGGAGCTGACCGTGGCCGCCGCCGTCCAGGGCGACCCCCGGCACATCCGGCACGCCGCGATGTGCGACCCGGCCACCGCGGCGGCGCTGACCGTCGATCAGATCTGGTCGCTGTGCGACGACATGGCGGCGGCCCACGGCGACGCCCTGCCGCTGGAGCTGCGGGCCCCGCTGCCGCTGGGGACCCGCTGATGGCCCGGCTGGACCTGCTGGTGGTCGGCGACGCCAATCCGGACGTCCTGGTCAGCGGCGCACCGGCGACGCCGCCGGTCGGCCAGGCCGAGACCCTGGTCGAGTCCGGGGCGCTCGCGCTGGGCGGCTCGGCCGCGATCGTCGCGCACGGGGCGGCCCGGCTGGGGCTGTCCACGGCGCTGGTCGCCATGGTCGGCCGGGACGCGGCCGGGGACTTCGTCCTTGACACCCTGTCCGCCGCGGGCGTGGACATCAGCGGCTGCCTCCGGCACCCGACCCTGCCGACCGCGCTCACCGTGTGCCTCAACCAACCCGGCGGCGACCGGGCCATCCTCACCGCGCCCGGCTGCCTGCCGTCCTTCGCCCCGACCACGCTGCCCGAGGCCAGGCATCTGCACGCTGCCTCCTACTTCCTGCAGCCCGCGCTCGCCCCGCTGCTCCCCGGGCACTTCCGCGCGGCCAGGGCCGCGGGCGGCACGACCTCGCTGGACACCAACGACGACCCGGCGGGTGGCTGGACGCTGGCCCAGGGCCTGCTCGCCGGCTGCGACCTGGTGCTGCCCAACGAGGCCGAGGCACTGGCGCTGACCGGCGCCGGAACGGTCCCGGAGGCACTGGCCGCGCTGGCTGCCGCAGGGCCCACCCCGGTGGTCAAGTGCGGTCGGCGCGGCGCGGTGACGCTGGACCGGGGCGAACCGCTGACGGTGCGGGGCACCGAGGTCAGGCCGGTCGACACGGTCGGGGCCGGGGACAGCTTCGACGCCGGATTCCTGGCCGGATGGCTGGACTCCGGCGACCTCGCCGCGGCGATGGCGCTGGGCTGTGCCTGCGGCGCCCTGTCCACCCGGTCCGCCGGCGGCACCGCCGCCCAGCCCTCCGCCGTAGAGGCCGCGGCCTTCGCGCACGCGGCTACGGGGGCTTGACGCGCTGAAGCCGGGGCCGGGTCAGCCCGTTTTCGCGGCTGCTCCGAACGTCCGCAGGCCGGAGTCGATGAGCCGGGCGGCGCGCCCCACGTCGGCGCTGACCGCCCGGTGCAGCTGATCGGGCGTCAGACCCTGCCCGAGGTGCCGGCCCAGGGACTGGAACTGGACCGGCCACAGGCCGAGCAGGGCGGTGGCGGCGATCTGCGGCTCGGGGGCGTCCTGGCTGGTCCCGGTGCGCTCGGCCAGGATCCCGGCGGCCAGCGCGACCTGCCGGTCGGCCATGTCGCGCTGGTAGGCGCGCAGGGAGGGGGTGGACCTGATCAGCATGCCGAAGCGCAGGAACACGGCCTCGGCCCAGGTCGCGTCGTCCTGTGCGGCCAGCCAGGAGGTGATGCTGCGCAGTTCGTCGGACAGGATCGCAAGCACTGCTTCGACAGGGGACAGGCGGGCGTCGGTCAGGACGGTCCGCAGCGCGTCCATGGTGGCCTCGCCCAGGTCCAGGAGCAGCGACTCCTTGGTGGGGAAGTAGTTGAAGACCGTCTTCTCCGACACTCCGCAGGCCTCGGCGACCTCGGAGACGCGGACGGCGTCGAAGCCCCGCTCCATGAACATCTCGGTCGCGGTGTCCGACAGCTGCTGGCGCATCAGCCGCTTCTTGCGTTCCCGCAGGCCCTCGGCCGCGGGCTGCTCCGCGCGGCGGCGCAGGGCCGTCCAGTCCACTGTGCGTGTGCTCATGGTCGGAGCATAGTCCGGCCGCCATATTATTTCTGCTACAGTAAGTTTTCAGTAGCTGTAAGAAATGGAAGGAGTATCTGATGAGTGAGATCCACATCGTCCGTGACTATCCGCACCCGCCGGAGCGGGTCTGGCGCGCGGTGACCGACCCCGAGCTGATCCCGCGCTGGACCGCCACCGGCGCCGGGGGCCGCCCGGAGGGCTTCGACACCACGGTCGGCACCCGCTTCACGTTCATCGCCAAGCCCAAACCGGGCTGGAGCGGGGTCGTGGTGTGCGAGGTGCTGGAAGCACACGAGCCCTCGCTGCTGCGCTACTCCTGGCAGGACGAGGGCGGCGGCGCCGTGACCGAGGTCGCCTACCGGCTCGAGGCGCACGACGGCGGCACCCGCTTCCGCTACGACCACACCGGTTTCACCGGCCCCGGCGGCTTCTTCCTGGCCCGGATCCTGGGCTCGGTCCGCACCAAGATGCTCACCGTGGGCCTGCCCCCGGTGCTGGACGACCTCGCCGTGCGGGCCTAGAACGCGCGGACCGGCAGTTCGATCGAGACCGTGAGTCCGCCGTGCGGGTTGGCGGTGGCGGTGATGCTGCCGTGGTGGGCCTGGACGATGGCGTGCACGATGGCGAGCCCGAGTCCGTGCCCCGAGCGCTTGCTGTGGATCCTGGCCTGGGAGCGGTAGAAGGGCTCGAAGAGGCGCTCGGTGGTGTCGGGATCGACCGGCGGCCCGGTGTTGTCGACCTCCAGGGTCACCGCGTGGTCCCGCTGCAGCGCGAGGTGCACCGACCCGCCGGGGTGGTTGTGGCCGAGGGCGTTGTCGAGCAGGTTGACCAGCAGTTGCCGCAGCAGTGCGGCATTGCCGACGACGGCGCAGTCCGGGTCCAACTCCGTTACCAGTGTGATCTGTTGGGCCTCGGCCCGCGGAGTGCAATCGGCGACCGCCCGGGCGGTCAGGGCGGTCAGGTCCACCGGGTCGGCGTCCGGCTGGGCGTGTTCGGCCCCGGCGAGTTGCAGCAGCGCGGTGACGATGGTGATGTTGCGTTCGTTGTTCGCCGCCAGCATGGGGACGAGTTCCACGAGTTCGGCGCCGGTGGGGTCGGCGGCGGCCACCTGGAGGATGGCGCGGTTGGTGGCCAGCGGGGTCAGCAGTTCGTGGGAGGCGTTGGCGGCGAACCGCTGGTGGGCGGTGAAGGACTCCTGGAGCCGGGCCAGCATCGCGTCGAAGGTGTCCGCGAGTTGGGTGATCTCGTCGGCGGGCCCGTCCGCGTTGATGCGGTAGCTGAGGTCTCCGGCACCGGCCCGGGCGGCGGCCCGGTTGATGCGGTGCAGGGGTCTCAGCAGCCGCCGGGAGACGATCCGACCGGCGGCCAGCCCGAGCACGGTGACCAGCAGCAGCCCGCTGACCGAGGTGATCAGCACGGTGTGCCACACATCCTGCTTGGTGCGGACCGCGATGGTGTGGTCCCGGCCCGCCGGGGCCGGGCCGAAGGTCGGGCCGGACGTCGGAGCGGTGGTCGGGGAGGTGGCGAAGGAGGTCGCCGGGGCCACGCTGCTGGTGGAGCCGCCCAGTTCGTAGGTCGGCAGATAGCGGATGCCGAGGTAGATGACGGCGACCATCAGCGCGCAGCAGGCGACCAGGGTGACGGCGAAACCCGCGAACAGCCTGCCGTGGATGCTGAGGGTGCGCCTCACTCCGGGGCGCCGAGGTAGTAGCCGGCGCTGATCGCGGTATGCAGCAGCGGGGGGTCGCCGAGCTTCTTGCGCAGGGTGTGGACGACCAGGCGGACCGCGGTGGTGAACGGGTCGGTGTGCTCGTCCCAGGCCTTCTCCAGCAGGTACTCGGCCGACAGGACGCCCCCGTCCGCGCGCATCAGCAGTTCCAGCACAGCCAGTTCCTTCGGCGCCAGCCGGACCGGGGTCCCCGCGCGGCTGACCTGGCGGCGGTGGGTGTCGAAACTGAGGTCGGCGAAGACCAGCACCGGACCGTGGGCCAGCGGGCTGCGCCGGTACAGGGCCCGCAGCCGGGCCACCAGTTCGGGGAAGTCGAAGGGCTTGGCGAGGTAGTCGTCCGCGCCCAGGCCCAGCCCCTCCACCTTGTCGCCGAGCCGGCCGGCGGCGGTCAGCATCAGGATGCGGCACTCGGGCCTGAGGGTGACCAGGCGGCGGCAGACCTCGTCGCCGTGCACCCCGGGCAGGTCGCGGTCCAGCACCACCGCGTCGTAGTCGTGCACGGTCAGCCACTCGAGCGCGGTGGCGCCGTCGTGCACCACGTCCGCCGAGATGGCCTCGCGCCGCAGCCCGATCTGCAGGACGCGGGCCATGTACTCCTCGTCCTCGACCACAAGCACGCGCATGCCAGGTGTTCCTCTGCTCGGTTCCCCCGGCTGGTCCTCCCATATCTACCACAGGCCGTGTTTGAACCGTGTGTGAGACCTCGCCGAGCCGCGTGGACGTGCAAACGCGGTCCAAAGGCGGGCCTTCCTAGGGTCGGTTGCTGTCCATATGATCACCGCTACGCAGTGAAGAGACCGCAATGAATCTGTTCAAACGGGCGTGGTGGAGACTGCGCGCCCACCTGGGCAGGACCGCGCTGCTGACGGGACTGTTCTCCGTCATCTGCACGCTCGTCCTGTCGGGGTTCCTGATCCAGTCGTCCGCCGCGCGGGCCGCCGCCGACGCCAAGAAGTCCGTCGGCGTGGTCGCCACCATGCAGTTGGACCTGAACGCCCTGATCAACTCCGGCAGGATGGCCTCGATGCCCAGCGGCCAGTCCGGCGGCACCATCGGTGCGGCCGGCAACCTCTACAGCGGACCGGTCGACAAGGTCGGGAAGACCTCCGAGGTGGTGCTGTCGTACAACTACACCACGGACGCCGGCGCCGCTCCCACCAGCAGCGCCCAGCTGTACCAGCCGATCCCCGCCCCGGTGGGCACCGACACCACGGGAACCGACTTCTTCAAGGCGGACGGGGTACGGGACTCCTCGATCATGCCCGACTTCCGCAACGGCACATCGAAGATCGTCTCAGGGGTCGGGATCACACCGCGCACGACCGGGTACGCCGTGCTGGTCGAGCAGCGCATGGCGGCCAGGAACCACCTCAAGGTCGGTGACAGGGTCAGCCTGGCCGTCGGCGAGATGGGCGCGAGCAAGGCCGGGATCGGCTTCACCGTGGTCGGCATCTACCAGGACAGCAGCGCCGACAGCAACCAGTACACCCCGGCGATGATGAACCCCGCCAACCACCTCTATGTCTCGCCCCAGGGCGGCAGCGCGCTGCTGGGCAACACGCCGGGTCCCCACGGCAGCGTCATCAAGCAGGCCACCTTCACCCTGAGCGCCCCCGGCGACCTCGCCCAGTTGAAGAAGGACGCCCGGGCGGCGGGCCTGGACCCGGTGATCTTCCCGCTCAGCCTCAACGACAAGCAGTACCAGACCCTGCTCGGACCCATCAACCGGACGGCCGGCTTCGCCACCCTCACCGTCTGGCTGGTCGCCGTCGCTGGGGCGGTCATCATCGGACTGATCGTCACCTTGTCGCTGCGCGAGCGCCGCAGGGAGATGGGCATCCTGCTCGCCCTGGGGGAGCGGAAGCCCAGGCTGCTGGGGCAGCAGCTGGTGGAAGTCCTGGTGTGCGCGCTGATCGCCGTCGCCCTCTCGGCCGGGGTCAGCCAGTTCCTCTCGCAGAGCATGGGCAGCCGGCTGCTGGCCGGTGAGGTCTCCGCGGCGAAGAACGGGGCGCAGGATCCGTCCGTCGATCTGAGCAGCACCCAGTCCGGGACGGGATCCGGCACGGGTTCCACGTCCGGCAACGGCGCGGGCGCCGGCAGCGCACCCGTCGACCACATCAGCATCCGGCTCGGCGCGGGCGACATCGCCAAGGTCGGCGCCGCCGGTCTCGGCATCGCGGTGCTGGCCACCCTGATCCCCGGGTTCACCGTGCTGCGCCTGAAGCCGCGCACCATCCTCAGCAAAGGCGACTGACCATGACCCCCACCACTCCTGCTGTCACCACCCCTGTCCTCCAGCTCACCGGTCTGACCCGGACCTACCCCTTCCGGGGGCGGGAGCGGGCCGTGCTCAAGGAGGTGAGCTACGCGTTCGAGTCGGGCCGGATGTACTCCGTGGTCGGCCCGTCCGGCAGCGGCAAGAGCACCCTACTGGCCCTGGCCGGCGGGCTCGACAGCCCCAGCTCCGGGACGGTCTCGTTCAACGGCCGGGACATCGCCGACCTCGGCCTGGGCGCCTACCGCAACCGGCATGTCGCCATGGTCTTCCAGTCGCTGAACCTGCTCACCTATCTGACGGCGGTGCAGAACATCACCTCGGCCATGGAGATCACCGGCGTCGGCCGCGGCGGGCGGAAGCAGCGTGCCGTCGAGCTGCTCGACCTGCTCGGCATCGAGGAGGGCGACCGCCACCGCAGGACCCCGGAGCTCTCCGGCGGCCAGCAGCAGCGGGTCGCCATCGCCCGGGCGCTGGCCTGCGAGGTCGACATCCTGTTCGCCGACGAGCCCACCGGCAGCCTCGACCACGACACCGCGGCCGAGATCATCACCGTGCTGCGGAAGCTGGCCCACGACCGGGGGAAGTGCGTCATCGTGTTCACCCATTCGCGCGAGGTCGCCGCCGCCTCCGACGAGATCCTGCACCTCAAGCGCGGCAGGCTCACCCGCGCCTGACGCCCGGCGTCAGGGTGCCGTCAAGGACGGCGGCTGCGGTGTAGTCGCCGCGTCAAGGAGTGCCTGCCAGGGCCTGAGCTGGGGATCTCATGGAGAACGGAATCACCCAGTGAGCTGGAAAGGAAGCGAATCGCCATGATCGAAGGCGCTCGGGTCGTCGTGGGGGTGGACGGATCCCTCAGCAGCCTCGCCGCTGTGCGGCGTGCGGCAGTGGAGGCCCGCAGACGGGACGCGGTGCTGGTTCCGGTGATCGCCTGGATGGCGTGCGACGGGGACAGCCTGCGCCCGCTGTCGGAGCTGGAGTTCGCCGCGCGGGTCCGCCTGGACAGTGTGGTCGAGCTGGCCTTCGACGGTGTGCCGCGGGGTCTGCGGATCCACCCGCGGGTGGTGCGCTCCGAGGCGGGACGGGCGCTGGTGGCGATGGCCGACCGGCCGTCCGATCTGCTGGTCGTCGGCAGCGGCGGGCACGGCGGTCCGCAGGGTCTGCTGCACGGCTCGGTGGCCCGCTACTGCTGGGCGCGGGCGGACTGCGAGGTGCTGGTCGTACCGGCGACCGGAGCGCTGGAGTCGCTCGCTGGGGAGGAGGCGCCCACCTCGCCGGCACTCGAGGCGGTGGCGCACTGCCACGCCGGCATCGGCTACCTGAACTGAGCGCCGCCGCGGTGACCACTTCTGTTTCATCATTCTGTTTCATGCACGGCGTTGCTGCGCGCAGTCTTGACAGTGTTGGCATGCCCCGCTTATCTGTGTTTCGAAGGTGTTCCAGAAAAATTTTCATAATGTTTCACGCGAGATCTGTGAAGGAGGGACAGTCTTGTCCCGTACCCGCACCAGGATCCTCACTGCGTCGCTGGCCGCTGCGGCGCTCGTCGGCGGGACGGTGGCCTCGCTCGGGACGGCTCACGCCGCCACCGGGACCGCCGTCTCCGTCTGGGAGACCACCGCCGACCAGAGCAAACTGCTGGCCCCGCAGACGGGCACCGCGTTCGCCTCGGGAGCCGGCTCCGGCAGCCAGACGATCACCGTCAACCCGTCGACCACGTACCAGTCGATCACCGGGTTCGGGGCCTCGCTGACCGACTCCTCGGCCTGGCTGATCGCCAACTCGCCGCAGCGCAACACCATCATGTCCAAGCTGTTCGACCCCAACTCCGGTATCGGTCTGGACTTCCTGCGGCAGCCGGTCGGCGCCTCGGACTTCGCCCGCTCGGCGTACAGCTACGACGACGTGCCCTCCGGGCAGAGCGACCCGTCGCTGGCCAACTTCTCCGTCTCCCACGACAACGCCTACATCCTGCCGCTGCTGCAGCAGGCCCTCTCGCTCAACCCGGCCACCACCGTGATGGCCACCCCGTGGAGCGCGCCGGGCTGGATGAAGAGCAGCGGTTCGATGATCGGCGGCACCCTCAACAGCGCCGACTACCAGGTCTACGCGAACTACCTGGTCAAGTTTCTGCAGGCGTACCAGGCCGCCGGCGTCCCGGTCTCGCTGCTGACGCCGCAGAACGAACCCGAGTACTCGCCGTCCAACTACCCGGGGTCCACGCTGACGGCGGCTCAGGAGACCACCCTGATCGGCAGTTACCTCGGTCCTGCGATCAGGGCGGCCGGTCTGAACACCGGGATCCTGGGCTACGACCACAACTGGAACGACACGTCCTTCCCCTCCGCCATCCTGGGCAACGCCACCGCCGCCCAGTACACCGCGGGCACCGCCTGGCACTGCTACGGCGGCACCCCGGACGCGCAGAGCACGGTCCACAACGCCTACCCGAGCAAGGACACCTACTTCACCGAGTGCTCGGGAAGCCAGTCGGCCAACACCGCCAACACCTTCTCGGACTCACTGGACTGGCAGACCGAGAACCTGATCATCGGCGCCACCCGCAACTGGGCCAAGTCCGTGGTCACCTGGAACATGGCGTTGGACCCCAGCGGCGGCCCGTCCATGAACTGCACCACCTGCACCGGCGTGGTGACCGTCAACAACTCCAACGGCAGTGCCGCGTACAACGCCGAGTACTACGTGCTGGGCCAGGCCAGCAAGTTCGTCAAGCCCGGCGCGGTGCGGCTGGACTCCAACACCTTCGGGTCCGGCAATGTCGAGGATGTCGCCTTCCGCAACCCGGACGGCTCGACCGCACTCGAAGTGCTGAACGCCGACGCCTCCAATCCGCACACCTTCAACGTCTCCGAGAACGGGCAGTCCTTCAGCTACACCCTGCCGGCCAAGGCCGTCGCCACCTTCACCTGGCCCGTCCTCGGCACCGGCACGGGTGGTGGAACCGGCGGGAGCATCAGTTCGTCCGCCTGGTACACGGTGACCAACGCCAACAGCGGCAAGTGCGTCGACGCCACCGGCGGCGGCACCGCGAACGGCACCGCCGTGCAGCAGTGGACCTGCGGCAGCGGCAACCACAACCAGCAGTGGCAGTTCCAGCCCACCGACAGCGGCTACTACCAGGTCGTCTCGCGCAACGCGACCAACGAGGCCTGGGACGTGACCGGCGGGGCCGGGGCGACCGGCAACGGCGCCCAGATCCAGCTGTGGTCCTACGGCGGCGGCAGCAACCAGCAGTGGAAGCCCACCCAGAACGCCGACGGCAGCTACACCTTCACCGCCCGCAACAGCGGAACCGAGTGCCTGGACGTCACCGGCCTGTCCACCGCGGACGGCACCCGCCTGCAGCAGTGGGCCTGTACCGCCGGCGATACCGCCCAGAGTTTCACCCTGGCTCCGCAGAGCTGATCCTGCGGACGTGGGAGCTGTCATTCATCGCTCTTGCTGCTCAAAGCCATCAGATTCCACTGTTGGACAGCTTAATTTCCGGCGGGCAGACTCGGTACCGAATCCCACCCCTGGAGGCAGACCGATGGAATACCGCACCTTGGGCGGCACCGGCACCGTGGTGTCCGCGCAGTGCCTGGGCACGATGACGTTCGGCAAGGAGAGCAGCGAGGACGTGTCCCACGCCCAGCTCGACAGGTTCGTCGAGCTGGGCGGCAACTTCATCGACACCGCCGACGTCTACTCCCGCGGCCTCTCGGAGGAGATCATCGGCCGCTGGCTGGCTGCCCGCCCCGGGGTGCGGGAGCAGCTCGTGATCGCGACCAAGGGCCGCTTCCCGATGGGCGACGGGCCGAACGACGCCGGCCTGACCCGCAGTCACCTGACCCGGGCGCTGGACGCCAGCCTGCGGCGGCTCGGGATCGAGACCGTCGACCTCTACCAGGCGCACGCCTGGGACCCGCTGACCCCGGTGGAGGAGACCCTCGGCTTCTTCGACGACGCGGTGCGGGCCGGAAAGATCCGGTACGCGGGCGTCAGCAACTTCCTCGGCTGGCAGCTGCAGAAGGCGTCGCTGCTGACGCAGTTCCGCGGGCTCACGCCGATCGTGACGCTGCAGCCGCAGTACAACCTGCTGATCCGCGACATCGAGTTCGAGCTGATCGACGTGTGCCGCAACGAGGAGATCGGGATCCTGCCCTGGTCGCCGCTGGCCGGCGGCTGGCTGACCGGGAAGTACCGGCGGGACGAGAGCCCGACCGGTGCGACCCGGCTCGGCGAGGACCCGGGGCGCGGCATGGAGGCCTACGCCCCGCGCAACGCCCAGGAGCGCACCTGGCAGGTCATCGACGCGGTGCGGCAGGTCGCCGAGGGGCGCGGGGTGTCGCTGTCCCAGGTGGCACTGGCCTGGGTCGCCGACCGGCCCGCGGTGACCTCGGTGATCCTCGGGGCGCGCACCCTGGAGCAGCTCGACGACAACCTGGCCGCCGCAGGACTGCACCTCTCCGAGAAGGAGACGGCGCTGCTCGACCAGGCCAGCGCGCCGATCGTGTCCGACTATCCCTACGGCGTCCCGGGCGTGCAGCAGCGCTCGCGCACCCTGCCGGTTACGGACAAGTAGAACGTATGCTGATAAAAGATGACCAAGTGCGCGGGCTGTACCCCGCGAGATCGGCCGACGGCGGGTAGGGAGCTGCGGGCCGGCGGCAAGGGAAGGCTGGCCGAGCATGGGAGCAAGCATGCGAGCGCACCTGCATGTGCGCTCGTTCTCCAGGTCCCGCGCTTGGCAGCTGCTGCCGAGCGCGGTGCTGTTGCTGGCGGTGGTCGCGCTGCTGGTGGCGCAGCCGTCGGGGCACTACGGGATGGTCCTGGCGGTGGTGCCGTTCCTGGCCGCGGCCGTGCACGCGGTGCTGGGCACCGCCCTGGTCGGCGGGCTGACCGTGGCGGCGTACGTGCTGCTGCGGCACCAGCTGCTCGAGGACGGCACGGCGGTATGGCTGATCAAGCTCGCCTTCGTCTCCAGCGCCGCCGCACTGGCCGTCTTCGTCGCCCAGGCCCGGGTCCGTGAGCGGGCGCTCAGCCACAGCCGGGAGCTGGCGCTGGCGCTGCAGGAGGGGCTGCTGCCGCAGCACCTGCCCGGTACCAGCGCGGTCCTGGTGAGCCACCGCTACGTCCCGGCCGACACCGACGCCGGGGTGGGCGGGGACTGGTACGACGTGATCCCGCTGTCCGGCTCCCGGGTGGCGCTGGTGATCGGCGACGTGGCCGGGCACGGGATCCACGCCGCCGCGATGATGGGGCGGCTGCGCACCGCCGTGCACACCCTGGCCGACCTGGAACTGGCCCCGGACGAGCTGCTGGCCAGGATGGACGACCTGGTCGCCCGCACCGGCGAGAGCGAGCAGCGCTACGAACTGGCCGCGACCTGCCTCTACCTGGTCTACGACCCGGTCACCGCCACCTGCAGCATGGCCGCGGCCGGCCAGCCGCCGCCGGCCCTGCTCTACCCGGACGGGAAGGTGGAGTTCGCCGTGCTCCCCGAGCACCCGCCGCTGGGCGTGGGCGGCACCCTGTTCCGCACCGTCGACCTGCCGGTCGCCCCGGGCACCGTGATCGCGCTGTACACCGACGGGCTGCTCGACCTGCGCCGGCACCACAGCGACGCCGCCCTGGCGCACCTCGCCGACGTGCTCGGCGCCGGCGACGGCAGCCTGGACGAGATCGCCGAGCGGGTCTGCGCCAGCCCGCACAACACCACCGACGACGACATCGCCCTGCTGCTGGCCCGCACCCGTACGCTGCCCCCCGAGGCCGTGGTGACCTGGGAGTACCCCGCCAGCACCCAGTCCGTACCGGAGGCCAGGGCCGCCGTCACCCGGCAGCTGCGGGCCTGGGACCTGACCGAGCTGGCGTACGCCACCGAGCTGGCGGTGAGCGAGCTGGTCACCAACGCGGTGCTCTACGGCAGCGGCCCGGTCACCCTGCGCCTGATCAAGGACCGGGTGCTGATCTGCGAGGTCGCCGACGGCAGCGACTCCATCCCGCGCCCGCGCCAGGCCAGGGCGCTGGACGAGGGCGGACGCGGACTCGACCTGGTGGCCCAGTTCACCGACCGCTGGGGCACCCGCCCGACCGGCCGGGGCAAGACCGTCTGGACCGAACAGGCCCTCCCGCGCCCGGCCGCCCGCCGACCCTGACTCGGACCCTGCCGCTGCCGCTGCCCTGCCCCTGCCCTGCCCCGGGCAGACCTCAACGACCCGGCGGCTCCGACATGAGGTAGGCGAGCACGGCCAGCACCCGGCGGTTGTCGTCGTCGGAGGGAGCGAGCTCCAACTTGGTGAAGATGCTGGTGCTGTGCTTGGACACGGCCTTCTCGCTGACGAAGAGACGGCCGGCGATGGCGCTGTTGGAGCGGCCCTCGGCCATGAGTTCCAGCACCTGGCGCTCCCGCGCGGACAGCCTGGCCAGGGGCTCCGGTGCGCCGCGACCGCGGCGGCCGAGCAGTTTGCCGACCACCTCGGGGTCCATGACCGTGCCGCCCGCGGCCACCGTCCGGATCACGTCGACGAACTGGTCGTCGCTGAACACCCGGTCCTTGAGCAGGTAGCCGACCCCTCCGGCCTGGTCGGCGAGCAGTTCCTGGGCGTAGATCTGCTCGACGTACTGCGAGAGCAGCAGGATCGGCAGCCCGGGGATCCGCTCCCGGGCCGCCAGCGCCGCGCGCAGCCCGTCGTCGGTGTGGGTGGGTGGCAGCCTGATGTCCACGACGGCGAGGTCCGGCCGGAACTCCAGCAGCGCGCGGAGCAGGCCCGGCGCGCTGTCGGTGGCCGCCGCGATCTCGAACCCGCGGGCCTTGAGGAGCCTGACCAGCCCTTCGCGGAGCAGGAAGAGGTCCTCCGCGACGACTAGCCGCACGGCACCTCCATGACCACGATCGTCGGACCCCCGGACGGGCTGCTGACCGCCAGGATGCCATCGAAGGCCGCCAGCCGTCGTTCCACCCCGGCCAGCCCGCTGCCCGCGGCGGGATCCGCGCCGCCCACCCCGTCGTCGGTGACCTCGATCCGCAGCATGCCGTCGGCCCGGGCCATCCGGATCCGCAGGCTGCGCGCCGAGGCGTGCCGGACCGCGTTGGTCACCACCTCGGCGACGGCGAAGTAGCAGGCCGACTCCAGTGGGGCGTCCAGCCGTTCGGGCAGGTCGAGCTCGGTCTCGCAGGGCAGCGGCAGGTCCAGTGCCAGGGCCCGGACCGCGTCCCCGAGGCCCCGGTCGGCCAGCACCGGCGGGTAGATCCCGCGGACCAGGCAGCGCAGTTCCTCCAGCGCCGCCGCCGAGGCGACCCGGGCCTCCACCACCAGCGCGGCTGCCTCCTGCGGACTGCTGGTGATCATGTCCTCGGCGGCCCGCAGGTTCATTCCGATGGCGACCAGCCGCCCCTGCGCGCCGTCATGCAGATCACGCTCGATCCGGCGCAGTTCCGCGGCGGCGGAGCTGACCGCCTCGGCCCGGGTCGCGGTCAGCACCCGGACCCGCCGGGCCAGGGCCGGATCCGGCTCCCGTCCCAGCAGCCGCCTGGCGTCCGGCAGCACGGTCCGCGGCAGCAGCCACAGGCCCAGGGCCAGCAGCAGCGCCCCCTGGATGCCGCCGACCACCGCCATATGGCTGCCCGCGTCGAGGGGGAGGGGCGGTATCGGCCCCGGCGCGGAGCCGTGCCGCTCCACGACGACCACCACCAGGGAGCGCGCGAACACCCCCTGGACGATGTCGTAAGCGCCGACCCCCACCAGCCCCAGGGCGGCCAGGTCCGCCGCCGCCCTCGGCCAGCGGACCAGGACGGCCGCGACCGCCACCAGCAGCGCCAGCCCCACCAGGTAGCCGGTCACGGCCGGCCCGGTTCCGGCGGTCGGCAACGCGGGCGACCACGGGTCGAGGCCGAGCACACCGCCGGCCATCACCACGACGGCGGGCAGCAGCAGGGCCCAGCGCGCGGACCTCGGCGCCCCGGCTCCGACCAGCCGCGCGGGCCTGCCGGCGGCCGGTCTGACCAGGGCGGTCCCGGCGAGCGCGGCCAGCACCAGGACCACCAGGCCGCCCGGCAGCAGGCTCAGCCCGGTCGAGCCCGGTGTGTGCGAGAACGCGTTCAGGCAGGCCAGGAGCTCGCCGGTGGCCACGGCGACGGCCGGCAGCAGCCAGCGCCCCGGCGTGTGCGCCGCAGGGGGCAGCACGGCGGCCAGCAGGCCGGCCAGCAGCAGCGCCGACGGGAGCGGGCCGCCTGGCTGCAGGTCCGGCACCGACAGCAGCAGCGAGGAACCGACGGCTCCGGAATTGTGCAGGTCGACCCGCAGCACCGACGCGCTGCCGTACGCGGCCGCGCCCATCAGGCCCGCCACGACCGGCCAGCCGAAGCGGTCGAGCGGGCCCGCCGCGGGCGCCGGGAGGTCCGGCGCCCGCTCCGCCCGGTAGGCCCACACCGCGCACAGCGCGGTCAACGCCACGATCACGCAGGACGGCCAGGCCCCCGCGTGTATCGGAAACGGCCACATACCGGTCCCCCTCTGATCCTCCGGCCGCGAACCGCGGCCACGGAGATCATGGTGCTGGGCCGGGCCCGGTCGGTGCCATGGGCCGGAACCTACAGCCGGGGTAGGCCTACACCTACCCGAGACCGCGCTCGTGCAGGGTGCGCACCTCGTCGATGACCCGCTCCGGGTCGTCCCGGTGGATGGAGTGGCCGGCCCCGGCCACGACGTCGAAGGACAGCTGTGTGTTTCCGGCGGCCAGCGCCTCGGCTTCCTCCGCGGTGAATATGGCCAGCCCGCGGGCCGGGTCGGCGCCGAGCACGCGGACCGGTGCCTTGACGGAGAGCAGCAGGTCGCCGAACGACCAGGGCACATTGGCGCGCAGCGAGCTCTCGATGACGTAGTCGCTCACGGCCCGGTTGGCCAGGACCCGCTGCCAGGCGTCCTCCTGGTGCCAGGGGCGCGGTCCTGACATGTAGTCACCGGGGTCGGTGCGGCGGATGTCGGCCTGGATCTCCTTGATCATCTTGTCTCGCATCGGGTCCGCGAGGTTGATGACCGGGTCGAGCAGCAGGACGGCCCTGGCCCACTGCGGGTCCGCGGCGGCGGCGTGGACGGTGGTCGCGCCGCCCAGCGAGTGGCCCACCACGACGTCCCAGGGCCCGGGGGCCGCCGGGCGCAGGGCGAGGACGTCGTTGCGGTAGGCGCGCAGGTCGTAGTTGACCGTCCGCGGGGCGCGCCCGTGGCCGCGCAGGTCCGGGGCCGTCACCGTCCAGCCCTCGGCGGCCAGCGTGGACGCCACCCGCCACCAGGCCCCCGCGGTGGAGCTGAGCCCGTGCAGCAGCAGCAGTGAGCGCTCGGAGTCGGGTCGGCCCCAGGTCTGGGTCGGGAGCTGCACCGGGACAAGGGGATCGGTCGTGCGGGACAAGGTCACCTCGGTTGTTCGTCGCGACAGCTGAGCCACCAGTGTCCCGCAGGACTCCACCGGCCCCGGCCCGCGCCGCCGCCGCGGTGAACAGCCCTCAGGTATACGCTCCGGCACATGTCCAGTCCCACGGTGTCCCACTTCTCCGGCCGTGACGGCGTGCGCCTCGCCCACCGGGAGGTGGGTACCGGCCGACCGCTGGTACTGCTGCACGGCTTCACCGGGGACGGGACGCTCTGGCTGCGCCACGGCCAGGCGGAGGCGCTCGCGGCACGTGGCCACCGGGTGATCCTGCCGGACTTCCGCGGGCACGGCGCCAGCGCCAGACCGCAGCAGGCCTCGGCCTACCCCCTCGACGTGCTGGCCGACGACGGCCTGGCCCTGGTCGAGCAGTTGGGGCTGGAGGACTACGACCTCGGGGGCTACTCGCTCGGCGCGCGCATCGTGGTGCGGATGCTGGTGCGCGGCGCGACACCCGGACGGTCGGTGGTCGGCGGCCAGGGTCTGCGCGAGGTGCTCGGCATCGGCGGCGGGGCGGGGGGGTTCGTCAGGCGGGTCTTCGCCGGCGCGGGAACGTTCGAGCCGGGCTCGCCGGAGGCGCGGGCCGCGGAGTGGTACCGGTCGAGCGGCGAGGACCCGGTCGCCCTGCTGCATGTGCTGGACTCGGTCGTGGCCACACCGGTGGAGCCGCTCGGCGGGGTCCGGGTGCCGACCCTGGTGCTGATCGGCAGCGAGGACGAACGCGCCGCCTCCGCCGACCAGTTGGCCGCGGCGCTGCCCCTGGGCAGGCTGGCCCTGGTGCCCGGGGACCACCGGACGGCAGCCGCCGCACCGGAGTTCGTCGCGGCGATGCTGGACTTCCTCGGCGAGGGCCGGGGCGACGGTGACGGCCGGGGCGCGGAGCGGGACGGCTGACGCCCCGACTCCCCACCCCGGCTGTCCCGCAGGCTACTTGGCGGTCAGGATGCCGAGCAGGCCGTGGGTCTCCTGGTCCGGTCCTGCGCTGAACCAGATGCTGTTCGGGCCGCCGGCGACGGCGTCACCGGTGATCAGGCCCCACAGCTTGTCGATCCGCAGGGTGCGGCCGTTGGTGTCGGTCAGCGTGCCGGCGAAGCGGCCGGTGGCCGGGTCGAAGGCGTGGATGGTGCCGTTGCCGAAGTTGCCGACCAGCAGGTCGCCCGAGAAGCGGCCGAAGGACGCCGGGGCGACCACCAGGCCCCACGGCGAGTCCAGCTCACCGCGCGAGGCGATCCGCTTGACCAGGGTGCCGTAGGAGGTGAACTTGTCCACGAAGCCGTGGCCGGCGCCGGGGACGTCGAACTGCTTGGCGGCGTCCTGCTGCGCGTACGTCACATAGACGCTGTCGCCCAGCACCTGGACGTTGAACGGGGCGTAGTCGCGCGGCACCGACGGGTCCTTGAACAGGCCGCTGACGTCGAGCTTCTGGAAGGAGGAGTTGAAGACGTCGATCCGGTTGTCGTGGAAGTCGGCCGCCAGCAGCAGCGGGCCGAACGGGCTGGAGGCCAGCGTCAGCCCGGTGTACGCGGCGCCGGGCACGGTCGCCGCGGTGACGGCCTGGGTGCCGGACGCGCCGGTCCACGCCGCGATGGTGCCGCCCACGGTGGCGAACAGGAACGAGGCGGGCGTGGTCGTGCCGGGGACGGCGAACCCAGTGCTGCTGTTGAACACCTGGCCGGTGACCGGGCCGCCGGGGATCTTGACCACCAGCGGCAGCGCCGCCGCCGGGCTGCCGTTGACCGCGCCGTTGTAGAGCGTCGAGGTCATCGTGCCCGCGTTGGAGACCCACAGCGGGGTGTTCGGCCCGCGCGACAGGCCCCACGCGTTCACCAGGTTCGGGTCGGTCAGCTGGGCCTTGCCGGCCTGGTCGGAGACCAGGTTCGTCTGGGTCACCCCGTGCGGGGACGCCGGGTGGTGGCCCTGGTGCTGGGGGCTGGCACTGGCCGCGCCCGTCGTGGTCAGCGCGACGGACACGGTCACCGCGGCGGCGAGCGCCGCGGCGGATATCAGCCTTCTGGTCATCCTGATGCTCCCTGAGAGGTACCGGCAACTCCGGTGGCGAGTGGGCCGCAGACATCTACGCCGCCCGCTCCGAATCGGTTCAGCCGGTCCCTCTTTTCTTCTTTCGCCCCGTCAGGCCTCCACGCCCCCAAGCCTGTTGTTGTAGTGGCGGGCGGCCTTGGCGCGGTTGCCGCAGCCGGACATGTCGCACCAGCGGCGGCGGCCGTTCTGGGAGGTGTCGAAGAAGGTCAGGATGCAGCGCTCGTGTGCGCATTCGCGGATCCGCTGCGGCCCGCGCTGCAGCAGCCGCAGGTAGTCGTCGGCGGCGAGCCAGGCCGGCAGCCAGACCGGGTCGGCGACCTCGGGCTCGTGCTGCGGCAGCCCGTCGGCGTCCAGGGTGCGCCGGACCCGGCCGTGCTCGAGGACGGCGTTCAGCGCGGCGCCGTCGCGGGCGTCCGCGCGCAGCGCCAGCAGGGCGTTCCGGGTCTCCAGGAGGGCCGCGAGGGTCGCCGGGGCGTCGGGGGCCCGGCCGGTCAGGCCGTTGGATCCGAGCCAGACGGCGAGCCCGTCGGGCCGGTGGAAGAGCGCACTGTCGTGCCAGCGGGTGTTGAGCAGGTCCAGCGACATCGGCTCGCCGCGCAGCGGTCGGGGGTCGGCAAGGGCGTCCATGGCCTCCACTCTAACCGTTCAGATCCATGGGAAGGGTTGCAGGCTGTGCTGACTAACCTTTATGGTCAAGGTGAACGGTTAGAGTCACCCTTTGAGATCAGGAGCCCTGCCATGCCCGCCTCGCTGCGCACCGGACACGTCGGCATCAATGTCACCGACCTCGACCGCTCGGTCGCCTTCTACCGTGACGTCCTCGGCCTGCAGGTGCTCGGCGGCTCCGCACCCGGCACCGTGCCCGAGCGCCGGGTCGCCAGCCTCGGCAAGGACGGCAGGCTGGTGCTCACCATCTGGCAGCAGGCGGCCGGGGCGCACCAGTCCGACCGGGCCGGGCTGCACCACCTGGCCTTCGAGGTCGACACGGTGCAGGAGGTGCGCGAGGCGGAGTGGGCGCTCAAGGAGCGCGGCGCCGCCTTCCAGTACGACGGCGTGGTCCCGCACGGGGAGGGCCGCGACTCCGGCGGCGTCTTCTTCAGCGACCCGGACGGCACCCGGCTGGAGGTCTTCACCGGCAGCGGTGTCGCGGACGAGGGCAAGGCCCCCTTCTCCGACGCCCCCACCTGCGGATTCTTCTAGCCGTGGCGGCCACCGGCTACCACAGCGGCGAGCGCGCGGCCCAGGCGCTCGCGGGGGAGACCGAACGTGCGGACCACCTCGGCCGCAGCTTCCGCGACACGGTCCCGGCCGTCGCCGCCGAGTTCCTGGCGCAGCGTCAGCTGCTGGTCGTCGGCGCGGCCGACGGTGCCGGGCGGATGTGGGCGACGGCGCTGGCCGGTGAGCCGGGCTTCCTCGGCGTCCCCGACGAGCGCTCGGTGCGGGTCGCCGCCGCCCCGCACCCGGACGACCCGCTGCGGGAGACCCTGCGCGGGCGGGCGGCTGTGCCGATCGGCACGATCGCGCTGGAGCCGGCCACCCGGCGGCGGATGCGGGTCAACGGCACGGCCCGGGCGGACGAGCTGGGATTTGTGCTGCACACCGAGCAGGTCTTCGCCAACTGCCCCAAGTACATCCAGAAGCGGCGTCCGGTCCCGGCCGCCCCGAACTCCGCCCCGACCCCCGGACCGGGACCGGCCCGCCGGGCCGCCGCGCTGACGACGGTTCAGCGACTCACCGTCAGCACGGCCGACACCTTCTTCCTCGCCACCGCGGACGGCGAGGGCCGGCCCGACGCCTCGCACCGGGGCGGCAACCCCGGCTTCGTCGAGTCCCTGTCGCCGACGGCGCTGCGCTGGCGGGAGTACCCGGGCAACGGCGCCTTCATGACCCTGGGCAACCTGGAGCAGAACCCCCGGGCCGGACTCCTGCTCCCGGACTGGGAGTCGGGTGGCCTGCTGCTGCTCACGGGCGAGGCCAGGACCGACTGGGCGGACCGGTCGGTCACCTTCGAGCTCACCGCCGCGGTCGAACTGCCCGGGGCGCTGCCGCTGCGCTGGACCGAGCCGGAGTACTCGCCCGCGAACCCTCCTCTGGGGTGACCCCGGGGCTGCCCGGGCCCAGGTCGCGCACCGGACGGCGCTCCCCTAGCCTGCGAAGAGACTTTCTGGTGTTTTCCGGCATATCGGGCTCAGGGGAGTGCAGCATGGCTGAGGCGCAGCAGGCGAGCAGTTTCACCGCCCAGGTCAACCGGGACGCAGTGGCCCGCTACGCCATGCAGGACCGGGAGGACTTCGCCGACGTCGACCGCGGCTTCCTGGCCGGCTTCCCCGACCAGCTGTTCAGCGACGAGGGCGAGCTGTTGCGGGACGCGCACATGCTCGACTACATCGCCGACGACACCCCCGCGCCGGACTCGGTGAACCCGAGCCTGTGGCGTCAGTCCCAGCTGATCAAGCGTGAGGGCCTGTACAAGGTCGTCGACGGGCTCTACCAGGTGCGGCTGAGCGCCAACATCACGATCGTCGACGCCCCCGAGGGCCTGGTCGTGATCGACTTCGGCACCGACGTCGGGCTCGCCAAGGCGGGCCTCGAGCTGTTCCGCCGCGAGCTGGGCAATGACAAGCCGGTGGTGGCCGCGATCTACACGCACACCCACTTCGACCACTACGGCGGGGTCAAGGGCATTGTGGACGAGGCGGACGTGGCCTCGGGCAAGGTCCCGATCATCGCCCCCGGCACCATCGCCTCCTTCAACAAGTACGCCATCGGCGAGAACGTGATCACCGGCAACGCCATGTCGCGGCGGATGGCCTACACCTTCGGCCTGCTGCTGCCGCACTGCGACTGCGGAGTGGTCACCGGCGGCATCGGCTCCGAGGACGACGGGTTCCGCACCAGGTTCAGCTACATCGCGCCCACCGACCCGATCACCCGTACGGGCGAGAAGCGGACGCTGGGCGGCTGGGAGTTCGAGTTCCTCTACGCCCCGGACACCGAGGCGCCGGAGGAGATGCACATCTGGATCCCCGCCATCAAGGCGCTGACCTGCGCCGAAAACGCCAACCACACCATGCACAACATCCAGACCATCCGCGGCGCCCGCACCCGCGACGCGCGCAACTTCGCCCGCTACCTGGACGAGACCCTGGTCCGCTGGGGCGCGGAGGTGCAGGTGCACTACGGGCCGCACACCTGGCCGGTGTGGGGCAATGAGACGGTCACCGAGTTCCTGGCCTCCCAGCGGGACCTGTACAAGTACATCCACGACCAGTCGTTGCGGCTGGCCAACCAGGGGCTGACCCCGCTGGAGGCCGCCGAGATCGTCGAACTGCCGGACGCCATCGGGCAGAAGTGGTTCAACCGCTACTACCACGGCGGGCTGCACCACAATGTCCGCGCGGTGTTCCACAAGGAGCTCGGCTTCTGGGACGGCGACCCGGCCAGCATCATGCCGCTGCTGCCCCAGGACGACGCCAGGCGGCATGTCGGACTGATCGGCCGCGACCGGATCCTCCAGGAGGGCCGCGACGCGATCGGCACCGGCGACTACCGCTGGGCCGTGCAGGTCCTGCACCACCTGGTCTTCGCCGACCCCGCCGACGCCGAGGCCAAGAACCTCCAGGCCGACGCCTACGAGCAGCTCGGCTACCAGGCCGAGGTGCCGCAGTACCGGGCCATCTTCCTGACCGCCGCCCAGGAGCTGCGCGACGGGGTCCGGGCCAAGAGCGTGGTCCACACCGACAACCTGGACACGATCCTGGCCATGCCGATCGAGCTGCTCTTCGACTTCATCGGCGTCCATGTCATCGGCAAGGCCGCGGCCGAGGTCGAGGTACGCCTCAACCTCGGCTTTACCGGGCCGGGCAGCCCGGAGGGGGAGGGCGGGGAGCCGTGGACGATGTGGGTCCGCCACGGTGTCCTCAACGCCCGCCCCGGCCACGCCGCCGACGCTCAGCTCACCGTCACCGGCCCGAAGGCCGCCATGGCCGCCCTGCTGCTCGACCCGGCCCACGCCGCCGCCGTCATCGCCAAGTACGGCCTGACGGTCGACGGCGACCCCTCCGTCTGGGAGTCCCTCGCCTCGGTGATGGACGTGTTCGACCCCGAGTTCAACATCGTCACCCCGTAGTCAGGCCTCGACCAGGTCGCCCGGGTCGGCGGGGGTGACGGCCGCGGTGAAGGCGGCGCCGCGGCGGCGGGCCAGGCGTGCGGAGATCCGGTAGCCGACGATCATCAGGGCGATGACCAGGACGGTCTCCGCGGTGCCCCAGGCCCAGGTGGAGGCGTGCGCCACCTTGGGCGCGAGCTTGGGCAGGGTGTCCGTCACGGCGGCGGAGTGCTTGGCCAGGCCGGCCTGAAAGGCCTGGTTGCGGGCCGAGCCGTGCAGGAACGGCGCGACGAACAGCACCGTGAGACCGAGCAGGACCTCGGTGCCGACCACGGCGGGGAACCTCCGCAGCAGCAGCGTGCCGAGCGGACGCCGGTCGCCGCCGGCCCGCAGCGCCTCGATCCGCGGGTGCAGCCAGAACTGGTTGAAGACGCCGAGCAGCAGCAGGCCGCCGAAGAGCAGGATCTTCACCCCGAGCACCCGTCCGTACATGGTGCTGAGCAGTTGTGACGGGCCGTCGACATGCTCCCAGTAGAGGAACAGGCCGGACAGGGTGACGGCGGCGACGCAGCTCATCGCGGCGGCGGAGAAGCGGCGGATCGTCGGGGCCCAGAACCCGCCCCGGTCGGCGGGGGCGACGGCGCCGGGCAGGGCGAGCAGCACCAGGCCGATCAGCCCGCCGAGCCAGACGCCGCCGCCGAGCAGGTGCAGCATCCACATCAGCGTCTCGAAGCCGGTGCGGCCCCAGTCGTCGGGCGTCCGGTCGGGGAACTTGGTGGTCCCGAGCGCGACCGCCCCGGCGCCGAGCCCGGCCGCCAGCAGCCACCGCCGGGCCGGACCGGCCGCGACGGCGCGGACGGTGAGCGGGGCGATCAGCGCGGCGCCGACCAGAATCAGCGTCACTTCCAGCCCTGACAGCCGTCCGTCGTTGCTGCCGTCGTACAGGGAGTTCCAGGCCGCGCGGTAGTCGTAGCCGCCGGTCTCGGACGCGCCCCGGGCGAGGTCGGTGAGCACCGCCGGCACGGCCAGCAGGCCCAGGACGACCGCGGCCCGGGCGAGCCGCGCGGTGACCGCGGCCAGGGTGTCGGAACCGGCCCGGCGGGCGGCAGGCCCGGCGGCCAGGACGGCGAGGGCGGTCAGTCCGACGAATCCCATCAGGGTCACCCAGGTCGTCCAGGCCACGGCGCTGTCCGCAAAAGGACCCAGCGGGGTCGACGGGGCGGGCGCCGCTGAAGAGGTCAGGGCAGGGGGTATCCGACTGGAAAAGGGCATGGGTAACCGTTCTCGCTCGCATGGGGGAACCACAGGCAAGCTGAGGTTAGCCTTGCCTAAGTTCCAACCGCAATGCGCCAAGCCGGGTCACCAGGGTGAGTCCCCCGTCACCGCGCTCGCGCCGGGGCGATGACGTCGCGGCCGAAACGCTCCATCTCGCGGTGCTGGGGCGAGAACTGAAGCAGCATCAGATCGACACCGGCCTGCTCGTAGGCGTCGATCCTGGCGCTGATCTGCTCGGGGGTGCCGATCAGGTCCGCCCGCAGCCCGCGGTTGGAGACGCTGTACTCCTGCAGCGAGACCGCCGACTCCAGGTGCGAGCCCTCCACGAAGTCCTGGTAGGAGGCGTACGCCTCGGGGGAGGAGCGCACGTCCAGGATCCGGCGCAGTTCCTGCTGGGCCTCCTGCTCGGTGTCGCGGCAGACCACATAGCCGGAGACGCCGAAGGTGAGCGGCGGTAGGCCCTTCGCGGCCCGGCGCTCGCGCATGTCGGCGATCTTCGCGGCGATGGTCTCCGGCGGGTCGCCGTGCATGACGTAGGCGTCGCCGCGGGCGGAGATCAAATCCTTGGCGGTGGGGGACTCGCCGCCCATGTAGACGGTGGGCCGGCGGCTCGGCTTGGGCTCGAGCACCGCGCCCTCCAGGTCGTAGAGGGGCCCGTGGTGGGTGACCGTCCGCTCGGTGAGCAGCCGGTGCAGCACCTCCAGCCATTCGGCGGTACGGGCGTACCTGGCGTCGTGCACGTCGAAGGGCACGCCGTACTGGGCGGCCTCGTCCTTCCACCAGGAGGAGACCACGTTCAGGCTGAGCCGCCCGGGGGCGATGGTGTCCAGGGTGGACAGGGCCTTCGCGGTGAGCGCGGGCTGGTGGTAGTTGGGCCGGACGGCGAGCATCAGCTCGAGCCGGGTGGTCACCGCGGCGACGGCGGGCGCGAGGGTCCAGGCGTCGATGCTGGGCGCGCGGTGGCCCTTGATGTCGTTGAGGTTGAGTTCGGCGATCAGGGTGAGGTCGAAGCCCTGGCCCTCGCTGGCGACGGCCAGGTCGCGGAGGTACGGCCAGTCGACGGACATCTCCTCGTCGGGGACGTTGCGCAGCCAGCCGCCGAAGATCGGCATCCAGTACCCGTAGCGCATCAGGAGCTCTCCTCTTCGGCGATCAGCCGCTTGAGCAGGCGGGCGACCTGCCGGGGCCCGGAGCGCGGCGCGGCGGCCTCGACCTCGGGGTTGTAGTTGGTGTTGGTATTGACGTCATAGGTGACCAGGCGGCCGTCGGCGGTCTCGATGAACTCGAAGCCGGCCACCTCGATCCGGTGCCGTCGGGCGAAGTCCAGGTACTGCTTGAGCACCGGGTGGTCGAAGCCCTCGCGCAGGGCGAACAGGCTCGGGGCGGAGAGGCCGCCGTCGCTGCCGTCGATCGCGCAGGCGTCGGCCGGGCAGAGCTCGAAGCCGCCGCGGGCGGTGTCGGCGGTCAGCGCGTAGACGACCTCGCCGTCCACGACCTCGACCCGGGTGATCCGCGGCTCGGCGGCGACCAGGTACTCCTGCAGCAGGGTGGTGCCGTCCGCGGGCGGCTGGTAGCCGGGGTCGGCGAGATGGTCGGCGAAGGCGTCGGCGCTCTCGAAGAGGGCGACTCCGAGCCCCTTGCCGCCCTGGTTGTGCTTGGCGATGAAGGGCGCGGGCAGCCCGGCCGCCGCGTCCAGCAGCGCCTCCCGGCCGACCACGGCCAGGGTGCGGGGGACCTCGATGCCGGCCGCGCGCAGCGCGGTGAGCTGGTCCACCTTGCTCATCTCCAGCTCCAGCACCCGGCGCCCGTTGACCACCCTGCGGCCGTGCGCCTCAAGCCAGTTGAGCACGGAGCGGGTGTGCTCCTTGGCCAGCCCGTGGCCGCGGGTGTGGGCGGAGGCGCTCATCCGGGACCAGAACACCCCGCGCGGCGGCTCGGCGTCCAGGTCCAGCACGCCCGCGCCGAGCAGCCACGGCTCGTGGTCCACACCCTCGGCCTCGAAGGCCGCCGCGAACGGCGGGTACCAGTCCGGGTTCTCATGGATCACATAAGCCTTCACCCGGCGAGGCTATCGCAGTGACATGTTGCCGCAGTATGCGGTCAATACTCGGCGACGATGATGGTGCCGGACGACGACGTATCTGCGACGAAGCGAGGAAATGCCATGGCCAAGGCCTACACCTACTCCCGGCACGGCGGTCCCGAGGTCGAGTCCTTCGCCGAGCTGCCGCGTCCGGTGCCGGGCCCGGGCGAGCTGCTGGTGGCGGTCCGCGCCGCCGGGGTGAACCCGGTGGACTGGAAGCGCCGCGCGGGCTACAGCCCCCTGGGCGCCCCGGCGGCGGTGCTGCCCGCGGTGTTCGGCGGTGAGGTCTCCGGTGTGGTGGAGCAGTTGGGGGAGGGGGTCGAGGGCTTCGCGGTCGGCGACGCCGTCTTCGGCAACACGGTGGCCGGCGGTTACGCCGAGTACGCCCTGCTGCCGGTGGCGGTCGCCGCGCACAAGCCGGAGGCGCTGTCCTGGGCCGACGCGGCCACCCTGCCGATCGCGGCGGCCACCGCCTACGACGGCGTGCTCCAGCTGGCGCTGCCGCCGGGGGCGACGCTGCTGGTGACCGGGGCCGGCGGCGGGGTGGGGGTGGCCGCGGTGCAGATCGCGCTGCACCGGGGGCTGAAGGTGGTGGGCACGGCGAGCGCCGCCAAGAAGGAGTTCGTGGAGTCGCTGGGCGCGGTGCACGTCGCCTCGGGCCCCGGCGTCGTGGACCGGATCCGGGCCGCCGCGCCGCAAGGCGTCGACGCGGTCTACGACCTGGTCGGCGGCAGCGCGCTGGAGGACGCGGCCGAACTGCTCGCCGACCGCGCCAGACTGATCAGCGGCGCGGACCGGGAGACGGTGGCGAAGCTCGGCGGCGCCGCGGTCGCCCGCGAGCGCACCGCCGCGGTCCTGGACGCGGTGGCCGAGCTGGTGCTGGACGGCGCCCTCCGCCCCCTGGTGACCGCCACCTTCCCGCTCGACCGGGCGGACGCCGCGCTCCGCGCCGTCGAGGAGGGGCACGCCCGGGGCAAGATCGTCATCGAGGTGTGATCGGCGCCCGGGCCGACCGGAGGTGACCGCGGCGCCCGGTCTCAGGCGACGCCCCTGCGGCGGGCCTCGGCGGTGGCGGCGGCGATACCGCCGGTGAACGGGTCGCCGTGGCCCGGCAGCAGGACCGCGTCCGGCAGTTCGGGCAGGCGGTCGAGGGAGGCGAGGGCGGCGGCGCTGTCGTGGGTGAACGCGCGGCTGACGGTCCCCGGCCCGCGACGGCCGGTGAGGCCGTCGTGGGTGACCAGCGCGTCGCCGGTGAAGACCAGGCCGCGGTCCTCGAACACATAGGCCGTGCTGCCGGAGGTGTGGCCGGGGACCGCCACCGCCCGGGGCCGGCCCGGCAGCGTCTCGAAGGCGGTGTCGCCCTCGAACTCGCGCGCCTCGGCGAACGGGGGCGCGGTGAAGCCGCCGTTCCGCGCCATGTGCAGCGGGGCGCCGATGCCGCTCGGGCGGCGCAGCAGGTAGCGCAGCATCGACCCCTCCGGCTTGGCGAGCCGCATCGCGCTGCGCGGACCGCCGCTCAGGATGGCCGCGTCCTGGCGCTGGACCCACACCTCGGCGCCGGCCCGGTGCAGCGGGGCGACCAGGCCGGTGTGGTCGGGGTGGGCGTGGGTGAGCAGCACGGCCTTGATGTCGGCCGGCTCGCGTCCCAGTGCGGCCAGGTGCCGCTGGAACTGGGCGAGGTGGCCGGGCAGTCCCGCGTCGATCAGCAGCAGCCCGTCGGGGTGGTGCACCAGGTAGAAGTTGACCGCCCGGTCACCCAGGCGGTCGACACCGTCGGCGACGGTCTGAACGGGAACGGTGCTGCTCACGGGCTGCTCCTGAGGACGGCTGACCAATTCGATACAGTCAACTGTACTCAATAGCGGATCAGTGGACCAGCACGATCTTTCCCCGGGCGTGGCGGCTCTCGCTCAGTTCATGCGCGGCAGCGGCCTCGGTGAGCGGGAAGGCCGCGGCGACCGGCACCCGCAGCCGGCCCTCGGCGGCGAGGGCGACCGCGAGGGCCAGACCGTGCACCGCCTGCGGGTCGGCGGCGGAGCCCAGGGCCGTGCCGGTGCTGTCGGCCGGCACTCCGTGCGACATGTGGACGCCGTGGGCCGCTGCCGCGAAGTCGGCGATCGTGACCACCTGCGCGGTGCCTCCGGCGATGGTGATCAGATCCGGCAGCGACCCTCCGGCGCAGTCGAACACCGCGTCCACCCCGGCCGGGGCCAGTGCGCGGACCCGTTCGACCAGCCCCGGCCCGTAGCTGGTCGGCTGCGCGCCGAGGGAGCGCAGGAACGCGTGGTTGCCCTCGCTCGCCGTGCCGATGACGGTGGCGCCGCGGGCGACCGCGAACTGGACCGCGACCGCTCCCACACCCCCGGCCGCGCCCTGCACCAGCACGGTGTCCCCGGCGCCGACCGCGAGCCGGTCGAGGACCCGGGTGGCGGTCTCCACACTGCCCGCGGCGCCGCCCGCCTCCTCCCAGCTCCAGGCGGGCGGTTTGGGCGCCCAGGCGGCCAGCACCGCGAAGTCGGCGTTGGCGCCGCGCGCGGCCATCGTGGTCATGCCGAACACCTCGTCACCGACGGCCACGCCGGTGACCCCGTCGCCGACCTGGTCCACCACGCCCGCGGCGTCGAACCCGGTCCGGTACGGGAAGGTTGTGGGCACCACGTCACGCAGCGTCCCGGCGCGGATGTAGGTCTCCCCGGGGGAGATCCCGGAGGCCCGTACGGCGATGCGGATCCGGCCCGGTCCGGCCTGCGGCGGCGGCACCTCGGCGGTGTGCAGGACGGCGGGCGGCCCGTACTCGGTGAACTGAATGGCTCTCATGGCGCCGAACGTAACGGAGCACCCCGTCCGTTTGGCTAAAGTGAGAGCGGTGACGGCCCAAGTGATAACGAAGCTCCGCTCCGACGCCCGGGACAACCGGGGGCGGATCCTCGCCGTCGCCCGCGCGGCCTTCGCCGCCGAGGGCCTGGACGTGCCGATCCGGGAGATCGCCCGGCGCGCCGAGGTCGGGGTGGCGACCGTCTACCGGCACTTCCAGACCAAGGACGCGCTGCTGGCCGAGGCCTTTGCCGAGCAGATGGCCTCCTGCTCGGCGATCGTGCACGAGGGGCTGGCGGCGGACGACCCCTGGAGCGGGTTCAGCCTGGTGATCGAGCGGCTGATGGAGGTGCACGCCCTGGACCGGGGCTTCGCCCGGGCCTTCACCTCGGAGCTGCCGGAGGCGGCCTACCTCGCGGCGGACCGGGAGCGGACGCTGCGCCTGCTGCTCGAACTGGTGCGGCGGGCCAAGGAGTCGGGGCTGCTGCGGGACGACTTCGTGCTGGAGGACATCAGCCTGGCGCTGATGGCGAACGAGGGCATCCGGGCCGAGTCGCCCGGGATGAGGGTGGCGGCGTCGCGCCGCTTCGCGGCCCTGATGCTGCAGTCCTTCCAGGCCGACCCGGTGCTGACGCCGCTTCCCCCGGCCGTCCGACTGCCCCTCTCCCGAGGCCAGTAGGCAGCAGGTCAGTCTGTACTCTCCATCACCCGCTTGAGCGCGACCAGGTCGGCGGACACCGCGTCCGCGTCGCGGGCGAATTCCTCGTCGCTCAGCTCCGGCTGCCGGCGCAGGGTGAACACCACCTCGCATCCGGTGCCGTGGACGGTCACCCGCATCGGGTTGTAGAAGGTCTCGCCCGAGGGCAGTGCCACGGTGTGGTCGAGTACGCCGAACTCATTTCTGGGCGCGAAGGCGACCTCGACCCGGCCCATGGGGGAGTCCACGATCCACTTCCCGTCGACCTCCTCGACGGAGCTGCCCAGGCCGGGCGCCCATGCGGGCAGGTGGGACGGGTCCGAGGCGTAGTCGTAGACCTGCTGGGCGGGCCGGTCGACATAGGTGCTGAGGTGACGGGATTCCGCTGCCGTGGTGTCCATGCTCGCGACGCTATCGGCCTCCGTCGGCGCTGTCTTGAACAGATCGGCCAACCCGGGGACGCCCGCAGCCCGGGCCAAACGATTGACAGGTCGTCGTCACGGCTAGTAGAAACCTCTCTCAGCAGCTTGGCGCGGAAGTTCAGAACTGGACGCGCTCAGGTGTCTCTGACCCGGCTGCACGCGGCCCTATGCCGCCTGTGCCCCTTCGCGGCACGTGCCCGCCCTCTCTCGCGGTGCCACCGGTCCCACGCACGCCCGACTCCTGCCGTCGGACGGCGCTCCGGCCTGCCGTGCCGAGGGGGCCTTCCCCGCCCGGCAAGGAGAACCCGATGACACCGCCCAACCCCCCTCCGCCCACGCCCGCGTCCATGGCCGCGTCCGCATCCACGTCCTCCCGGCGTACCCGGCGGGGGTTCATCGCCGCCGCCACCGCCCTCGCGCTGACCGTGCTGGGCGTGGCGGCCTCGGCCGCCGCCGTGCCGTCCGCCGCGGGCCCCGCCGGCGCCGCGCAGCCGCAGGCCGCGGCCGGTGGGCTGCCGCTGTACGACCACGTGGTGGTGGTGATGGAGGAGAACAAGTTCTACGACGACATCGTCGGCAGCAAGGACGCCCCGTACATCAACTCCCTTGCCACGCAAGGCGCGTCGTTCAGCAACTTCCACGGCACCACGCACCCCAGCCAGGGCAACTACGTGGCGCTGTTCTCCGGCTCCACGCACGGCGTCGCCGACGACGACTGCCCGCACGACTTCAGCGCCGACAACCTGGGCAACCAGCTGCTGACGAGCGGTCACACCTTCGTCGGCTACTCCGAGGCGCTGCCCTCCGACGGCTCCAAGGACTGCGGCGACGACGGCGACAGCGGCTACGCCAGGAAGCACAACGGCTGGGTCGACTTCGCCGACATCCCGGCCGCGTCCAACCTGCGCTACAGCCGCTTCCCCACCGACTACACCAAGCTGCCGACCGTCTCGTTCGTGACGCCGACCCTGAACGACGACATGCACGACGGCACGGTGAAGCAGGGTGACACCTGGCTGAAGAGCAACTTCGACGGCTACATCCAGTGGGCCAAGACCCACAACAGCGCCCTGGTGCTGACCTGGGACGAGGACGACGGCGACGACTCGACCAACCAGATCGCCACCATGATCGTCGGCGCCCGGGTCAAGCCCGGTGCGACCTCCGCCACCAAGTACACCCACTACTCGCTGCTGCGCACGCTGGAGGACATGTACGGGCTGCCCGCCCTGGGCAGCGCCGCCTCGGCGAGCGCCATCAGCGGGATCTGGGACACCAGCGGCACGCCGACGACCAAGCCGCCGACGACACCGCCGACCACGCCGCCAACCTCTCCGCCGACCAGCCCGCCGGCCGGCGGCGCCAACCTCGCGCTGAACCGGCCGACCACCACCTCCTCGACCGAGAGCACCAGCCTGGGCGGCGCCAACGCGGTCGACGGCAAGTCCACCACCCGGTGGGGCAGCAAGGAGGGCACTGACCCGCAGTGGATCTCGGTGGACCTGGGCAGGAGCACCGCTCTCAGCCGGGTCAAGCTGAGCTGGGAGGCGGCCTACGGCAAGGCCTACAGCATCCAGACCTCCGACGACAACAAGACCTGGACCACCGTCTACAGCACCGCCTCCGGCAACGGCGGCACCGACGACCTGACCCTGAGCGGGACCGGCCGCTACGTCCGGATGTACGGCACCAAGCGCGGTACCAGCTACGGCTATTCGCTCTACGAGTTCGAGGTCTACGGCACCGCCGCAGCGGCGGCCAAGGCCGGGGCCGGGGCCGGGGCCGTGCAGGCGGCCGTGCCCAGGTCGACCGGCGACCTGACCGACCCGCGAAAGCGGGAGATCGCCCTCGAAGTGGTCTCCAGCGCCGCGAACTCCTCCCTGGACTGGAAGGAGCAGTACACCTACATCGACGACATCGGCGACGGCCGCGGTTACACGGCCGGTATCGCGGGCTTCCACTCCAGCACCGGCGACCTGCTCGCCCTGGTCGAGCTCTACACCCGGCGCGAGCCGCACAACGTACTGGCCGGCTACCTGCCGGCGCTGCGCAGGGTGGACGGCAGCCATGCGCACACCGGCCTCGGTGCGCCGTTCACCGCCGCCTGGCACCGCGCGGCGGCGGACCCGGTGTTCCGCACGGCGCAGGACGACGAGCTGAACCGGGAGTCCTTCGACCCGGCGGTGGCCCAGGCCAAGGCCGACGGGCTGCACGCGCTCGGCCAGTTCGTCTACTTCGACGCACTGGTCACCCCCGGCCCCGGCGCGGGCCCGGCCGAGTTCGCCCGGATCCGTGCGACCGCCCTGCGGCAGGCCCGGACCCCGGCGCAGGGCGGCGACGAGACGGCCTACCTCGACGCCTTCCTGACCGCCCGCACCGCCGCGATGCGGGCCGACGCCCCGCACGGCGACACCAGCAGGGTCGACACCGAGCAGCGGGTCTTCCTGGACCAGGGCGACCTGGACCTGAACCCGTCCCTGTCCTGGCACACGTACGGCGACCCGTACACCATCGCCGGCTGACACCGCGTCACCCGGGCGGGGCGACCGGTTCCGACCGCTCGCCCCGCCCGTCCAGCCCCGGAGGACAGTCATGTACATCTCGTCGAGCCGCGCCGTCGCCCACCCGGCGTCCGGCTCCGCCCCGGCCCGGTCCCGTGCGTCCGTCGCGCCCAATGTGCTGGCGCTGGGATCGGTCAGCCTGGTCACCGACATCTCCTCGGAGATGATCACCGCAGTGCTGCCGATGTACCTCATCTACACCCTCGGCCTGAACCCGCTCCAGTTCGGCGCCCTCAACGGCATGTACTTCGGCGTCACCGCGCTGGTCCGCCTCGCCGGCGGCCACGCGGCCGACCGCCGCCGGCGCCGCAAGCTGGTGGCCGGGGTCGGCTACGGGCTCTCCGCGCTCTGCAAGTTGGGCCTGCTGGCGGCCGGTTCGTCGGTGCCGCTGCTCGGCGCGGTGATCGCCGCCGACCGTACCGGCAAGGGGCTGCGCACCGCGCCCAGGGACGCGCTGATCTCGCTGAGCAGCACCCCGGAGACGCTGGGCCGGTCCTTCGGTGTGCACCGGGCACTGGACACCACCGGGGCCTTCCTCGGCCCGCTGGCCGCCTTCGGCCTGCTGCTGGTGGCGCCCGACCGCTACGACACGGTGTTCGTCGCCAGCTTCTGCGTCGCCGCCTTCGCGGTGCTGATGCTGGTGCTGCTGGTCCGCGACCGGCGCCAGGCCCTGGACGCCGCGGAGCCGGCCTCGCTCCGGGGCGCGCTGGGACTGCTGCTGCTCCCCGGCTTCCGCCGGGTCTGCCTGGGCGCCGCGCTGCTGGGCGCGGTCACCCTCAGCGACTCCTTCGTCTACCTGCTGCTGCAGCAGCGGTTGGCCATCGCGGCGGCGTACTTCCCGCTGCTGCCGCTGGGCACCGCGGCCGGCTATCTGCTGCTCGCGGTGCCGCTGGGCCGGGTCGCCGACCGGCTGGGCCGACTGCGGGTGTTCCTCGGCGGGTACGGCGCGCTGCTCGGCGCGTACCTGCTGCTGTTCGGCCCGCTCGGCGGCGTGGCGCTGCTGGCGGTGACGCTGGTGCTGCACGGGCTGTTCTACGCCGCCACCGACGGGGTGCTGATGGCCGCGGTGGGACCGATGCTGCCGGAGCAGCTGCGGGCCAGCGGCATGGCCCTGGTGCAGACCGGCCAGGCGGTCGCCGCGCTGGGCTCGTCCGTGCTCTTCGGCGCGGCCTGGACCCGGTGGGGACTGCACCCGGCGGTCGCACTGGCCCTGGCCGCGCTGGTGGCGGCGGTGCTCGCCGCGCTCTGGATCCTCCCGCTCCGCGACGAAGGACGACGCCCGTGACCACACGCCTCCGACTGCTGGTACTGGTGGCCGTCGCGCTCGCCCTCACCGTCGGCCTCACCGGCTATGTGCTGCGCTCGCGCGGCGACGCGTCCGCCGTGGCGGCCGGCGGGTCGTCCCACGGGTCGTCCCACGGGCAGGTGCGGCTGGACGCGCCGGGCCGGATCCTGTTCCGCGACACCGCGCCGGGCCCGGGGTTCGGCCAACTGGCCAGCGTGCCGACCGCCCGTCCGGACGGCCCGCGGAGCACCGGCGGCCTGCTCTGCGACCGGCTGTACGCTGCCCGCGGCACCGGCATCTGCCTGCAGCGCAAGGGCCCGGTGCCGGCCACCTATGTCACCGTGCTCGACAGCGGCCTGCACCAGGTCCGGCAGGTGCGGACGGCGGGCTTCCCCAACCGGGCCCGGGTCTCGGCCAGCGGCCGGATGCTGTCCTGGACCACCTTCGTCCAGGGCGACTCGTACCTCCGCGACGACTTCTCCACCCGCACCTCGATCCTGGACACCAGGACCGGCCGGCTCACCGACAGCATCGAGAGCATTCCGCTCACCCTCAACGGGCATGCGTACCACGCCTCGGACGTGAACTACTGGGGCGTCGGCTTCGCCGCGGACGACAACACCTTCTACGCCACCGTGCGCACGGGCGGCAGCACCTACCTGGTGCGGGGCGACTACCGGCGCTGGACCGCCCGCACCCTGCTGAGCAACGTCGAATGCCCCTCGCTGTCGCCGGACGGCACCCGCGTCGTCTTCAAGAAGCGGGTCAACGCCAGCGCCAACCGGCCTTGGCGGCTCTACGTCCTGGACCTGGCGACGCTCACGGAGACCCCGCTCGCTGAGCTCCACAGCATCGACGACCAGGCGGCCTGGCTGGACGGACACACCGTTCTGTACGGCCGGGTCCGCCCCTCCGGCGACGGCTGGGACGTCTGGTCCGTCCCGGCCGACGGCAGCGGCACCCCCCGACTGCTGATCCCGGACGCCTCGTCCCCGTCCGTACAGCCCGGCCCCTGAACTGCTGCGCCAGGGTGTCATGGCGTCAGGGGAGGAACGTCACCTCGGGGAAGGCCGGGCTGGGGCCGTCGAGCAGGTGTTCCCGCCGCTGCCGCAGGTGCAGGTCGAAGAACGCGAGCGGGTACGCCTGCTGGATGCGCACCGCCCGGGACGGGGGGAGGGTGCCGACCCAGTCCAGCAGATCCGCGTCGCTCATCCCGGCGGCCTTCGCCAGTTGCGGGATCAGCACCTGGGTGTCGCTGTAGGACGAGTGGACCGCGCCCGCGGCCTGGATGTTGAGCCGCCAGCCCCGCAACCGCGACCAGAACTCGGCCACGCTCGGCTCCAGGGCCCTGGTGAATTCGGCTGTGATCATCATGAACGGACGGTCCAGCTCGGTGGTGATCAGCGGCTGCATCGGGCCGTCGATGCTCAGCCCGGCCCGGACGCGCGGGTCCGCGCTCATCACCAGGGCGGTCGCGGTCCCGCCCTTCGAGTTGCCGAACATCCCGATGCGATGCCGGTCGAGGGAGCCGGCCAGTCCGGTCGGCAGCGTCCGGTGGTCGGCGTCCGGGTTGCGGCCCGCGGCGAGCTCCTCGACGCAGTCCAGCACGAACCGGATGTCCGTGGCGAAGTCCGCCGCGCCCAACGACGGGTTGTCGAGCGGGACGGTGATCCGACCGTCGGGGAACTCACTGAAGGCGTCGTAGGTGTGATCCACCGTCACCACCGCATATCCGTGGCTGGCGAGTTCCTGCACCACGACGGTGCTCTCTGCCCGGTGGTCGTGCGCGCCGTGCGAGAACAGGATGACGGGAAGGCGCTCGGCCGTCCGCCGCAGCGGAGCGCCCAGATGGCCGACCGTACGGGGCGGAAGGGCCACGTCGGCCGGGAAGCCGTTGTACGCGAGCAGCGGGCGCAGCACGGCGGGCGGCGTCCACAGCGCCGTCGGATACCGCCCGACGCCCCGGGCCGGATACCAGACGGAGGTCATCAACTCGCGGTGGTGCCCGGGACCGGCCACCGGATCCGGACGTGAACGGTCGACCAGGTGCAGCGCAACCGTGCCCACCGGGTACGGCCCGGTGGGCCTGGGCAGGACGGGGCGCAGCGGCCCGGGGAGCAGCGGGTCGGAGCCGGTCGGAGCCGCCCAGGCCCGGCCGGCTGCGGCGATCGGCAGGCTTGCACCGGCGGCCAGCGCGGTCCCGAGCAGATGACGGCGCGTCATCAGCGCTCGTCCTCGGCTTCGGTCTCGGCTTCGGTCTCGGATCTGGTCGATGGACGGAGTGGTGACCACGGGCCCTCCCAGGGGTTCTCTGACACAGCACGGGCCACGCTGTGGCCTTGGGATCATGCTGCGGTGAGGGCCCGCAGGGACGCTATGGACCGAAACCCACTTCCGAGGTGGGCAAACCCCTACTCCCGGCCCTTGCGGCGCTCAGAAGCGCAGGCCCTCGGCCAGGCGGGCGAACTGGCGGTCGTAGAGGTCGGCGAGGTCGGGGGCTCCGTCGCGTTCGGCCCAGTGGTGTACCACGGCCATCGACACGGCGATGATCGCGGCAGCGGCGGCGGTGACGTCCAGGTCGTCGGCGGGGCGGCCGGTGCGTTCGCCGATCATCGCGGCGACGTCGGCCTGGCTGCGCAGTTGCTCGTCCATGGCGCCGGCCCTGACCGCCGGGTCGGTGAGCGTGAGCCTGGTCCTGAGCAGCAGCTCCTCCCGGTCGCCGCCGAGGATCCGGTCGAAGGACTCGGCGAGGGTGAGCCGGATCGAGTCCATCACCGGTTCGTCCGCCGGACGCGAGCGCAGGGCCTCGGCGAGCATCGGGTTGTAGTCGTCGGCGTGGACCAGGTCCTCCTTCGCCGGGAAGTAGCGGAAGAAGGTGCTGGGGGAGACCTCGGCGGCGGCGGCGATCTGGTCCACCGTGGTTGCCTCGTAGCCCTGTTCGGCGAACAGCTGGTAGGCGTGGCGGCGGATGCTGTCCCGGGTCCGCTGCTTCTTGCGGGCGCGCAGCCCGCCCTCGGCGGGGGCGGGCTGCGGCGCGGTCACGACCGGGGTCTTCTCGGTGCACATGCGGTGATTCTCCGTGCTACCGCGCGGCGGCGACAACCGCGGGCACCTCCTCGGCCGCGGGGCCCGGCGCCGCCGTCCGGCGCGGCAGCCGGAGGGCCGCGGCCAGCGCGGTGAGCAGGGCGACCGCCCCGCAGAACAGCAGCACCAGGTCCATGCCGTGGACGAAGGCGGCGTGCGCGGTGGTACCCAGGGCGGGGTCGCCGAGCCGCTCGGCGACGGCGCCGGCCGCGGTGACGGACTCGCGGGCGCTGTGCGCGGCGTCCGCGGGCAGCCCGCCGAGGTGGAGCCGGGCGTGGTAGCCGAGGCTGAGCAGGGTGCCCAGGGCGGCCACGCCGAGCACGCTGCCGAGCTGCTGCACGGTCTCCAGCAGGCTCGTTCCCGCGCCGGTGCGCTCGCTGGGCAGGGACTGGATCACCATGCTGGTCGCGGGCACCACGGCGACCCCGAAACCGAGGCCGGTGAGGCTGAGCCACAGCGCGGTGAAGCCGTAGCCGTCGCCGGTGCCCGCGGTTCCGCCGAGGAACGCCCCGCCGGCCAGCAGCAGCAGTCCGGTCGGGACCACCACCCGCACCCCGAGCCGGGGCACCAGGGCTTCGCTGACGGCGGCGGACAGCATCAGTCCGACGATCAGCGGCAGCACCCGCAGCCCGGTGCCGAAGGCGTCGTTGCCGAGCACCGCCTCCAGGTACTGCGGGACCACGAAGAGGATGCCCATCACCGCGAAGTTGACGAACACCGCGATCACCGCGCCCCAGCGGAACCGGGCGTCGGCGAACAGCCCGAGGTCGACCAGCGGGTGGGCGAACCGGCGCTCGTGCCGGAGGAACACGGCGAGCAGCAGTACCCCGGCGCCGAGGGTGCTGAGCACCACCGGGTCGCCCCAGCCCTGCCCGGCGGCCTGGATCGTGCCGTAGACCAGGGCGGTGATGCCGAGCACCCCGAGCACCGTGCCGAGGCTGTCGAACGGTGCGCGGGGATTCGCCCCGGCGGAGCCGCGGGACGGGTCGGCGGGCAGCAGCCACAGGCCCGCGACCAGGGCGAGGGCCGCGACCGGCACATTGAAGAGGAACACCGAGCCCCACCAGAAGTGGTTCAGCAGCCAGCCGCCGACGACCGGCCCCACCGGCATGCCGAGCGCGGTGGCGGCGGTCCAGACGCCGATGGCCCGGGGCAGTTCCTCCTGGTCGAAGATCCGGGGCAGCACCGCCATCGACAGCGGCAGGATCATCGCCGCGCCAAGGCCGAGCACGGCCCTGACCGCGATCACCGCGCCGGTGCTGTGCACCGACGCGCCGACCAGGGACGCGACACCGAAGAGCCCGACTCCGGCGAGCAGCAGCCGCTTGTGCCCGTAGCGGTCGCCGAGCAGGCCGACCGGCAGCATGGCGACCGAGAGGGCGAGCAGGTAGCCGCCGCCTATCCACTGCAACTGGGCGCTGTCGGCCCCGAGTTCGGCGGAGAGAGTGGGCAGGGCGACGTTGATGACGGTGCCGTCGAGCGCAACGATCAGCACCGCGAGGGTGAGGGCGGCAAGCGCCAGCCAACGGCGGGGGGAACGGTCCATGACGACCTCCTAGGAGTGAACCTCTAAAAGAGAGTAACTCCTAAATGGGAGTCGACTGTCAATATATGGCTTCGCCCCGCCGGGCACGGGCCCGGCGGGGCGAAGGGGTCGCTCGTTCAGGCGGTTACTTCATGGCCGCGAGCGCGGCGTCCACTCCGGCGGTGGGGGAGCCCAAGCCGGTGACGGTGTCGTAGCCGGGCCCCGCGGTGCACTCGGCGCCGCAGGCGCCGTTGGAGCCGGAGGTGATGTCGCTGAGGTAGCCGCTGCCCAGCCCGTACACATCGCCGTGCGCGGTGTCGCCGTCCGGGCCGGACGAGGCCAGGTGGGGCTTGCCGGCGGCGGCGCGGAGCTGGTCCGCCGAGCTGAGGACGGCGCCCCAGATCGGGGCCGACAGGCTGGTGCCGCCGACCTCCAGCCACAGCGAGCGCAGGGTGCTGCCCTGCAACAGCGAGACGTACACCGGCACGCCGGTCCTCGGGTCCGCGACCATGCTGACGTCCGGGGTCGCCCGCAGGGCCGAGGGCTGGACGCCGTCCTGGTAGGCGGGGCGCTTCTCGAAGAAGCTCAGCCCGCCGCCGGTCGAACTCCAGGCGGTCTCACCGGTGGTGGTGCCGTCGGGGTCCAGGTGGAGGCTGGTGCCGCCGATGGCGAGGACGTACGGGTTGGTCGCGGAGTAGCCGCTGGGGTAGCCGTTGTCACCGGTGGACTGGACGCAGACCGAGTCGGCGAGCCTGCAGTGGCTGTCGTAGAAGCCCTCCTCGGAGAACTCCCCGGATCCCCAGCTGTTGCTGACGGCGGCGGGGTGCAGGGCTGCCGCCGCGTCGTCGGCGCGTTCCAGCGCGGCCATGCCGGCGTCGGCGGACTCCACCAGCACGATGGCGGCGTGCGGGGTGACCGCGTGGGCCCACTCGATGTCGAGTGCCGCCTCCTCGTTCCAGCCGCTGTTGCCGGCCGGCCGGGTGCCGTCCGCGTAGTGCTGTTGGAAGTCGAAGCAGTCCGTGCCCTTGCTGACCGAGTCGCAGGTCTGCGGGAGGTCGAAGTGCGCGGCGAAGTGGTTGAGGTCGGCCTCGGCCGTCGGGTAGTCGTAGGCGTCGACGATGGCGACGGTCTGGCCGCTGCCGTCGCCCTTGAGCCCCAACCGGGTCTGGATCTGCTGCGGGGTGTAGCCGCTGGTCACCTCGGCCGCGGTGGTGTCCGAACCCGCGGTGGTCACCGAGGTGGTGGACCTGACCTCGATCGAGGGTGTGACGATGCCGCTGGGCAGGCCCGGATCCGGCAGCACCGGCGCGCTGACCGGAGCGGTCGGGGTGGTCGGGGCGGTCGGAATGTCGGCGGTGCTGTGCACCCTTGCCCTGCTCGAAACCTGGGCCTTGGCCCCAGCCCGGGCCTCGGCGGCGCTGAGCTTGTCGACGGTGATGCCGTGCGGGTAGTAGTCGGGGGAGAAGTCGGCGCCGTCGTCGACGGCCTGCAGCGGGATGTCGTAGCCGAACCAGTCGAAGGCCAGCCCGATCAGGTCGGTTCCCGGGCCGTCGCTCAACTGCGCGGTGGTGACCGCGTTCGCGCCCAGGGCGAAGTCCCTGCCCGCGTCCAGGACGGTGTCACCGTTGGTCGGGAAGGGCAGGGCGTAGGCGCTCAGGCCCTCCTCGGCGGCGACATACGCCTGGCTGCCGTCCGCGCCGGTGGCGAACGCGCCGGAGTGCGCGTTGAGGTAGTCGGTCAGGTTGTACGGCGCGCCGCCGTCCGCCGGGTAGACGGTGTGGCCGAACGAGAGGGTCTCGACCAGGCCGTAGGCCTTGGCGGCGGTGAAGGACTCGAAGGAGTTGTAGCCCGAGTCCTCATGGCTGCTGACCACGGCACCCGTGCGGGCGTCCAGGATCTGGACCAGGTGCTCGTTGGCGGCGCCGGGGAACTGGCCGCGGAGGGCGACGGCGACACCGTGTCCGTCCGCTCCGGGGACGTTCGGGTCGGCGTAGACGCTGGCGCCGGGCGACATCCACAGCGCGCCGGGATCGCTCGGGGCTTCGCTCCAGAGCGGTGCTCCGGTGGCCGCGTTCAGGCTGACCACGGTCGGAGCCGGGTCGGAGAGCTTGGCGGCGGGGTCGGAGTCGGACTTGGTGCCGCCGTACTCGAGCAGCAGATGGCCTGCGCCGTCGGTGGCGACGTCGGAGAAGGCCAGGCTCTTGCCGCTGGTTCCGGCGGGCCGGTAGCTCCAGACCTTGCTGCCGTCCGCGCGGTACGCGGTCAGTGTGTCGGACGGGACCACGATCTCGGAGCCGCCGCGGCCGTCGTCGCTGAGGGTGACCGAGCCGACGTAGCCGCTGCGGGTGTCGACATCGCTGCGGACCGCGCCGGTACGGGTGTCCAGCACCGCGAAACCGGAGCCGGTCGCCGCCACGACGGATGCGCCGCCCCGGCCGTGCTGGTCGGGGAAGGAGGCGGCCTTCAGATCGTGCACCGAGCCGCTGACGGTGGAGCGCCACAGGATCGTCGGCATGGGCTTCTTGAGGGTGCGGCCGTCGACGGCGAAGACGCCGCGGCTCTGGCCGCCCACGACCAGGTCCTTGACCCCGTCGCCGTTCACGTCTGCGGCGACGGCGCTGAAGATGTCGCCGAGCAGCGGCGTCGCCTTGGGGCGGCCCTGCTGCGGGTCGAAGGTGTAGGCGGTGTCGTCGTAGCCCACGGTGAGCAACCGGCCCTGGTAGCTGGTGAACTGGTCACCGGAGAGGGCGCCCTGCTGCTTCCAGTCGACGGCTCCGCTGGTGGCGTTGAAGCCGATCACCTGGGTGTGCTGCGGGCCGTCCGGGTCGGCGGCGGAGTCGGCTTCCGGATCGGAGACCGAGGCGACCACCTCGCCGCTGCCCCGGGAGGTGGAACTCAGCGCGAGAGTGGGGGCGTTGGCACCGCCGACGCTGGAGGCGGTGGTGTGCTGCCAGAGGGTCTTCCCGTGGGCGTCCAGGCCGGAGACGCTGCTCTGACCATCCGTCAGATCGGCGTTGATGCCCAGCTCGGCGACCGCGTAACGGGCCTGCTGGCCATGGGCGTCGGGGACCACCTGGAACGCCTCGGGAATGGTGCCCTCGCGCGAGGTGATCACGGTACGGGCGCCGCTGCGGGCGTCGATCGCGGTCAGGTCCCAGCGGACGGCGTCGAAGGGGTCGTTCTGCTCGACGACCAGGACACGGTTCCCGCTGGGGTCCTTGACCAGCATCCGCGGGTAGCCGGGGGTCTTGGCGTCCACCGCGACGCGGCCGTCGGCGGCGTCGAGCACCAGCACCTGGCCGGCGGCCGGGCGCGGGCTGCCGAGACCCATCGGGGTGTCGGACCAGGAGGCGGTGAGCCGGCCGTTGCCCAGCGACTCCAGGTCGCCCCAACTCGCGTTGGGGGCATGGGTGGAGTAGGTCCAGGCCGCGGTGCCGGTGAGTGTGCCGCCCTTGGCCGGGGTGAAGCCGTAGGCGGTGAGATTGCTGCGGGAGTCGCCCTGTTCGGCGGTGGGGTCGTACTGCCAGTTGGGCCCGGTGTCGTCGGCCACGATCAGCTTGCCGTCCTCGACCAGCAGGTTCCCGACGTAGTTCGGGACCAGTTTGCTCCAGAGCGTCCTGCCGCTGCGGCCGTCCAGGACGGTGACGAAGGTGCCGTAAGTGAGCTGGGAACCGGGCGAGGCGGACGGGCGGAACGGGTTGTCGCCGACCGCGTAGGCCACGGCCACGTCGGCCACACCGTCGTGGTTGAAGTCGCCGGTGGCGTAGGGGTGGGTGCCGGTGGCCGACATCTCGTAGGGGTTGTAGCCCTCGTAGAGGTTCGGCAGGTACGGGTCGGTCTGGTACCAGTTGTTCGGGGTGACCTTCCAGTCCTGGTAGAGCGAGGTGGCCCCGCGGTCCCAGACGGGATTGCCCTGGGCGTCGTAGCGGATGACGGTGCCGCCGGTGAAGACGCCGACCCAGTCGCCGGTGCCGCCCAGCGTCATGGTCTCCGCGAAACCGCGGGCGGTCTCCAACTGACCGGTCTGCCGCAGGTTCAGCGAGGGCGCGGCCGTCGTCTCACCGCCGGCAGCGGGTGCGGCCTGCGGAGTGGCCGCAGTGCTGGCGGCCTCGACGGAGGCGACCTGGGCCGGAGTGCCGTCGATGCGGTTCTGGAAGCGCTTGCTGAGCTGGGCGATCGCACCGGCGGTGAGCCGCACGGTCCTGTGCTGCGCGGAGCCGTCCGCGTGCGCGGCGGGGACGCTCAGCAGGACCGCGCCCAGCGCCAGCACGGTCGCTGCCGTCGTCGCACGGGAGCGTATGTACCTTCGTGTGCTTCTCAATTGACCGGACGTCTCTCTTCGCGGGAATGGGGGTGAGCGAATGTCAGGTACTGTTCCACCCGCACCAGCCCCAGGGGGAGGGAAAACCTTGGCCGGGTCCGGCCAGGTACCGGTATCGGCCATGGTTCCCTCCGGTCGGGGGCCACCGAGCGAGGAACGGACACCGCGTGCTGGAATCCCTTGGCCTTGACGACGCGACCGAGCGCGCCTACCGCCGTCTGGTGGGAGCGTCGCAGCTCACCGTGGCCGAACTGGCCCGGCAGCAGTCCTGCGGCACCGAGACCGCCCGCCGGATGCTGGACGAACTGATCGCCGCAGGGCTCGCGATCCCCACGGCGGGACGCCCCACCCGCTACACCGCCGTGGACCCGCGGATCGGCCTCGCCGCGCTGATCCGCACCCGGCGCCTGGAACTGGAGCGCACCTCCAGCGCGCTGGAGGTCTACAGCGCGGAGTACCACGAGCGCCAACTCCGCTCCAATACCAACGGCCTGGTCGAGGTCATCGAGGGGCCGACCGAGATCACCGCCCGGCTGGCGGAACTGATGGCCGGCGCCGAACGGGAGGTGCTCGCCCTGGACACCCCGCCCTATGTCACCGCCGACACCAGCGCGTCCGACTCCGAGCGCCACCTGCTCGCCCGCGGCATCCGGGTGCGTGCCCTGTACGCGACCGAGGTGTTGGCCATCCCGGACCGGGCCGACCGGCTGCGGGACCTGGTGGCCCTGGGCGAGGAGGCCAGAGTCGTCCCCCGGGTGCCGCTGAAGATGGTGCTGGTCGACGGCCGCAACGCCGTCATCCCGCTCACCGCCAGCGAGGAGGGCACCAGGACCACGGCCGCCCTGGTCCGGCCCTCCCGGCTCTGCGACGCGCTGCGCGAACTGTTCGAGGTGCACTGGGCCCAGGCCACCCCGGTCTTCGCCGGCCCCGCCGCCGAGGCCGGCCCCCACCCCGACCTGACCGAAGCCGACCTCTCGCTGCTGCACCTGCTCAACGCCGGGCTCAAGGACGAGGCGATCCACCGGCAGCTCGGCATCAGCGAACGCACCGCGCGTCGGCGGATCACCGACCTGCTGGAGCGGCTGGGCACCACCAGCCGCTTCCAGGCCGGTGCGCAGGCGGTCCGCCGCGGCTGGCTGTAGCGCCCCGTCCTCGGCGGTGGCCCGTCGGGCGGGGGAGTCAGTCGCCGCGCAGGCGGATGAAACGGTGGACGATGTGGCGTCCGGTACCGGTGGTGACCTCGGCGGTGACCGGTTCGGTCAGCGGGCGCACGGGGCCGAAGTCCGGGTCCTGTTCGGGCGCGCCGATCAGACCAGCCAGGGCTTCGCCGACCGTTCGGGCCTGTGGCGGGTCGAGCTGAGAGCTCGTCAGTACCCTTGTCCCATCGGCCAGTTGCAGCAGCAGGAGGCGGGGGCGGCGGGGGGTGCCGGTGATGGCGAGCACCGCGGCGTCCACGGTGTCGTGGTGGCGTACCTTGCGCCAGTACCGTCCCGCGCCGCCCGGCAGGTAGGGGCTGTCCAGGGCCTTGCAGACCAGGCCCTCGATGCCCTGCGGCTCCAGCGTCTCGTACCAGTGCCGGGCCTCGGCCTCGTCCGTGGTGGCCAGCACGGCCTGGATCCCGGGCGGGGTACCGGACTTCAGCACCTCGTCCAGCAGGGCGACCCGTTCGCGCAGCGGCAGCGGCCGGATGTCGCGGCCGGGCAGGGCGAGCAGGTCGAAGACCACCAGGGCCAGCGACATCCCGTCCGCCCCGGTGCGCGCGGCGGGTGTGCGCAGGGCTCCGAAGGCAAGCCGGCCGTCCTTCCACGCGCACACCTCCCCGTCCAGCACCAGGCCGGCGGGCAGCCGGGCCACGGCCGCGGCGATGGCGGGGAAGTCGGCGGCCATGTCCCGGCCCGAACGGGACTGCAGCACCGGCGGTTCGGGCCCGCGCGCGAAGGCGAGGCAGCGGTAGCCGTCCAGTTTGATCTCGTAGCGCACCCCGCCCGGCAGCGAGTCCGGTTCCGGGATCGCCGCCACGGCCCTGGGGCGCATCACCTCCAGGGGAGGCTGCAGCACCGGCTTGGCGCTGCTCACTGCGGCAGGTCCTGGCCGGTGGCGGGGTCGAGCAGCGGGGCGAGCAGGTCGCCGTGCTCGGCGATGCGGCGGGTGACGTCGTCGGGGGTGAAGACCAGCCCGGCCGGATCCTCGCATGCGGCGATCTCCTCCCAGGTCACCGGGGTGGAGACGGTGGGGGTCGGCATGGCACGCAGCGAGTAGGGCGCCACGGTGGTCTTCGCGCCGGTGTTCTGCGACCAGTCGAGCAGGACCAGGCCGGTGCGGTCGCGGCGCACATTGTCGGCGATCAGCTGCGGGTACTGGTCGCGGAGCCGGGCCGCCAGCCGCTTCGCGTAGCCGCTGACCATGTCCGCCGGTGCCGGGCGCAGCGGCGCGATCAGATGGATCCCCTTGGAGCCGCTGGTCTTCGGCCACGCCCGCAGGCCGTCGTCGGCCAGCGCCAGCCGGACCGCCAGGGCGGCGGCGCAGGTGTGCAGCATGGTGGTGCCCTCGCCCGGGTCGAGGTCGATGATCAGCCGGTCGTGCCGCTCCGGGGCGTGCTGCCACTGCGGGGTGTGGATCTCCAGGCAGCCGAGGTTCCCGGCCCAGGTCAGGGTGGCCAGGTCGGCGACCACCACCTGCCGGAGGCTCTTGGTGTGCACCGGGACGTCGAGGGTCTGCACCCAGTCCGGGGCCCCGGCGGGGATGTTCTTGGCCCAGAACCGCTCGCCCGCCACCCCCTCGGGGCAGCGCAGGAAGCTGGCCGGCCGACCGGCCAGATGGGGCAGGAACACCGGCGCGGCCTGGCTGTAGTAGTGCAGGACCGCGGCCTTGGTGGTGCCGGACTCCGGATACAGCACCCGCTCCAGATGTGTCAGCCGCACCGGGCGCCCGCCGACGTCGACCACGGTGCGCGAGGCGTGACCGGCGCGCTCGGCGCTGCTCATCGGCCCTGCTGCCGGGTCGTCGCCCGTGGGGTGCGGCGGGTGCGGGTCCAGCTGAGCAGCTGAGGGGCGGTCCAGGTGTTGATCACCCGGTCCTGGGTGATGCCGCACTCCTCGGCGCGGGCGCAGCCGAGGATCTGCCAGTCGAGCTGGCCCGGGGCATGGGCGTCGGAGTCGATCGCGAACAGCGCTCCGGCGTCCCGGGCCGCGGCGAGCAGGCGGCGGGGCGGGTCCAGCCGCTCGGGCCGGCTGTTGATCTCCACGGCGGTGCCGCCCTGGACGCAGGCGGCGAACACCAGCTCCGCGTCGAAGCGCGACTCGGCCCGGCCCTTTCCGGCGACCAGCCGTCCGGTGCAGTGCCCGAGCACGTCGACCAGCGGGTTCGACACCGCCCGCACCAGCCGTCGGGTCATCGGGGCCGGGTCCATGGCCAGGCCCGAGTGGACCGAGGCGACCACCAGGTCCAGCCGCTCCAGCAACTCGTCCTCCTGGTCCAGCGCGCCGTTGGACAGGATGTCGCACTCGATCCCGGTCAGCAGCCGGAACGGCGCCAGTTCGGCGTTGAGGGCGGCGACCACGTCCAGCTGCTCGCGCAGCCGCTCGGCGCTGAGTCCACCGGCGATCCTCAGCCGCGGGGAGTGGTCGGTCAGCACCGCCCAGCTGTGGCCCAGCGAGCGGGCCGCCTTGGCCATGGTGACGATCGGGCTGCCGCCGTCGGACCAGTCGGAGTGCAGATGGCAGTCACCGCGCAGCGCCGTCCGTAGGGTCTGACCTGCACCGTTTTCGGTGAGCGGGCTCTCGGACCGCTGCTGGAGCAGATCGGCCAGATAGGTCGGGACCTGGCCGGCGGCGGCCTCGGCGATCACCCGTGAGGTGGTGGCGCCGATGCCCTCCAAGGCGGTCAGCCGACCCGCGAGGGCCCGCTGCAGTACCTCCACCTGCGACAGCGGCGCCACCACCTCGGCGGCGTGGCGGAAGGCGCGCACCCGGTAGGTCGGCGCCTGGGCGCGCTCCAGCAGGAACGCGATCCGCTCCAGCGCTTCCACGGGCTCCATGGCAGGACGTATCCCCTTCGGCCGCTTCCGCATACCGAATCATGGCAAATTGGTTGAAAATGGTCAGCACGACATGTGGGACACGACAGGGGGAGGAGGCGGTGCTGTGGACTTCGACGAGGTCGCCGACCAGCTCTACAGCCTGCCCCCGCCCGAGTTCACCCGGGCCCGCGACACCGCGTTCGAGCAGGCCAGGGCAGTGCCGGAGCTCGCGCTGGCGAACCGGATCAAGGCCCTGCGGCGGCCCACCCAGGGCGCCTGGCTGGCCAACCTGCTGGTGCGCCGGCACCAGCAGGAGACCGGGGCGCTGCTGGACCTGGGCGCGGAACTGCGCGCCGCGCAGGACGCCCTGGACGGCCCGGAGCTGCGTGCGCTCACCGCCCAGCGCCGGGCGGTGGTCAACGCCCTGGCCCGTCAGGCCAGGGCCGCCGCCACCGAGGCCGGCCACCCGGTGGGCGAGGCCGCCCTGTCCGACCTGGAGGAACACCTGATGGCGGTCCTGGCCGACCCGCAGCGCGCCGCCGCGTTCGCCGGCGGACGGCTGACCACCCTCCACGGCGCGGCCACGGCTGCTGCGGGGTCGTCGCCGCGGTCGCCCTCGTCGCCGTCGTCGGGGCCGCTTCGGGCGCGCGTCCTTGGCGTCCCGCCCGACGCTGGGGACAAGCAGGCCGCCGCACGGCGGCAGGCCGCGGAGACACAGCAGGAGGCCAAGCAGGCCCAGGCCGCGGCCGACGCCGCCCGTCGCGCCCTGGACAAGGCCACCCGGGAGCGCGAGCGGGTCCAGCGCAAGGTCGAGGACCTGCGGCAGCGCCTGGAGCAGGCCCGCGACCTGGAGCGCACGCTGGCCGCGGCCGAGCGGACGGCGCGGGCGAAGGTCGAGGAGACCGACCGCATCGCCCGCAAGGCCCAGGGCCGCGCCCGGGACGCGGCAGCCCACCAGCAGCACCTCGCCGACCGAGCAGCCTGACCGAGCAGCCTGACCGAGAACCCGTCAGACAAGGGACAAGGGAGCAGAGAGATGGCGCGAGCGATTTGGACCGGAGCCCTCAGTTTCGGCCTGGTGACCGTCCCGGTGGCGCTGTACTCCGCGACCGCGGACCATACGACCTCCTTCCGTCAGATCCAGCGCGGCACCTCCGACCGGGTCCGGATCCGCCGGGTGAACGAACGCACCGGCCAGGAGGTGGAGTTCTCGGAGATCGTCAAGGGCTACGACCTGGGCGACGACCAGTACGTGGTCATCGAGCCCAAGGAACTGGAGGACATCGCCCCCGGGCGTTCGCGGGTGATCGAGGTGACCGGGTTCGTCGAGCTCGACCAGGTTGACCCGGTGTACTTCACCTCCACCTACTACCTCGCCCCGCGCGGCAAGGAGTACCAGGAGATCTACAGCCTGCTGCTGGAGGCATTGGAGGACAGCCGGCGCGCGGCGGTGGCGAACTTCGTCATGCGCGGCAAGGAGTACCTGGCCGCGATCCGCCCCGGCGGCCCCGTCCTGCAGTTGCACACCCTGCACTACGCCGACGAGGTCCGCACGCCCGCCGACGAACTGCCCTCGATGCCGGAGCGCACCAAGGTCGACCACGACCAACTCGCCGCGGCCAGGCGGCTGATCGACGCGCTGAGCATCGACTGGGACCCCGAGCAGTACCAGGACTCCTACGAGGACCGGGTGCACGAGCTGATCGACGCCAAGCGCGCCGGCAATGAGATCGTCAGCGCCGACGCCGCGCCCGAAGCCACCAATGTCGTGGACCTGATGGAGGCGCTGCGCGCCAGCCTCAACCGCGCGGGCGCGGGCGCGGCGTCCGTGGGCGACGCGCAGAAGGGGAAGGGGAAGGAGGAGAAGAGCAGGAAGGAGGCGACCGTCACCAAGATCACGAAGGATCTGAGCGGGCTCAGCAAGGCCGAGCTCTACGCCATGGCGGGCGAGCAGGACATCGCCGGCCGCTCGAAGATGACCCGCGAGCAGCTCATCGCGGCCCTCGGCCCCGCACCCCGCTCCCGGCGCAGGTCGGCCTAACGTCCCGGGGGTGTTCCAGGGGCGTTCCCGGCGCGGAGGGCGTCCCTGATGTCGCTGAACATCCTGGCCGTCGCCGGGGTCCACTCCTGCTCCTGCTCGCCGAGGCGGAGGGCGTCGTCAACGGCACCGAGCTTCGCGGGGGACAGGCTGCCGACCCGCTCGATCAGGTCGTCCCGGGAGACGGTGGTGAGCCAGGTGCAGGGGGTGAAGCCCGGGTGCGGGACGGCGAACCGCAGGACGCCCGCAAAGGGCAGTCCTTCTGCGGCTCCCAGCGCTACTTCGACGCCGAGACCGCTGATGTCGACCTCCGCCGGAGCCACCACCTGCATCGCCCGGAACCCATCCGCTTCCTCCTCCGACAGGAGTACCACCGGCCGCCGCTCGTCGAACTCGACCCACCAGACGTCGCCGCGTCGCACATGTCCTCCCGGTCCGTGACCCTTTGAAGGACTCTAACCCGCGGCCCTGCGAGGTCTGGCCGGTGTGCCCCCGGCACGACCTCGGCGGCCGTCGCCGGAGCCGGGAACGAACCGTCAGACAGCCTGCGTGTGTGATTGCCCGGAACTGCCCGCAGCTGGGATGATCGTCGGGCCCGGAAGGGTGGACGCAGGACTCGGAAAGGCGTGTGGTGATGGGGGATCAGCCCGGGGCGGACAAGGCCCAGGAGCAGCAGGGGGCGAGCATCGCCCGGGTCTACGACCTGTACCTGGGCGGTGGGCACAACCTCCCGGCGGACGACGGGGCGGCGGAGGCCGTGGTGGAGGTCATGCCTGAGCTGCCCGCGCTGCTGCGGGTGAGCCTGGACTTCCTGAAGCGCTGCGTGCGGCACCTCTCGGACACGGGCGTCCGCAGCTTCCTGGACCTGGGTGCGGGCATCCCGACCATGGACAATGTGCATGAGATCGCGCAGGCCGCCGACGCCACCGCCCGTACCGTCTACGTCGACAACGACCCCCTGGCCGCGCGCGAGCGGCGGGTGCTGGTCGCCGGCAACGACCGGGCGCTGAGCATCGAGGCCGACCTGCGCGACGCCGACCGCGTCCTGGGCGACCCCGAGGCCGCCCGGCTCCTGCGGCTGGGCTCGCAGGAGCCGTTCGCGGTGCTGCTGAGCTCGGTGCTGCACTTCATCACCGACGACGACCAGGTGCGCGCGGTGATCGCCGCCTACGGGGCGGCCATGCCGCCGGGCAGCTACCTCATGATCTCCCACGGCACCGCGAAGCCGGGCGCGGCCCAACGGCTGGAGCGGGCCGCCCAGCTGTACTCCAAGGCCATCGCGCCGATGAAGCTGCGGTCCAAGGAGGAACTCGCCTCCCTGGTGAGCGACTTCGAGCTGATCGAACCCGGCGTGGTCTACTGCGCCAACTGGCGGCCCGACCTCGGCTACCAAGCGGGCCCCGACGAGCAGGCCCTCCCCCAGATCGGCCTCCTGGCCCGCAAGAACTGACCCCCGCCCCACGAGCGGGTCGCCGTGTTGTCAGCATCGCCCCAGGTACGCGATGGCTTCGGCGGGGAGTTCCTCGCTGGGCCAGGCGGCGAGGGTGCGGAGCGAGGCGCCTCGGGTGTCGGCGTCGGAGCTGAGCAGAGCGGCGTGCAGGATTGGCCAGCCGACTCCAGGATGGCGGCCGAGTACCGACGCGAGTATGCGCAGGATGTGGCCGCTGTTGCCGGGGCGGGGCGCGGTCGGTAGGGATTCGGTCAGTTGGAGTGCGGCCAGCGTGGCGATGTGCTCGGCCTGGTCGCGGTCGTCGGTGTGACGCAGGGCCCAGTACCAGGTGTAGTCGGTCAACGGTGGTGCGCTGTCCAGGCGGGCGAGTGCCTCGGGCATGGGGTCGATCCCGAGGGCCGAGGCGGGGCCGAGCGCGGCATGGAAGTCAGGACGGTGCGGGTCGGCGAGGTGGGCGCGGAGGAGCCCGGGCCAACGTGGATCGTTGAGCAGGGCTTGGTAGCGGCCGGTCAGTTGCTGCAGGTCGGCGGGTGACCAGGCGAGGTCCTCGGATGCCCGGCGGAGGAAGCCGGCGATGGTGAGAAGGTTCTCCAGGCAGTCGACGGTGGGTGCCGCGGTGTCGACCAGGTCGGCGTAGCGGCGGAGCACAGGGACGGAGTGCGGGTACTCGGCCAGGCCGGGCCCCACATCGCTGGAGGGCATGTCGGCGAGGGCGGCGAGGATGCTGCCCGCGCCGTCGAGCAGTTGCTGGTCGACGGACGAGGCGGCCAGTGCCTCGTGCAGACGGCCCGTGGTGGCGGCGAGAGGGGCCAGGTAAACGTTCATGACGGTGTTGCGGAAGCCCTCGCGCAGCAGCCAGGCCCGGATCACCGGGTCGTCGGTGCCCTGCAACCGCCGGACGGCGTTGATCCGGCCCCAGCCGGCGACCCGCTGCGCGAGCGTGTGCACGGCGGTGTCCGGGTCGGGCTGTGAGCGGAGGAGGGCTACCGCGGCGAAGAGGGTGAGTTCGTCCAACGTGCCCAGGAGCAGCAGGAGTTCCCGATCTCTGTGGTCGCCGCCGAGGCCGAGCAGGAGCAGGCCGATCTTCACGGGGTTGCGGTGGGTGCCGTGTGCGGCAAGCCGTCTGCCCAGTACGCGCAGGCCGGTGCGGGGCAGGGCGCGACGGCGGAGTTCGGTACTGAGATCGTCGGCGAACGCCAGTGCACGCCAATGCGTCAGCGCGTCGTGGAACTCGGCTACCGCCTCGTGGTCCAGGCGCGTGGCAGTGATGCGCTGGATGCGGTCGGCGAGAGCAGCGGCGCTCGGGATGGAAGACTCGGTGCCTTCGGGCAGGCACAGGCCATCCGCGCCGCCGCCGATGAGCCGGATGCGCGAGGGGTCCGGCAGCGCGTCCGGGAGCGGGTCACCGTAGTGCGGCCAAGGGCCGGGGCCGTGGCGTGCGCGCAACGCGAGGGCGTGGTCGTGGAGGGTGGGCTTCTTGTGGGTGCGAGTACCGCCCGGTGCCCACCGCTCGGCGGTCAACGGTGGGTGGGCCGACCGCCCATGCGTGTAGTCATATCGGCGAGCATGCCCTGGCCGGGCGTGCCGGGGCAAGCCACTTACCGTTGCACTGACCTGGGGCGCGGGGATATCCGCTGGTTGTGGGCCTGGTGCTCGGGTTACGGTGGGCGGCCGGGTGGGTGCGGAGCAGTGGAGAGTGTGCGCGATGAGCAGGGTGGTGGCGACGACGACGTTGTGGCGTCCGACCGGTCCTGAGGAGTTGGCCCTGGTCGAGGCGTCGGGTTGGGCTGCGTGGCCGCCGCGGCTGCCCGAGCAGCCGATCTTCTACCCGGTCCTGAACGAGGACTACGCGATCCGGATCGCCCGGGACTGGAATGTGCCCGCCTCCGGCGTCGGCTACGTCACCCGCTTCGAGGTCGAGGCCGACTACCTGGCCCGCTACCCGGTCCAGCAGGCGGGCGGGCGGACGATTCTGGAGCTCTGGGTGCCTGCCGAGGATCTGCAGGAGTTCAACCAGCACATCGTGGGGCCGATCGAGGTCGTCCATGAGTTTCGGCCGCAGGCGTGAATACGACCGACGACCGGGCTGTCCTGCTACTGCCGGCGCAGCGGAGCAGTACGTCGCTGCTGCTCGCGGAGGCCGCCGTGCGGCGTGGCCTGGAGGTGGTGGTGCTGGACGGCGCGGCGCCGCTGGAGTCGCTGGCGGGGCGTCAGGTCCATTGGTACGGGGGCCCTTTGGCGGCGGACCGGATGGCCGGGGCCTTGGATCTGGCGCTGCTGGAGCCCGCCGACGACTGGCTCGCCGGGCTGCCGGAGGAGTTCACCGGCCGACGCATCGAGTTGACCACGCTCTCGGAGGCGTGGGCGCTGCGGCACCCGGTGTTTGTGAAGCCGCCCAGCGACAAGCAGTTCCCCGCCGCGGTCTACCCGGACGGGAGCCGACTGCCGCGCCAGGGCGAGCGGATCGGCCCCGACACCGCGGTGCTGGTCTCGGACGTGGTGACCTTCGCGGTGGAGTACCGGCTGTTCGTGCTGGACGGGCGCGTTGTCACCGGTAGCCGCTACGCCCGCTACGGCCGTCTCGACACCGCCCCGCTGGACCAGGACCCGAACCGGGAGCCGGTGCGGGCGTTCGCGGAGCGGCTGCTGGCGGCCGAGCGGGACTCGCTGCCCAGCGCCGTGGCGGTGGACGTGGGTCTGCTCCAGGACCCCGACAGTGGGCAGGAGCAGTGGGCGGTGGTCGAGGCCAACATGCCCTGGTTCGCCCACAGTTACGCCGCCGACCCGGCGGCGGTGCTGGACGTCGTCCTGCGGGCGTGCGGATCGCGCGGTGCGGTCGCCGCGCGCGACCGGAGGTTCCTGCGGGTACCGGCATGACCGACAGGACGGGAATGCATCGGTTCTGTGCGGCTCCGGTAAGCACATCGTGGACGGACTCGGAAAAGAAATCCCGTGTTCAACTGAATTCCCGCGAAAGAGATTTCCCGGAACCGGGTGAAATGCGGTCGTGCGAAAAATGCGAGCACGGGGCTTGCCATGTATTGGCGGGCGTGGTTCCTTGAATCCATGGACAATCGTGACAGCGGGGAACGCTCACGGCGCGTCACCATCAACGACATCGCGGCGGCTACCGGGTTCGCCGCGTCCACGGTGTCCCGTGCGCTGTCGCGGCCGGGCCGGGTGAACGTGGTCACCCGTGAGCGGATCGAGGCCGTGGCCCGGGAATTGTCCTATGTGCCGGGCACGCATACGCGTGCGCCGGCGCTGGGCCGCGCCGAAACTGTCGCGGTTCTGGTCTCCGACGTCACCAACCCGTTCTATTTCGGGCTGATCCGGGGAACGCAGCACCAGCTCAAAGCCGCGGGATACGCCAACCTGCTCATTGACAGCGAGAATTCCGCGGAGCTGGAATCACATATGCTGTCCAAGCTGCGGCAGTCGATCGACGGGGCGATCCTCGCCGCCTCGCGGCTGACCGGCAGGCAGCTCGCGGAACTGGACACCACCCTGCCCCTGGTGGTGATCAACCGCAGGGTGCACGGGGTCCAGAGTGTGGTGATCGACTCGCCGTCCGGGGTGGTCCAGGCGGCCGAGCATCTGGTCGCGCTGGGGCACCGCGAGATCGTCTACCTCTCCGGTCCGCAGAACTCCTGGGCCAACGAGGCCCGTTGGCGTTCCCTGGTCGAGACGGCGGGACGGCACGGGCTGCCGGTCCGGCGGATCGGACCGTTCCCGGTCGGCCGGGAACCAGGGGCCGCCGCGGCCGAAGCGCTGATCAGCACCGGTGCCACGGCCTGCATGACGTTCAACGACCTGCTCGCCATCAGCATGCTGGCCCGCCTGCGGGAACGGGGTGTCGCCGTACCCGGCGAGATCAGCATCGTCGGCTGCGACAACATCTTCGGGGCGGATTTCTGCCACCCCGGCCTGACCACGCTCACCGCACCGATCGAGCAGGCCGGGAGGGTCGCGGTGTCGATGCTGCTGGCCCGCCTCGGCGACAGCGGCAGCCGTACCAACAACGGCAGCGCGTCGGCAGCACGGCGGTCCGCCGTGCTGCCGACGCAGCTGGTGGTACGGGAGTCGACCGGTCCCGCCCCGCGCCGACCCCGCGCCAGGGCTGTTGCCGATCGCTAGGGGTAGCTGACGATCGGCACCGGGCTGACCGTGGTGCCGGTCGACCCGCCGGTGTTGTTGATGACGTGCGCGATGGAGCCCTTGCCCAGCGAGATGGTGAAGATGTCGTGGAACTTCACGTTCGGGTTGTCGGGTGCCTCGAAGCCGCGGTCGGCCACGATGCTCGGATCGGCGGTGAACAGGCAGTAGGAGCCCAGGCCCCACGCCTCGTGGGAGGTGACCGTGTCGGCCACCTTGTAGGCCGCGTACCCGCCCGCGTCACTGCGCCAGGCGGACTGGCTCGGCGGGTCGTAGGGCATCTCGTTCTGGAAGAAGACGGTGCGTCCGCCCTGCCCGTTCCACAGCACCTCGTACTTCTCGAAGTGCTCGACGAACAGCCCGTAGGCGGAGACATTGGCCCCGTTGACGATCAGGCCGGTGTCGGAGGGGTTGACCGTCCAGCCGACCCCGGAGCCGTGGTCGGCGCGCCAGGCCCAGATGTCGTCGATGATGGTGTTGGCGTTGTTGACGACCAGCGCCGTGGTGACCTTGCCGGGGCCGGCCCCGCCGACCCGGAAGAACACGTCCTGGACGGTGGTCGGGTCCGCGGCGTGGCTGGTGGTCGCGCCGGCTGGGCCGACCTGCAGCAGGTTCGGCGAGTTGACCGGGCCCGCGTCGAACAGCAGCCCGGCGAGTTTGACCCCGTCCACGTCGGCGACGTTCATCGCGCCGACGCCGTTGTCCGGGATCAGCGTCGGGTAGCCGATGCCCAGCACGACGGTGTCGGGCCTGGTCACGTTCAGGGTCTGGTTCAGGTGGTAGACGCCCGGGGTGAACAGCAGGTTCAGCCCGCAGGCCAGGGCGTTGTTGAGGGTGGCGGCCGAGTCGGCGGGCCGGGCGACGTAGAACTGGGTCAGCGGGACCGAGGTGCCCGGTGTCGAACCACCCGCCCAGGTCGTCCCGGAGGCGTTGGTGCGCAGGCTCGGCACAAAGACGTTGTAGCTGTCGCCGTTGAGGTAGAGGTAGGGCTTGTCCCGCACCACGGGAGTGGTCGGCAGGGTGGTGTACGGGGGCTTGGGGAAACTGGTGGCCGGGGCGCCCTTCACACCGGAGAAGACCATGTTCCACACGCCGTTGCCCCAGCCGCCGATCTGGCTGTCCCGGGTGTACCACTGCTGCTGGGAGTACGGGTTGATCGAGCCGTCGACCCTGCTGTCGGCGATGTAGCCGCCGCTGGCCCAACCGTAGCCGCTGGGAGCCAGGTTGAGGTCGCCGTGGATGTCCACCCGGCGCATCGGGGCTCCCTGCGCCACGGCCCAGCGGTCGGCGGTGTGGCTGGGTGTGATCGCCAGATTCTCGATCGAACGCCAGAAGTTCTGGGTGGCGTTGCCCTTGAGCCAGCCCGCGTCGACGGTCACGTCACCGTTGATGGTGACGTCGTCGGGGTTGCGGCCCAGGCCCATCACCGAGGTGTAGAAGCCGGTGTTGACGTTGATGTCGTGGTAGGTGCCGGCCTTGAACATCACCGCGTAGCGGTAGTCGCCGAACTGGTCGGTCTCGGTCTGCGCGAAGATGGCGTCCAGCCTGCTCTGGATGGTGGCGCTGGACATCGACGGATCGAAGACGACCACGTTCGGCCCGAGGTCCTGCGCGACCGGCGGGGGAGTCTGGCAGCTGCCGCCGCCCCCGCCTCCGCCGCCGGACGAACTGTGGACCACCAGTTCCTTGATGGAGTCGCCGTAGCCGTTGTTGCGCTGGGTCGCGTACATCCGCAGGTAGCGGCCGGTGCCGGCGGCGTTGATGGTCTGCACGCCACCGGTGTTGGCGGTGGTGGAGTAGATCGGGTTCCAGGTGCTGCCGTCGTCGGACAACTGCAACTGGAACGACTTGGCGTAGGAGGTCTGCCAGTTGATGACCACCTGGCAGACCGCGGTGCCGGGGCCGAGGTCCACCTGCAGCCACTGCGGGTCACTGGCCTGGCTCGACCAGCGGGTGCCGGTGTCGCCGTCGACGGCCTTGGCGGGAAGGTAGTTGTTGCCCTGGACCGAGGAGGCGGTCGCGGGCTTGTTGAGGGCGACATCGGTGGCGGTGTCGCAGGTGGCCGCGTGCGCCGACTCGGCGCCGGCCGTGGCCATCAGACCGGTGGCGGCGAGTGCCGCGGTGAGGACGCCGGAGAGGATCCGGCCTCGGAGGATCGGGACGCGCATGGTGTCTCCCTGACGGGGTGGGTGGGGCGGCGCCCCGAGGGCAGGGCGCCGCCGTCGAAGGGCATGCGCTACGGGTTCTTGGTGTCCACTCCGTAGCCGTTGCACTGGCGGCCACCGTGGATGCAGTAGTCCACCAAGTAGGCCTGGCGGGCCGCGTTCCAGCCGTTCATGAAGTCGTAGTGGAAGGTGTAGGCGGGGCCGGAGGCCAGGGTCAGCCCGCTGGTGTTCCCGTTCGCCAGCGGATAGGGGATCTTGGCTTCGAGCATGGGCAGAGGCACCGGGTGGTCGGCCGGGCAGACGCCCTTGACCGGCCACGCCATGTACGACTTGTGGTCGGCGGAGTCCAGGTGGACGCCGTCCCAGCAGCTCGGCGCCTGCAGCCGGACCACCAGGGAGCTGCCGTTCGGACAGGACGCCGGGAAGTCGGTGCCGGCGTTGCCCGGGCACTTCCAGCTGCCGGTGAAGTTCGCCGGGACGGTGTTGTGGGCGTCGCCGACCAGGAGCTTGAAGCCGGCCGGGAACGGCTGGACGGTGCGGTAGTCCTTGACGCCGGACTTGTAGTAGATCACCGGCTTGTCCGGGATCAGCGGGACACCGTTCTGATACAGCGTCGGGAACCAGTAGCCCGAGGCGTCGAGCGGGTCCTCGCAGGAGCTCGCCCCGCCGACCAGCGAGTCCGGAGTGGAGAACGCGTTGGTGGTCGGGTTGCCGATGAAGGTGTGGTTGTGCGACGCGCCGGGCACGCCGGGGAAGACGATCGGGTCGTCGGAGAGCTCGTGGTTGACGGTGCAGTCCGCGTGCATCTCCTGGTACTGCGCGGGCGGCGGGCTGTCGGCCGCGTCGGCTGCCTGCAGGCCGCCGAGTGCGGCGGCTAAGGCCAGGGCGACCGCGGCGGCTGCGACCGCGCGGAAACGAGTACTCATGGGCGCCTCCAAGGCGACGAGTTGAGTATCGGTAAACGGTTGGAAATGGGACTGTAATCTCGCTGCCGCAGGCGGGAAAGCGCTTGCCAAAAGTTGCCACGGGCGGGGCCGGCCCTCGGCGGGGCGGCGTTGCGGCGCCGTCAGGGCGTGGCGGAGCGGCGGCTCGCGCCGCTCCGGGCAGGCTTCGGTGAGGAGACTCAGACGGAAGACGTCAGACGGAAGACGGAAGACGGAGGACGTCAGAGGATGCCGAGCCGCCGGGCCTCGGTCAGCCACTGCGGGAACTCGCCCAGCAGGCGGTCGTAGAGCTCCGCGTCGGTGATCCGGTCGAAGTCGTCGACCTGGAAGAACCCGGCGTTGTCGACCACCCGTCCGGGCAGGGTGTCGAAGCGCTCCAGGATGCCGTACTCGGACTTGCCCAGGCCGATGAACTGCCAGAACAGCGGCTTGGCGGCGGCCTGGGTGAGCAGCTCCTGGATCTGCTTGCTGCGGTTGATGCCGCCGTCAGAGAAGAACAGCACCAGCACCGGATCGCCGGGCCGCTCCGCGTAGTACGCCAGGATGTCGCGGATCACCTCGGGCTCGTTGTTGCCGCCGAAGACGTCCACCAGGTGGTCGGGGACGCGGGAGCGTCCGCCCGGGAGTTCCGGGAGCTGGCGGTGCCCGGAGCGGATATAGACGTTGCGCTCGATCCACTCCGCGAGTTGAGGGATCGTCAGGGTGGGCAGCCGGGCGCAGTGGTCCGCGAAGATCCAGGCGTCCAGGGAGCCGTCGTCGTCCATCACGGCGGCGACCGGAGCCATTCGCTCCACCAGGCGGCCCACCGTGCCGCCGTTGTAGAGCGGACGCATCGACCCCGACCGGTCCAGCACCAGCGCGACCCGGGCCCGCACCCCGGCGGCGCCGCGCTTGGCCAGGTTCACCCGCACGATCTCCTTGCGCAGCGAGACCGGGTCGGTGGGGGCGGCCTGCGGCGCGGCCCCGTTCGGGGGCGGCTCCTCGTCCACGGCGACGCCGAAGTCGGCGGCCAGTCCGGCCAGTCCGGTGTCGTAGCCCTGGCCGAGGGCCCGCAGCCGCCAGCCGTCCTGGCGCCGGTAGACCTCGCCGAGCAGCAGCAGTGTCTCCTGGGCCGCCCGCCGCACCGGGAAGACGGCGGTGACCGCGCCGCCGGCGTCGTGCAGTTCCAGCGCCAGGTCGCGCACGTCGGCGAAGCTGCCGTCGTCCAGGGTGGCCGCGATCACCACCCGCTGCACGCCGGCGGGCAGCCGCTCCGGCTGCACCAGCAGCGACTGGCGTCCCGGCGCGCCGCCCTGGTGGCGCACCGCGCCGCCCTCCGCCTCGGGCTGGTTGTAGAACACCAGGTCCGCATCCGTCCGGACCTTGCCGCTCGCGCCCACGAGCACGGCCGAGGCGTCCAGCACCGAGCCACAGGACCAGCGGACCACAAGGGTCAGCGGGCCCGGGGGAGCAGGGACATTGGCACCGGGGAGGAGTTCCGTCATGCCCGCATTGTTCCGCAGCGTGGACGCTCTTGGCGGGCCTTTCCAAGGGGCGGTTCCACCCGGTACGGACGGTGCCGTCCCCACGGCGCGGTTCGTGCGCGGTTCATGCCTCCGCGGCTAACCTGGTGGCGGAGGTGGACTTCTGATGCGCAACGTGACCTGTTCGATGGGCGTTTCACTCGACGGCTACATCGTCGGGCCGGACGGCAGTTTCAACTGGTCGGAACCCGACGAGGAGCTCTTCCGCTTCGTCACCGACGAGATCCGAGAGGTCGGCGTCCATCTGATGGGGCGTCGGCTGTACGAGACGATGCTCTACTGGGAGACCGCCGACCAGGACCCCACGCTCGACGCCCCCATGCTGGAGTGGGCCGCGCTGTGGAAGCCGCTGCCGAAGGTGGTGTTCTCCAGCACGCTGTCGACGGTCCAGGGCCATGCCCGGCTGGCCTCCGGCGGTCTCGCGGAGGAGATCGAGCGGTTGCGCGCGGAGCCGGGCGAGGGCGACATCGCGATCGGCGGGGCGACCCTCGCCGCGCAGGCGGCGGCGCTGGATCTGATCGACGAGTACCGGCCCAGGGTCCACCCGGTACTGGTCGGCGGCGGCATCCCGTTCTTCCCCCGGGAGGAGCGCCGGGCGAATCTCGAACTCCTCGACACCCGCACCTTCGGTTCGAAAATCGTCTACCTCCGCTACCGCGTGGTGCGTTAGGAGTCGTTCGGGTTAGCCGGGCACCGGCCGCGTCATGGCCTCCGGCTACGAACAGGTCCGCGCCCCGCTGCTGCCCGGTGGTTCGGATATCAGGGGCGGGCCGCCGGGGCGGTCGGATAGGCTCGGGCTCAGGTGAGCCGGGAAGTCTGGTCGGCGGCGCGCGGTACCCCCAGGGGGTCCGCGCCTCCTCCGCTGCCCTCAGGAGCTCCCGGTGCTGACCTCTCCCTTTCACACACTGCGCTACCGCCACCACCGCTACGGCTTTCGCGCCGCCGACTGGCGGCGCGAGGCGCTGCGTACCAACCTGTGGCTCGTCCCCGCGCTGGAGTCGCTGCTCGCGGTCGTGCTCTGGGCCGGGACCGTCGCCCTGGACCGCATCGCCTACAACGGCCGGCTGCACTTCCCCGACTGGGTGCTGGCCGGCAGCGCGGACGGCGCCCGGCAGGTCCTGACCACGGTCGCGGCGGCCGTCATCACCGTGGTGGGCCTGGTCTTCTCGATCACCATCGTCGCGCTGACCCTGGCCTCGACCCAGTTCGGCCCCAGGATGCTGCGCAACTTCATCCGCGACCGGGGCACCCAGCTCACCCTGGGCACCTTCGTGGCCAGCTTCCTCTACATGATCCTGGTCCTGGTGGCGGTGGGCCCCGGGCCGCACGGCGACTTCGTCCCGCACCTGTCGATCACCGTCGCCCTGGCGCTGACGGTGATCGACCTGGCGATGCTGATCTACTTCATCAACCACATCGCCAAGGCCATCCAACTCCCCGAAGTGATCGCCGCGATCGCCGGGGACCTGGCCCGGGCGATCGCCGAGCAGGGCGGCGCCGACGCCGGCGGGGTGGACGGACGCGAGCGCGGCCTGTCCTCGGCGGAGCTGCTGTCACGGATGGAGAGCGCCGGTGCGGTGATCCCGACCCCGGCCAGCGGGTATCTGCAGTACCTGCGCCACGACCGGTTGATCCGGATCGCCCGCGAGAGCGAGGCCGTCATCCACCTGCCCTACCGTCCTGGCCACTTCCTGGTCGAGGGAAGCCCGTTGGCGGTGGTGTGGCCGGCCGAGGCCGCCCCGCACGTGGCGGCGAACCTGGCCAAGGGACAGGTCACCGGTCCCTACCGGACGCTGACCCAGGACATCTCCTTCGGCATCGACCAACTGGTCGAGATCGCCATCCGCGCCCTCTCGCCCGCAGTGAACGACACCTTCACCGCACTGACCTGCATCGACTGGCTGAGCGACTGCCTCTGCCGGATCACTCTGGGCTGGCATCCGCAGCGGATCCACCGCGACAGGCACGGCTACGTGCGGGTGATCGCCTACCAGGTGGACTACGACCGGCTGGTGCAGCGCGCCTTCGAGAAGATCCGCCAGGCCGCCGCCGGGATGCCTGCGGTGATGATCCGTCAACTCGACGCCCTGCACAAGGTCGGGGAGCAGACCGTGTATCCGGAGCGGCGGAAGGTGCTGCTGGTCCAGGCGCAGCTGATCCTCAACTCCTGCGACGCCACGGTGCCCGAGGCAGTCGACCGGCGCGACGTGGAGCTCAGGTACCAGGCCCTGCTGGCCCTGTGCGGCACCCCGCAACCCGGTGACGCGTCCGCGCTTCCGTTCCTGACCCGGATCAGCCCTCGTCCGTGACCGGGGCGGCCGGGGAGTCGGGGCGTGGGGTCGTGCGCGACGCCGGGGCGGCGGCCTGGAGTTCCGCGGAGGAGGCGGTGTACAGCCGGTGCCGCTGCCGCAGGGGCAGTTCCCTCAGCAGGGCGGGCGGCGGGACCGCCAGCACCGGGCAGCGGGCGTGGGCGACGACATAGCGGCAGGTGGCGCCATGGAACCAGCGGGCCGGCCAGCCGCGCTCGCCGGCCCCCACCACCAGCAGGTCGTGCGGCCGGTCCGCGATGGACACCAGGCCGTGGCCCGCTTCGGCACGCACCACCACGGGGCGGATCGCCACCCCGCTCGGATAACCCCCGAAAGCCTGCTCGAAGCTCTGCCGCAGTCGCACGCAGGCCTGCGCCTCCCACAGGGCGAGCAGGTCGGAGCTGGGGGCGCGGCGGTAGCCCGTCTCGCCGCCCACCGGCGTCCAGGCCAGCACCGCCAGCACCTCGACCCGTTCCCGCCGTCCCGCGTCGACCGCCGCGCGCAGCGCCTCCAGGCTGCTCGGCGACCCGTTGACCCCCACGACGACCCGCCCCACCGGCACCGTCACGACCACCCCTCGGATCGGTCCCGACCGCTCTCAGGCGCTGTGGGCCGCGCGGCCCCAGCGGGTCGGCAGGGTCATCGGCTCGCCGTCGCGGGCGGCCAGTTCCAGTGCCTCCAGCAGTTCGGACGGCGGTACGGCGGTGACCGCGCAGCGGGCGTGGGCCAGGCAGTAGCGGCTGACCGAGCCGTGGAACAGCCGGACCAGCCGGCCGCGCCGCCCGGTGCTCACCACCAGTTGGTCCCCGGGCCGGTCGGCGACCTGCACCAGGGCCCGCCCGGGCTGGTCGTCGCGCACCACCATGGGCTGGATCCGCAGCCCGGCGGGGTAGCCGCCGAAGCTCTGCTCGAACGCGGTGTCCAGGCGCTTGCGGGCGGCCTGCTGCCATTCGCGCAGGAGCGGCGGGCAGGGGGAGGAGCGGTAGGCGAACTCCCCGCCGACCGGGTGCCAGGCCAGGACCGGCACCAGCACCGCGTCCAGCCGCCGCGCCTCCGCCACCGCGTGGTGCAGCGCGGCCAGACTGCTCAGTGATCCGCTGACGCCGACGACGATCCGGACGTTCTCAGCCATGGTGGTTCGCTTCCCTCTGCCTGCTCTGCGGCTGCATTTCGATTCGCAGGGAGATCCGTGGGACCTCCTGGTATTCATGCAACATCTGAGGGGTGGGCCGAGCAAAGCGCCTTGACGCTTCCCATATGCAGATGGTCGCTACTTTGACGCCGCCGCAGCGGCCGGGCAGACCCTAGACCTCGATCTGGGAGCCCATGATGACGGTGCGGCCGCGGGGGAGGCCGAAGTACTCGGCGGCGTCGGCGGTGATGTGGGAGGTGGCGATGAACAGGCGCTTGCGCCACCTGGCCATGGTCGGGGCCTCTCCGCAGCGCAGTTCGATCGTGGACAGGAAGTAGGACGCCTGGTCCAGCCGCAGCTGCCCCTCGGTGTCGGCGGGGTCGAGCAGGGCCAGGGCGGCGGGCACGTCCGGGGTCTCCATGTAGCCGAACCGGGCGGTGACGTGGATGATGCCGTCCTCGGCGTAGCCGAGGTTGTCGACGGTGGTCCGCTGATCGTCCGGGACGCGCGGCACGGTCTCCGTCTCGATGGAGAGGATCACCACCTGCTCGTGGCGCACATGGTTGTGCTCGACATTGGCGCGCATGGCCAGCGGCGTGGTCAGCGAGCCCCGGTTCAGGAAGACGGCGGTGCCGGGCACCCGGGCCGCCGGGACCTCCCGGAAGTGCAACTGGTCGACGAACCCGCGCAGCGGGCCCTCGGTCCGTTCCCGCTCCGCGGTGACGATCTTGCGCCCGCGCCGCCAGGTCGTCATCACGGTGAACGCCGTGAAGCCGATCAGCAGCGGCAGCCACGCGCCGTGGACGAGCTTGGTCACGTTCGCGGCCACGAACAGCAGGTCCACCGTGAGCAGCAGGGTCGCGCCGACGGTGATCAGCCACACCGGCGTGTGCCAGCGCGCCCGGGCGAGGTAGAAGAACAGCAGTGTGGTGATGGTGATGGTGCCGGTGACGGCCATGCCGAAGGCGAAGGCCAACGCGGCGGAGCTGCGGAAGGCGAAGACCAGGGTGAGCACGGAGACCATCAGCAGCCAGTTGATCCAGGGCACGTAGATCTGGCCCACGGTGGACTCGGAGGTGTGGGCGATGCGGAGCCTGGGCAGATAGCCGAGCTGCGCCGCCTGGGAGGCGACCGAGAACGCGCCGGTGATCACCGCCTGGGAGGCGATCACGGTGGCCGCGGTGGCCAGGATCACCAGCGGCAGTCGGCCCCAGCCGGGGGCGAGCAGGAAGAACGGGCTGCTGATGTTGTGCGGGTCGGCGAGGATCAGCGCGCCCTGGCCGAGGTAGCTGAGCACGCAGGCCGGGAACACCAGGAAGAGCCAGGCGCGGGTGATGGACCGGCGGCCGAAGTGGCCCATGTCCGCGTAGAGCGCCTCCGCGCCGGTCACCGCGAGCACGACCGCGGCCAGGGCGAAGAACGCGGTGCCGAAGTGGCCGACCAGGAAGCCCAGGGCGTAGCTCGGCCACAGCGCCCGCAGGATCTGCGGGTGGTCGACGATCCCGCGCACGCCGCAGGCTCCGATGACGGTGAACCAGACGATCATCACCGGGCCGAACAGCCGGCCGACCGCGGCCGAGCCGCGTCGCTGCACCAGGAAGAGCACCACGATGATCGCCGCCGTGCCGGGCACGACGGCGCTGTCCAGCGACGGCTGGACCACCTTGAGGCCCTCCATCGAGGACAGCACCGAGATCGCCGGAGTGATCATGCTGTCGCCGAAGAACAGCGACGCGCCGAAGATGCCCAGCGCGGCGAGGACGGCGGTGGTGCGCCGTCCCCGGGACGAGCCGGTCCGTCGCAGCAGGGTGATCAGCGCCATGATGCCGCCCTCGCCGTCGTTGTCGGCGCGCATCGCCAGCAGGACGTAGGTGACCAGGACGATGATCACGACCGACCAGAACACCAGCGAGACCACCCCGTAGACGTTCGCGGTGGAGACCGGCACGGGATGCGGGTCGTCCGGATCGAACACGGTCTGCAGGGTGTAGATCGGACTGGTCCCGATGTCGCCGAAGACCACCCCGAGGGCGCCGATCATCAGCGCGAGGCCCGCCGTGCCGGTCCGGCGCTCGGTCATCGTGACTCCTCCTCAGGGACGTTCTGGTCAGGGCGAACCCTAGCGGGCAGGCTCCAGCCCGTCGCAGGCACACGCCGACGTCGCCCCACTGCCCGTGGGCCGGGCGGTTAGGGTATTTGCATGGGAACGCAAGTTGACGCATGGGATGCGGCCGGGGCCGATCGGGCGGTCGCGGTGTTGAAGGCGGTGGCCGATCCGACGCGGTACCGGCTGCTGTGGGCGCTGAGCCGGCGGGAGCTGCCGGTGGGCAGCCTGGCGGAGCTCCTGGGCGCGCATGTCGCGGCCGTGTCGCAGCATCTGGCCAAGCTGCGGGCGGCGGGGTTGGTGGAGTCGAGGCGCGAGGGGACCCGGATCATCTACCGGGCAGCGGGCCCGCATGTGCGCGGGCTGCTGGAGGAGGCTTCGCTGGTAGCCGCGGCTGGCGTGGCAGGCGCGGCGCTGAGCGGCTCGGGTGGGCGGGCGGCGGTAGCGGCTGCTCCCGCAGAGGTCGCGGAGCCCGCAGAGCCTGCGGGAGTTGCGAAGGAGCAGTCGGGACGGGCCGCCGGCCCGCTGCGGGCGCGGCGGCCGGCGGCCGGGCAGTAGGCCGTCCCGGCCCCGGTCTGGCTCTGGCCCGTCCCGGCCCCGGCCCGGCGGGCCCGGTCCGCCCTGCTCGGGCCTGGTGGCGCTGCGCGGGGTGGGCCCGGCCCACGGCTGACCCCCGGCCCGCCAGGCCCCGGCCCCCGCCCGGCCCCGCCCGGCGGGCTCCGGCGGGGCTCAGGGGCCGGGAGGCGCTTCCGGCGCCTGGTCGGGGCGGGGGTCTCGGTCGAGGCGGTAGGACTGGCGGTCGGCGTCGTAGGAGTAGAGCTCCGCGTAGCGGCCCCAGTCGGTGGCGGTCTCCAGCTGCTGGGCGACCTGCTCGCTGGTGTAGTGGTGGGCGAGCAGGTCGCGGAAGAAGCCGGCCCGCAGGACGCCGTCGGAGTTCTGCCGCAGGCTCGTGGTGATCAGCCTGACCAGCGGGGCGTCGAGCGCGGCGGTGGCGAACATCTCCTTGGACTGCTGGACGTCGGCGCCGGCGAAGGTGGTGCCGCGTTCGGTCAGGATCAGGTCGTCCTCGCTGACCTTGGCCAGGCCCAGCAGTTCCAGGGCGTCGACCAGGGGGAGCACGTCGTCGACGTCCAGGCCCAGGTCGTCGGCGAGGTCGGCCAGGTCGCAGCGGGTGCCGCGGTGGGCGACCATCTCGGCGAGCCCGGACAGTCCGTCGACACTCGCTGTGGGCAGCGGGGTGTTGGCCATGGTGCGCTTCTCCAGGCCGACCGGCTCGGTGCGGCCGGGGGTGCGGGTCTCCTTGGCGCGGCCGGTCATGGTCCGGTAGACGCGGTCGATGAGGTCCTCGAAGTCTGCGGACTGCCGGTCCCGGGGACGCGGCTGGTCGACCTGGAAGGTCTCCCGGATCGTGCCGGGGCGCGAGCCCAGGACCACGATGCGGTCGGCCATCAGCACGGCCTCCTCGATGTTGTGGGTGACCAGGACGATGGCCCGGGTGGGGAACTGGCCCGACTCCCACAGCTCCATCAGCTCCCCGCGCAGGTTCTCGGCGGTGAGCACGTCCAGGGCGGAGAAGGGCTCGTCCATCATCAGCACGTCGGGTTCCACCACCAGGGCGCGGGCGAAGCCGACGCGCTGGCGCATGCCGCCGGAGAGCTCCTTGGGGTAGGCGTCCTCGAAGCCGTCCAGGCCGATCAGGTCGATGGCCTGGACGGCGGCGAGGGCGCGCCGGTCGGCGGGGACGCCGCGGGCCTCCAGGCCGACCTCGACATTCTGCTGGACGGTCAGCCAGGGCAGCAGCGCGAAGGTCTGGAAGACCATGGCCGTACCGGGGTTGGCGCCGGTCAGCGGCGTGCCGCGGTAGGAGACGGTGCCGGAGCTGGGCGGCAGCAGCCCGGCCAGACAGCGCAGCAGGGTGGACTTGCCCGAGCCGGACCGCCCCAGCAGGGCGACGATCTCGCCCGCGCGGACCTGGAGGTCGATGCCGGCCAGCACTGGCAGTTCGCCGTCGGCCCCGGCGTAGGACTTGGTCAGGGCGGCGGTGGCGAGCAGGACGTCGCCGTCCGCCGGGGGCGGGGCGGTGGCGGTCCTGCCGCCGGGAGCGGTGGTGCGGGTGGTGCGCAGGTTGCGCAGGGCGCTCAGAACCATGGGAGGCTCCTTTGCAGATCGGCCGTTCTGAGGGTGGGTCAGAGGGCGCGGCGGGTCGGAGTCAGAGGGTGTAGCGGGTCTCGGCGAGGCGGTAGAGGCGGCGCCAGAGCAGGCGGTTGAGGGCGACGACATACAGGCTCATCACGGCCACGCCCGCGATCAGGCGGGGGAAGTCGCCGCCGGCGGTCGCTTGCGCGATGTAGGCGCCCAGGCCGGTCGCGGTCAGCGTGGTGCCGCCGAAGGTGACCACCTCGGCGACGATGGAGGCGTTCCAGGCGCCGCCGGAGGCGGTGATGCCGCCGGTGACATAGGAGGGGAAGATCCCGGGCAGGATCAGCCGCCGCCAGCGCTGCCAGCCGTGCACGCCCAGATCGTCCATGGCCTCGCGCAGGTCGGTGGGGATGGACATGGCCCCAGCGATGGTGTTGAAGAGGATGTACCACTGGGCGCCCAGCGCCATCAGCAGGATTCCGCCGACGTCGATCGAGAGCCCGGTCCGCAGGAAGAACCAGACGGCCAGCGGGAAGAGGAAGTTGGCGGGAAAGCTGGCCAGGACCTGGATCACCGGCTGGGCGATGCGGGTCAGCTTCGGCGAGAAGCCGATCCGCACGCCGATCGGCACCCAGACCACGGTGGCCGCGGCGACCAGGAGCAGGACCCGGCCCAGGGTGGCCAGCCCCAGCAGCAGGGGTTCGCCGAAGACGCCGAGGCCGGAGGTGTCGTGCAGGTACTCCGCGAGCCCGGCCAGCCCCCAGAGGATCAGGCCGCCGGCCACCACCGCGAAGGCGATGTCGCCGGTGCGCTGCCGGGCGGGGTCATGGGTGAGCGGCCGGTCGTCGGTGCCGAGGATCCGGGCGGCCCGGCCCAGGCCGCGCCCCACCGGGCGCAGCACGTACCCCAGCAGCCGGGGCCAGTGCGAGCGGCGCAGGAGGTCCAGGACGTAGGAGCGCTGGACCTCGGTGGCCTCGGACTGCTCGTTCTTGAACTTCTCGGCCCAGGCGGTGAGCGGGCGCCAGAACAGGAAGTTGACGCCGATCACCATGACCGCCATGGTCAGGATCGCCCAGCCGACCTTGCCCAGGTCGCCGTCGGCGATCGCCGCCCCGGCGTAGCTGCCGACCCCGGGCAGGGCGTAGTCCTTGTTGTTGACGCTGATCGCCTCGGAGGCGACCAGGAAGAACCAGCCGCCGCCGAAACTCATCATCCCGTTCCAGACCAGGCTGATCGCCCCCGACGGCAGCTCCACCTTCCAGAAGCGCATCCAGCGGGTGAAGCGTAGGGAGCGGGAGAGCTCGTCCAGTTCGCGCGGCATGGCGGTCAGCGAGTAGTAGAAGCCGAAGGTCATGTTCCAGGCCTGCGAGGTGAAGATGGCGAAGATGGACGCGCACTCCAGGCCCAGCATCGATCCGGGGAACAGCGCAATGAATCCGCTCACCGCCACCGTCAGGAAGCCGAGGACCGGTACCGACTGCAGGATGTCCAGCGCCGGGATCAGGATCCGTTCCAGGCGCCGGCTGCGCGCCGCAGTGTAGGCGTAGACGAAGGTGAAGACCACCGACGCGGCCAGGGCCACGAACATCCGCAGCAGGCTGCGCGCCGCGTCGTAGGGCAGCCGGGCCGGGTCGGTGTCGACCTTGGCGCTCTGGCTGGTGGAGAAGCGCACGGTGGTGCCCTGCCCCACGCGCAGGGTCAGATACAGCAGCACCAGGACCGCGGCGGCGACCACCAGGTCCACCCAGGTGGTGCGGGCGAGGCGGCCCGCTGCCCGGGACGGCAGCGAGGCGCGCGAGGCGGCGGGGCCGCTCGTACGGAACGGCATCACAGGAACCTCCAGCCACACGGTGGACGCGTCCGGCCCGGCCCAGCCGCGTTCCCGTGACCGCGCGGCAGGCGGGCGGTAGCGGAACAGGGGTGCGGGCAGGCCGGGACGGCGTCCGGCGTGGAGAGAAATCAGAAGGGGGAGCCAAGTAGGCAGGCAGGCTCGGCGGGCCGGACCGAAGGGCCCGGACGGCCGTGCGGGACTACTCCGGGGGCGGCCCGGAGCGGGCGAATCAGTGCGTCAGCGACTGCCCTGGGGGCAGCGGGGACTGGGAGGGTCGGCGCCCATGGCTGCCTCCAATCGGGGATGCGGTTCCAGCGTTCCGGTCGTACCGGCACAGGCCCGGCGCGCGCGGCGCGGCAGGGGACGGTGCCGAGAGCAGTCTCCCCTTAATTGCGTCCATACGCAAATAGAGACGCGCCGCCCGGTCCCCGCCGGCGTCGAGGAGCACCATGAACTGGTCCGGGCCGGCGCGCAACACGCTGTACAACTACGCCGGTGACAAGGGCGCGTTGATCCTGGACGCGTCCACGGACCAGGGGCCGGTGCGGGGGACCGGGTCAGGCGTACTGGGTCAGTGAGAGCAGGTTGGCGTCCGGGTCCTTGAACCAGGCGATCCGGTGGCCGCCCGGAGCGGTCCAGACGCCGTCGGCGTCCTGGCCCATGCCCTCGAAGACGACGAACTCGACCGACTGCTCCGCGAGTTGGCTCATCACCCGGGCGATGTCCTGGACCACCCAGCCCAGCGCGGTGAACGGCTGGGGAGTGAACGTCTCGACGCGGGTGACCCGGATGGTGGTTCCCGCGCCCTCCAGCACTAGCGCGAACCCGTCGGACGCGGTCACGGTCAGGCCGAGCAGACCTTCGTAGAAGGCCCGGGACCGGACCGGATCCGTGGACGGCAGGAACGCCGTGACCGGAGACGAACCAAGCATTGCCGCACTCCCTCGTGACAGTCGGCCTTCAGCTTGGCATACGGCCCCGGGCCTGCGCCTGACCGACGTGGACCTCACCGCCCCGCGTGCCGAACGGCGTCGTCGCCCTTGTCGTCGCCCTCGTCGTCGCCGAGGTCGGGGAGTTCGACGGACAGCAGGAACTCGGCGCCGCCCTCGAGGATCTTGGCGTTCTCGGCGGAGCGCGGCAGCATGGTCCGCTCGTAGGCGCGGACGGCGTCGGCGACGGTGGCGGACTCGGCCAGGGCCACGGCCAGTTCGGCGGCGTCGAGCATGGCGAGGTTGACGCCCACCCCCAGCGGGGGCATCAGGTGGGCGGCGTCACCGAGCAGGGTGACGGTCGGGTTGTGCTCCCAGGTGTGCGGGACCGGCAGGGCGAAGATCGGACGCTGGATGTAGCGGCCCTCGTTGTCGGTGATCAGCCGCCGCAGCCGGGGCGACCAGTGGGCGTAGCGCTCCAGGAGCAGGGCGCGGACGGCGTCGGTGTCGTCCGCGGCCAGGCCGCTCCGGCTGATCCAGTCGACCGGGACGCGCTGGATGAGGTAGACGCGGATGTGGTTGCCGCCGTTGCGCTGGGCGAACATCCCGCGCTCGCCGTCGGCCGCGTGGGCACCGCCCTGGCCGACCAGCTCGGCGATCTCGGGGTGGCTGTTCTCGACGTCGTTGAACCACGCCTCCAGGAAGCTCACCCCGGAGTACTGCGGGACGGCGGGGGACACGGCCGGGCGCACCCGGGAGGAGGCGCCGTCGGCGCCGATGACCAGGTCGGTCTCGACCGTGCTGCCGTCGGCGAAGCGCAGCTGCCGGGGGCCGTCGGCGGGACCGTCGACCGACTCCAGGGCGTGGCCCCACTGGACGGTTCCCGGCTGCAGGGAGTCCAGCAGCAGGTCGCGCAGTCGGCCGCGGTCGATCTCCGGCTTGAAGAGCTCGTCGGCCTTCGGGAGCTGGTGCGAGAGGAGCGCGCCGGCCGGATCCAACTGGCGCATCTCCTGCCCCTCGGGGCGGGCCAGCTGGAAGAACTCCTCCAGCAGACCGGCCTCGCGCAGCGCGATCTGGCCGTTGTCGGCGTGCAGGTCCAGGGTGCCGCCCTGGTTGCGGACCTCGGGGCCCGCGTCGCGGTCGTGGACGGTGACCGCGAGGCCGCGCCGCTGCAGGATGCGGGCGCAGGTCAGGCCGCCGGGTCCGGCGCCGATGACGCTGATCCTGGCGTGGGTGGGTGCTACGGAGCTCATGGGGAATCCCTTCGGTGCTAATTTCTCCAACAGCTCCAAAACTACAACAGTTCCAATTATGGTGCAATCGCAATATTCCCGGTAGGCTGGGCGGATGGACAGGACGACGACCGACAGCGCGGCGCCCGTGGGGCGGCGCGAACGCAAGAAGGCCGCCACCCGGCAGGCGATCGCCGACACCGCGCTGCGGCTGTTCCTGGAACGCGGCTACGACCAGGTGGGCGTGCGCGAGATCGCCGAGGTCGCCGATGTGTCGGTGTCGACCCTGTTCAACTACTTCCCCCAGGGCAAAGAGGCCCTGGTCTTCGACGAGGACGCCGGCCATGAGGCCGCCCTGGTCGGCGCGGTCACCGACCGGCCGCCGGGCCTGACCATCCCCGAGGCGCTGCGGGCCCACTTCACCGAGTACGTCACCTCGCCGCACACCCGCGACCCGCGCTTCGCCGCCCTCCAGCAGCTCGTCCGGCAGACCCCGGCCCTGCGCGAGTACGCCCACGCGATGTCCCTGCGCCACGAGACCGCCCTGGCCCACGCCCTCGCCGAGCAGACCGGACGCCCGCAGGACGATCTGCTCTGCGCCGCCTACGCCCGGTTCACCCTGGAGACCCTGGCGTTCGCCGGCTCCCGCCCCGACCCCGCCGCCGCGGTCGACCAGGTCTGCCGCCTGCTCGACCAGGGCTGGACGACCAGCGTCGCCCAGCCCGGGGTCACCCAATAGCTGGGTCTACGAGTCGGCGCGGTGGCCGCCGTGGCCCTTGTGCTTGTGCCCGTCGTGGTCGTGGTGGCCGGAGTGGTCGTGGTGGTCGCCGTGGCCCCGGGGGTGGGGCGGCGCGGAGAGCGAACTCCCGATGGTGATCTTTCCCGTGACCGCTTCCGACTCGTAGGCCGGACAGTTGCTGTCGCTGACCGTGAAGGTGACGTCGTAGCTCAGCGCACTGGTGGGGGTGCCGGTGACCTGGCCGGTGTCCGGGTCGATGGTCAGGCCCGAGCCCTCGGCCCCGGTCATGGTGAACTTCTGCAGCGGCCTGTTGCAGGGCTTGTCGCCGCCGGTGGTGTGCTTCTTGACGTCGAGGACGAACGGCTGGCCGGCGGTTCCCTCGGCGATCGGATCGAGGCTGTCGAACGTGATCTCCGGCCGGGTGCGGGTCACGCCGGAGACGATGGTCATGACCGCGGCGGTCAGGTTGGTGCCCACGTTCACCCCGGCGGTGATCCCGACCCGCCACGGCAGCGACTCGTCCGGCTCCTCCGGGCCGGTGTCGATCCGGATCACCGAGTCGAGGGCGCCGATGACGGAGACCATGTCGCTGCCCCAGGTGTAGGCGGTCGCCTTGGCCTGGGCGTCGTCGGCGGCCAGGCAGGCCAGGTTCGCCACTCCGAACAGGGTGTTGACGACCGGTCCGGCGATGCCGTTGAGGTTCTTCAGCCACACGGTGTCGGCCTCGGCCACCTCGGAGAGGCTGGCGGCGCAGACCGCGAAGCCGAGCAGCCACTCCAACAGCTGCGCGACGAACGCCCCGGTGGCCGGCCCCTCCCACTCCCGGCCGGTGACCGGCGGGGCCGAGAGCGCGACACCGCTGAGCACCTGGGTGAGCAGTGCGCCGATGCAGATCAGGGGGTTGAGCACCGGATCCACCTTGTCCCACATGATGCACAGGTCGCCGTAGAAGTTGAGGAGCGAGTTGAACACCCCGGCGAACCCGCAGAACAGCTGCCAGGTGTGCATGGAGTCCGGGTCGGGCTCGTCGCCGGCCACGCCGGTGGCCGAGGGCGGGCCGGGCAGCAGCGGGAACACCCCGGTGGGGAACGGCTGCTCGTCGACGCCGTAGAACAGCTTGTACAGCGTCGTCACGTAGAAGGCGATGACCAGCAGCAGGAAGTCGCCCAGGGTCAGCTGGTCGATGTCGGGGCCGTCGACCTCCTCCAGGATCCACTGGATCAGGCTGCCGATCGGGCCGAGCAGGTCCAGGCTGCTGTCCAGCAGGTCGTCGACGCTGCGGGCGATGGTCGCGGCCAGCCCGAGGATCTTGTTGACCAGGGTGTCCAGCGCCTGCAGCACGTCAAGTGCCAGGTTCTCCATGTCGTTCAGCAGCGCCAGCACCGAAGTGGTCTGGGCGACGGCCGGGTTGGCCGGGTCGAACAGCACGGAGGCGGCGGTGGCCAGGTCGCCCAGCGTGGTGGTGACGTCGTCCACCAGGGCGCTGGCGTTGAGGTCCTGGAGGAACTGGGTGAACGCGGTCACCAGCGGCGAGTCCGGGGGAATGCTGACGGCGGCCCTGCCGAGCAGGGCGCCGCTGCTCTCGGAATCCATGAGGTGGTTGAGCAACCAGGTCGCCTGCGGGTTGCCGCGCAGCTCCTGCTGGGTGGGAACGCTGCCGTTGGCGGTGGGCGGCAGCGGCGTGATGTTGGCGAAGTCGCCGACCGCCGTGGTGGCGAACTGCTTCTTGAGCGTGGTGAACAGGGTGGTGACCTCCTGTTCCTTCTCCTGGAACCAGCGGTCCGCCAGGGTGCCCGCGTAGTCGAGGGTGGCGATGCCCAGGTCCACGACCTTGGTGAGGCCGTCCGCCAGGGCCTTCTTGGTGTTCCAGATCGCGCTGAAGTCGAACAGCGACTGCAGCCAGTCGAGGGCGTCGGTGATGTCCTGGACCACGGTGTTGAAGTAGGCCTCGGCGACCTGTCCGGCGGTCTCCACCCCGTCGATGACGACCTTGGCGACCTCGACGATCTTCCCGCCGATCCAGATCACCACCCCGAAGAAGCCCTCGGCCTGGTAGACGTTGTAGACCTCGATCGCACCGTTCTTGATGCCCTCCCAGATGTTGCCGAGGAAGTCGAGGAACTCGTCCAGGATCCCGCCGTACTCGGGCAGCGCCCTGATCCCCGCGAGGTAGTCCTCGACCTCCTTGGCGCTGCCGAACTCCCGGTACCCCACCCGGCCGTCGGCCATCGTGCCCACCGCGCAGCCGTGGATCTCCGGGGCCGGACCGGGGCCGGTGAGCAGCCGGGAGGTCAGCGGCTTGCCCGCGGCGGCGGTGAAGGCCTGCTGCACTCCGGTGGCCGCCGCGGTCGCCTCCGCCAGCGTCGTCCCCGGCTTGACCACATTGACCCCGCCGGCCGTGGCGGCGAGCAGGGCGGTGCCGCTGAACGGCGCGGACTGGGAGGCGAGGGTGCCGGTCCCGGCCAGGTACTCGTGCACGTCGGAGGCCGGCTGGATCACCGCGCCGGGCACCAGCCCGGGGGCGTCGACGTGGATGGCGGGCGGTACCAGCGCGCGGGCCGGGACGGCGATGCGGATCCGGCCCAGCCGGTTCGTGGTCAGGGTCGCCGAGTAGCCGGGCCCGACCAGCCAGGACATCCCGCCGGAGATGATCTCCAGCCGCGACTCGGCCGAGACCTGGACCGGAAGGCCGCCCAACGGGGTGCCGACCCCGTCCAGCACGGTGATGTCGGAGACGTAGTGGGCGGCCGTCACGATCGGCGAGGCGGCATCCGTGAGCCGGATCGGCTCCATGGCCCAGCGGGCCGAGGCGACGTCCTGGGTGCACACGCACCACATGTCGGCGGCCTGTGTCCCCTCCTGCCACAGCAGTTCGCTGGGCAGCAGGTCGGGGAACGGGTCCAGCACCAGGCCGGCGACGCCCGGGTGCACCCCGATCAGCGCCGGCGTGGTCGTGGTTCCGTCCTGGGACACCGCCTGGGCCCAGGCCGGAGCCCCGTCGGCCCAGCTGGCCTGGTTCAGCAGCCGGAGGGTCTTGTCGGTGTCGAGCCCGAACACATGCAGCATGCGGTTCGCGTCGGTCCACAGGCTGGCGGTGATCAGGCCCAGCCCGGACGTCGTGCCGAAGTGGGCCACCGGGCCGTTCATGCCGTACACGCTGTTGTAGGTCACCAGATCGCCCGCGGCGTCCAGGTACACGCAGCCCGTCGCCGAACCGCGGCTGCCCCTCGGCAGCTGGTAGGCGCCCACCAGTTCGGCGGCGGTGCCCGACACCGGCGCACTCGAGAACACCGGGAAGAAGGTCAGCATGCTGAGGTTGGGGCCCTGCAGCAGGTAGACCTCCGGGGCCTGGTTGACCCCGAACTGCACGGTGTAGTCGAAGCTGTCGGTGGGAGCGCCCGTCAGCGGGTTCGGGAGGACCGACCAGCCGAAGAAGGCGGTGCCCCCGGGTGCGATGGTGAACAGCGGGTTGATGTAGCCGAGGGTGTTGGTCTCGGTGAGCCCGACCACGTGGGGCGTCGTTCCGTCGTAGGCCACCCGCAGACGCGAGATCGCCGGCATCGACGCGCCGGCGAACGATATCGCCCCGGGCATGGCCTGCCAGCTGCAGCTGGCCACCCCGTCGACGGTCTGCGCGGTCAGGCGTAAGGCGGAGACCTGCTCCGCCTCGGCCGCCGACGCGGCGGTGTACACCGCCCACACGCTCAGGTCGTAGGGGTTGACGATCACGGCCACCTCGCCGCCGAGCAGGGGCGGCGCGCCGGCGGACGTGTCGACGGACACCTGCTGCCAGCCGCTGGCGGACGACGCGGTGCGCTGCACATAGGTCAGCGCGCCGCTCTGGTTGAGGACGAGCGCCTCCTCCTTCCCGTCCAGGAAGGGGTTGGCGAACAACGCCATCTGGTTCTCCCCCTCCCGCACCGAGATTCCGCCGGTGGGAAGTGCGTCCTGCATCAGGAGGCTGGAACACACCACCGAGCGCGCCTGGCCGACGAGGGTGGTACCGGGAATCGGAACGGATGACACAGTCATGGCAGGACCTCATTCTGGTCGCGTGGTCTCGCGGAGTGGAATTCCGAGAATTGTCGGCAGCCGGATATGGGGCCCGCCGCGCTTATTCCGGTGACGTTGCTGCTGAGGGCGTTCACTCATGCCGAAGAGACCGAACTGATCGGCCTGGCGGCGGTGAAGTCATGGGCGTAGGCGCAGGAACGCCTAAATCCCCGGCTGGTTCTCGGCAACTAAGATATTGGGGCGGCGGGAAGATCCACAGCAAGGATGTCCGGCAAGATTCTTTGGCGAACGGCCCGAAATCGCGGCTTTTCCTGTCGGCCGGGAGGGTTATCGGTGGCACTGAACTGCTGCGATTCCAGGGATCATCGTTCGACTGCCTACTATTCGGACCTGTGTTCTGGTTGGCTCGTGATCCCCGCTGGGCCGGCGGTGTCGGGCGCTGCAGCGGTTCCCGGCAAGGCGCTGACCGCGCTGCTTCGATCCGATAGCCTTGGAGCAAAACTCTGCTGAGGGCGGTAATCCGGTGACCGGACGGACCGTACTGCTGGACGGCGTGCCGGTACCGCTTGCTGAGGTGCCGTCAGAGGTCGACGACCAGGCGGCTCTTTATCGCATTGAGGGCCGCGCGGACTACATCGTCAAGATCTACCGTGAGCCACCCGGCCCCCTGCAGGAACGGAGACTGCGGGGGCTGTTGGGGATGCCGTTCGGCAGCCGCTCCGGTGAGGAGGCCCCGGAGCCCGCAGTCGCTTGGCCGACCGCGCTCGTGCAGAGCCGGGAAGGTGCGGTGCTGGGATACGCGATGCCCCTCCTGGGCGATCACGTCAAGCTGGAGGAGCTGCTTGACCCTTCATCCCGGTTTCGGCTCTCCGAAGGACCGGACCAGCGGTTCCTGCTGGGTGTCTGCTGGAATCTTGCCTTCATGGTGGCCCGCATGCATGGCGATGGCATCGTCATCGGCGACTTGTCCGGCAGCAGTGTGGTCGTCGATCGGAACGGGTTCGTTGAATTCATTGAATTCGAATCCGTCTCCTTCACGGACCCGGTGACCGAGGAATACTTCCCCGGCACGGCAGAGCCGGCCACCGCGGCGAGCGACGACTTCGCGCTCGCGGTGCTCATCTTCCGACTCCTCACCGGCAGCGATACCGCGCCCCGCGGCACGGTCGATCCACAGGCGCTGCCGCCACCGCTCCAGGAGCTGGCGCGAGTCGCCTTCGGCCCGGGTGCCGCGGACCGGGCAGGACCTCCGACTGCCGAAGCCTGGCTCCGTGCGCTGGACGTGGCCCGCATCGCGGTGCCGAAGACCGTCGCGGCAACCGGTGAACCGGCCGAGAGGAGCCGGAGAACAAGGGCGACATGGCGGGCGTTCCTGGCCGGGGTGGGCGGCACCCTCGATCTGTTGGGCGGTGCGGACCGGCCGCGCGAACCGCTTCCAGCATTCGAAGCCACCCTCGCCGACGATGTCCATGAGCTGTGTCTCGCTCTCGGCCTCAGGGTCGAGGACGAAAACCCGGTGGGTGGGTCCGTATGAGCTCATCCACGGGATCCCGGTCAGCACGGCAGAGATCGTCGTCCGGCGGCGAGTTCACGGTACGGGAACTTGCCCTCCTGAACGAGAGGGCTCCTGAGGTGGCCCGCGTGCTGTTGGAACAGAAACGGCATGATCAGCGACACCGGCAACGACTGGCCTGGGCCGGACTGATCGCCCAGTCGATAGGACACGCGACAGGCCTTGCCGCCCTGGTTGTTCTGGCGGTTGTCGCGTGGCATGCGTTCGACGTGGGCGCGAAGACGCAGGGCGCGGCGATCATCTGCACGGGTGCGGTGTCGATCGTCGCTGTGTTCGTCACTGGACGCCGATCGGCCGACCGGCGGGCCGCAACCCCTCAGGACGAGCCGGCCCCGGGTGGGGCTGAACAGTAGTCAGGCTGCGGCGAGGCGTGACACGGTCCGTGCGAACAACTCGACCTGGTCCCAGCGTCCTCGGAAGGCGCAGGCCGCGACGGCGCCGAGGGCGATGTGGATCTCATAGGTGTGGATACGCTCGTCGAAACCGGCCGGCGGCCGGCCGCCGACGCTGAGGTGTTCCCTGAGCCGCGCGCGGATGTCGACGGACTTCCACTGCGGGTACAGCGACCAGCAGAAGATCAGCCAGGCCGCGTCGTAGAGGGAGTCCCCGTACATCGAGTTGCCCCAGTCCAGCACCCCGGCGACGGTGTCCCCCGAGACCAGGACATTGCGACTGAGCAGGTCGGAGTGGACCAGCTCCCGCAGGTCCGGCAACTGCCCTACCAGGCCCTGCAGTTGTCGCAGCCCCCGCTCGAAGGGGCCCATGCCGATCGGCGAGGCCGCGAGGGTGTCGCGCCAGCCGGGAAAGCGCGGTCTGTCCTCGCCGACCTCGAGCAGGGCCTCGGCCCATCCGCGGTGCGGGGCGGTGCCGTCCGAGCGCCAGATCCCGAAGCCCGCGGTGCCGGCCAGATCGGCGGACCCGATCGCGTCGAGCACCCCGAGCAGCGAGGGAAGCACCCGTTCGACCTGTTCCGCGTCGAGGTCGTCGAGCGCGGTGCCGGGCATGCGCTCGGAGACGACGTAGCACAGCCCGTCGGCCTCGCCGCCCGCGAGGACCTCGGGGACCGGCACCACGGACGAGGCGAACCTGGTGGCCGCTGCCGCGTCCTTGAGGTAGTCCTCGCCGTGGTGACCGACCCGGACGACCAGCTCGCGGCCGTCGACGGCGAGGGCGTACGCGCGGGACCACGCGCCCATGGCGAGCGGTCGCGGCTCCAACAGGCCCGGTCCGAAGCGGCTGCGGAGCTCGGCCAGGACCACGGCGGTCAGCACCGGCAGCGGCATGCGGGGCTCCTTGCGGCGTGGGCGCGCCCCGGTACTTGCGGGCTCGGCCGAGCCTACCGTCAGCGACGCCACCCTGGGCCCATGGCGAACGCCCCGCCTCGGGCACACCGATGCACCCAAGGGCAGGGCGCGTGCCTAGGGGGTGTCTGACGGGTCTCCGCGGCGTCGCGGCGCCCGGCACGCACGCTCGCCGCGTTGCCGAACCGCCCTGGTAGCTCCGCTACAAGGACGCTCCGGCGCCTTGCGACCGCACGCACCGGACACCGCTCCTTCACCC